>JANNQN010000318.1:0-36526 GCA_031400775.1 Planctomycetia bacterium | reverse complement strand
CCACATCGAACGTCTCGAAAGTCAATGATTTTTTATGAACGCGTTTCTATTCCTTCTGTTAAACTTCTTGTACCAATAAGAGGCTTTCGGCTTGGTCGTAAATGTCAAGGAAAACCGAACCGGCATCGGTTCCAAACATACCAGCCGTCAATCCAGTGGATCTAATGATCGCCGCCGTGGCGCTGGCACACGGTCTAACGCTTGTTACGCATAACACGAAGCACTTCGCGGCGATTCCTGCCCTTCAATTGGTCGATTGGCTGACAGCGTAGCTGCCAGCCGCCCGAATCGTTCCTTCTCAACCCAGCGGGCACACGGTAGGATTGAGTGGCCCCAGAATGCCGCAGTTTTCAGCTATGTTCATGAGCAAAATCGAATCCTCACCTCCGCGATTGCAGCCTCTGCCTGTACCCGACAATCTCACGAGCGTGCAGCCGGGCGGCGGAGTTTGTTATCAGGTGGAGTTGGCCTGGGGACGGCTGCGGCGCTGGTACCTGCGCACCTTCCGCCCGGGATACGTGCGACGCATGGCCGAATTGCGCCGCGGTTCGACCGCCGCCGCGCCGCACGACGTTCTGGATCCGCGCGATCTGAAGTTCTGCCGCAACCGCTGCGAGTGCGATTGGGAAGAGGCCGACGATCCATTTCGCTGGCGCGATCGGCTGCCATTTGCCCGCTGGGGTTTGGCCGAGTTGCAACTGATGGGCTATCCGCTGGCGGCATTGACCTTGATTGGCGCCTGGTTTCACTGGTCGTGGGCCGTGGCGCCCGCGGTGTTGCTCGTGTTTGTGCTGTATTTCTTTCGCGACCCGCCGCGGCACATTCCGTCGGAGCCGGGGCTGCTCGTGTCGCCAGCCGATGGCACGGTATCGGACGTGACTCGGCTAGAGCACGATGATTTCGTGGGAGGCCCGGCCGTTCGGATCGGCATTTTTCTGTCGATCTTCAACGTTCACATCAACCGCTCTCCGGCCGACGCGCGAGTGATCGGCCTGCGCTATCATCCCGGCGCGTTCATGAACGCCTTGAATCCGGAAAGCTCGATCAAGAACGAAAATCTGTGGATCGGTCTGGAGGAAGACAGCCAGCCACATCGGCGGATCGTGGTGCGGCAAATCGCCGGCCTGTTGGCCCGGCGGATCGTGTGCAATTTGCGTTCGGGCGAGCATATCGCGCGGGGGCAGCAGTTTGGCATGATCAAGCTGGGCTCGCGCACCGAGCTGATCGTGGCCGACGAGCCGGCCTTGCGCGTGTTGGTCGAACCCCGGCAAAAGGTCAAAGGCGGCAGCAGCGTGCTGGCGCGATACGAAGAGGATGCGGGCCTCGCTGAGGCAAGGGAGCGGCTGGCATGAACAAGATTCGCACGGTCGCGGTTTTTCCCACAGTGTTCACGCTGGCCAATTTGATCTGCGGCTTCTTCGCCATCGTCGTGGCCGCGCGTGTCGACCGGCCCACGACGCAAGATCCGCCGCAGGCGGTGGACATCATCTTCCAGAATCCCACGCGCGTGATGAAGCAACTGGACCCGACCAGCGACACGCACAACATCATGCTGAGCGGCTGGTTGATTTTTCTGGCCATGATCTTCGACGCGCTGGACGGGCACGTCGCCCGGCTGGCCCGCTCGACCAGCGACTTTGGAGCGCAGTTGGACAGTTTGTGCGACGTGGTGTCGTTTGGCGTTGCGCCGGGGTTTCTGCTAGTGAAAATGTGTCCCTCGGTAACGTTTTCGCACGACAAGATCTGGCTGATCGCCGCGGCGTTTGCCGCTTGCGCGGCGCTGCGACTGGCGCGGTTTAACGTCGAGTCAGGCGAGGACGACGACCATATGCACTTTAGCGGCCTGCCGTCGCCGGCCGCGGCCGCTTCGATCGCCGGCTTCGCCATCTTGTTCTACGAGCTGCGCCGCGAAGGGCACACATTGCTCTACGCCGAAGAGATCGACAAATGGGTGCAGACCGGCCTGCCGTTTTTTGGCCTGTTGGTGGCCCTGCTGATGGTCTCCCGCATTCCTTATCCGCACGTTGTCAACCAGGTGCTGCGCGGGCAGCGCAGCTTTGCCCATATCGTGGCTCTGGTGTTCGCTTTCGTGGCGATCATGTCGATTCGCGGCTACTCGGTACCGATCATCGGTTGCGTGTTCGTGCTGGCGGCCCCGTTGCGATACGCCTTTCAGCGCGTGTTCTATCGCCGCGGCACCGAAGACCCCATTTTTTGAACCGCCCAGGAGCAGCCATGTTCACCGGACTGGTTCAAGGCCTGGGCCGCGTTCAGAAGATTCTCGATCGGCCGCCCGGTAAGCGCCTCGTGATCGAAGCACCGCAGATAAGCCGCGAGGCGGCGATAGGCGACAGCATCGCGATCAACGGCTGCTGCCTGACCGTCGTCGAGCACGTGTCCGCGGGTTTGGCATTCGAGGCCGGGCCCGAGACGCTTGAGCGCACCAACCTGGGCGAGTTGGCCGCCGGCAGCCTGGTCAACCTGGAACCGTCGCTGCGCGTCGGCGATCGACTTGGCGGGCACTTTGTCAGCGGGCACATCGAGGGCACGGGTTTGCTGGTGGAGCGCCTCGACGATCGCGATTGGTCGACGCTGTGGTTCAGTTTTCCCCAGCCGCTGGGCAGGTATATGGTTCCTAAGGGATCGATTGCCGTGGATGGCGTCAGCCTGACCTTGGTCGATGTCGAAGCCGAACGCTTCAGCGTGGCACTGATTCCGCACACGCTCGAGGCCACGACGCTGGGCCGGCTGAAAGCGGGCGATCGGGTGAACTTGGAAACCGACCTGCTGGCCAAGTATGCTCAGAAACAACTCGCCGGTTTGCCGTGACCTCGGGCCTTGCCCGCTTCGTAAAAACTCTGCGACCTACCGCCCGCTGGACCCGATTGCAACTTATGTCCGCTCCCGCCGCCAATCAGACGATCTCGTACCTGGCCAGACGATTTTCCGAAGCCGGAATCCGACTCAACGCGCGGCACGGCCAGAATTTTCTGATCGATATGAATCTGCAGCGGCTGATCGTCGACCGCGCGGCGCTCGGGCCCGACAACGTCGTGCTGGAAGTGGGAACCGGCACCGGAGCGCTTGCGGCGCTGATGGCGCCGCGGGCGGCCGCGGTGGTCACGGTCGAAATCGATCCGCAGCTCTATCAGTTAGCCAGCGAGGAGTTGTTCGGACTCGATAACGTGGTGATGCTCGCGCACGACGCGCTGCGCAACAAAAGCCATTTCGACGATCGGGTGATCGATGCCGTGCAACAACAATTGGCCGCGGCGCCGGGGCGGCGGCTCAAACTGGTCGCCAACTTGCCCTACAGCGTGGCCACGCCGGTGGTCGCTAATCTACTGGCGTCGTCCATCGTACCGGCGACGATGACGATCACGATTCAAAAGGAGCTGGCCGACAGGATCGCGGCGCCCGAGGGCTCGAAGGATTACGGCGCGCTGAGCGTGTGGGTGCAGAGCCAGTGTCGCGTCGAGCTGGTGCGGCTGCTGGGGCCGACGGTCTTCTGGCCGCGGCCCAAGGTGACCTCCGCGATCTTGCAGATCGAGCTCGATCCTGAGTTGCGCGGCCGCATCGACGACTTGCCATTTTTTCACGAATTCGCGCGCTCCCTGTTCTTTCACCGCCGCAAGTTCCTGCGCAGCGTGCTGTTGAGCGCGTGGAAAGGGCGGCTGGACAAGCCCGCGGTCGACGCGATCCTGGCCAGTTGCGAGCTGAGCCCTGAGCTGCGCGCCGAGCAACTCAGCGTGGCGACGATTTTGCGACTCAGCCGGGCCGTGAAATTGGCCGTGGGCGAGCCGAATTGAAATCGCCGAATCCGGCGGCCAGTTGTTCAAATTGCCCGCACCATCGACTATGATGGCCCCCGGCACTTAAGCATCTTTCACACTGCGAGACCGCATGAAATTCGTCGAAATTACCGGCGCGACGTTGCTGAAGCTGACCGATTCCGATCAGATTCCCCAACTACGGACCGCGGGCGTCACCGACGAGAGTAAAGTCCGCATCAATCCGCAGGGAGACATCGAAATCCAGAAGCGGGGGTCGTGGATCGTGATCGGCGGCCTGCTGGGTGATTACGCCACCCGGATTCGCAAGCTGACCGGACTGGACTGGAACTGACGAATCCATGGCCGGCTGGCTTTGGCCGGCAACGCTTACGCCGCGCCGGCGCGGCAGGCCCGACGCCCAACCTCAGTGAGCGGGCTTCAATTGCTGGTTGCCCGAAATCCCTGATATCTGGCGGCGATTTGGTAGTATGGGTCGAATAGAAAAGAACGAGGCCACCGTCGTGTGGGGGCCGTTTGAATCGGGATGGCAATCGTGGTATTTTGTGGCGATTGTGTAAGTGCCCGGCAGACATACTGGCACGAGTTTAGCGGTCATACTTTTGGGCCCTTGGATGAGGGTCCTCCGGCAGGAGGTATCCGGCCGCCCCGCAAGAACTTGCGTTGCGGCTAAGACGACATCCTGCCCCACCGTTGCGCCAGCCGATGGTATTAGATGAGTCGGCGCTGCGCCGGTTCGGTCCGTTCGCCTTGTTGTCTTATTGAGAGCAAAGACAGCCGTGCATCTCGATCATCTGCCTGGATCCTTTTTCGGACCATCGAATCTCGTCGCGTTGCTGCGGCACCGGGCCTCGCATCAGGCCAACGACCGGGCCTTTACCTACCTGGTCGACGGCGAGGATGAGGAGCTTCGGCTCAGCTATCAGGAGCTCGACCGCCAGGCGCGGGCCGTGGCCGCCCGCTTGCAGGCGATGAACCTCGAGGGCGAGCGGGCCCTACTGCTGTATCCGGCCGGGTTGGATTTCATCATCGCCTTCTTCGGCTGTCTTTACGCCGGAGTGGTGGCGGTGCCGGCGTATCCGCCGCGGCGCAACCGCTCGCTATCGCGCATCCAGGCGATCGCCGACGACGCACAAGCCAAGGTCGCGCTAACGACCTACCCGGTGTGGGAGCGGGTGCAAACCGTGCTCGACCAGACGCCGAATCTGAAGAAGATTGCCTGGCTATGCACCGACCAACTGCCGCCCGGCACCGAAAACGACTGGAAGCAGCCCGACGTCCACGGCGACACGCTGGCGTTTTTGCAATACACGTCCGGCTCAACCGGCACGCCCAAGGGCGTGATCCTGACCCATGCCAACCTGATGCACAACTCGGCCTCGATCGCGTATGCCTTCGAGCACACGCGAAGCGGCAGCGGAGTTTTCTGGCTGCCCAGCTACCACGACATGGGGTTGATTGGCGGCATTCTGCAGCCGATGTACATCGGCCAGGCCAACGTGCTTTTGTCGCCGATGTCGTTTTTGCAGAAGCCCTACCGCTGGCTGAAAGCCATCTCGAAGTATCGCTGCACGATCAGCGGCGGACCCAATTTTGCTTACGACCTGTGCGTGCGCAAGATCACGCCCGAACAGCGCGACTCGCTCGATCTGAGCCGCTGGTGCCTGGCCTTTAACGGCGCGGAGCCGGTGCGAGCCGAGACGATCGACCAGTTTACGCGGATGTTCGAGCCGGTCGGCTTTCGACGCGAGGCGTTCTATCCCTGCTACGGCATGGCGGAGGCCACGCTGATCGTCTCGGGCGGATTTCGCGCGGCGCTGCCCGTGGTGCGCACGTTCGAGGCCGAGTCGCTGGAAAGCAATCAGGTGGTCGATGCCCTGGCCGACGAGGAGGGCGTGCGCGAGCTGGTCGGCAGCGGCGGCAACCTGCTCGACCAGCGGATCGTCATCGCCCATCCCGAGCAATTGACGTTGGTTCCGGCCGACCAGGTCGGTGAGATCTGGGTTTCGGGTCCCAGCGTGGCACAGGGCTATTGGAACCGGCCCGAGGAAACCGAGCGAATATTTCACGCCTATCTTCAAGACACCGGCGAGGGCCCTTTCTTGCGAACCGGCGACCTGGGCTTCATGCAAGACGGCGAGGTGTTCATCACTGGCCGGCTGAAAGACCTGATCATCGTCCGCGGGTTGAATCACTATCCACAGGACATCGAGTTGACCGTCGGCAAGGCGCATCCGCGTCTGCGGCCGGGCAACGGCGCCGCGGTGACTGTCGACGTCGGCGGGACCGAGCGGCTGATCGTGGTGCAAGAAGTCGAACGCCGCAAGCAACGCGAGCTGGACGACGTCTTCGAGGCGATCCGCCGCGACGTAGCCACGGAGCACGATTTGCCGGTCGAAGCCATCGCGCTCATCAAAGCCGGCAGCATTCCCAAGACATCCAGCGGAAAAATCCAGCGCCACGCCTGCCGCCAGTGTTTTCTGGATGGCACGCTCGAAATCCTCGGCGAGTGGCGCGCCTGGGATGCACAGGATCCGGCTAATGCCGCCAGCGGTCAGCAGACTGCGAAGTCGCCCCCCGCGTCCGAGGCAAGGGCGCCAAGCCCGAGTGTCACCGCCGCCGCTCGACCATCGCACGTTGCTGCCAGCACGGCCGAGATCGTGATGGAGCACGTCAAGCGAGTCGCCAAAGAGCGCGCGATCGGTCTGTCGCTGGATAGCTCGATCGTGGAGCTCGGGCTCGACTCGCTGGAGCGTATGGAGATTATCGCTTCGCTGGAGGAAACCTACGGCGGGCGATTTCCCGAGGAGATCTTGCACCATATCGAGACCTGCCGCGAAGTGGCCGCCGCGGTGGAAACGCACTTGGGTTCGGCCCCCAGCGAGCGCCAGGCAACAGTCGTCCGCGAGATTCCGCCAGAGAGTTACCGCTTCGAGTGCTTTCCCGAGTTCTTGCGGCTGCGGCAAACGATGCAGGAAATCGACGATGCCGGGCTGATGAACCCGTATTTCAAGGTCCACGAAGACGTGATTCGCGACACCACACGCATCGGCGGCCGAGAGCTGGTCAGCTATTCCAGCTACAACTACATCGGCATGTCGGGCGATGCGCGCGTGGCAGCCGCTTCGAAGCGGGCCATCGACCGATATGGCACCAGCGTCTCGGCCAGCCGCTTGGTTTCCGGCGAGAAGACGATTCATGCCGAGCTCGAGCAAGCGATTGCGGAGCTGCTAGGCGCCGAAGCGGCCATCGCCCTGGTCGGCGGACACAGCACGAACGAGACCACGTTGGGCCACCTGTTCGGACCCGGCGATTTGATTCTGCACGACGCGCTAGCGCACAACAGCATCGTGCAAGGCGCGACGTTATCGGGCGCGCGCCGACGGGCTTTTCCGCACAACGATTGGCAGGCCCTCGATAGCCTGCTGGATGAATTGCGTCCGGCTTACCGCCGGGTGGTGATCGCGATCGAAGGCATCTACAGCATGGACGGCGACATTGCCGACGTGCCGCGATTTGTCGAGGTGAAAAAACGTCACAAGGCAATGCTGTATATCGATGAAGCCCATTCGATCGGCGTGCTCGGCAATCATGGCCGCGGCGTCGGCGAGCACTTTGGAATTCCCTCCAAGGACGTCGACGTCTGGATGGGAACCATCAGCAAGGCGCTGGGCAGTTGCGGCGGCTATATCGCGGGCAGCCAGGCTCTGGTCGAGTACCTCAAATACACCGCGCCGGGGTTTGTGTTTGCCGGTGGAATCACTCCTTCGAACGCGGGGGCGGCCCTGGCCGCGATTCAATTGCTCGAAGCCGAGCCCGAGCGTTTGACGCGCGTCCACGAACGGGCCGCGCAATTCTTGAGCCTGGCTCGCCAGCGCGGACTGAACACCGGCATGAGCAAGGGAACGCCCGTGGTGCCGGTGATCATCGGAAACTCGATGGACGCCCTGCGGCTGTCGCAGGCCCTGTTCGCCCGGGGGATCAACGTGCAGCCGATCCTGCACCCGGCGGTGGAGGAGCAAGCCACGCGTCTGCGGTTCTTCATCACCTCGGACCACACCGAAACGCAGATCCGCGAAACGGTCGACGCCGTGGCCGATGAACTCGAAAAAATCAACCCGCGGTACCTCGTGCGATCCGCGCCGGGCAACGGCCACGCGGTCTCGAACGCATCGGTCGCGCCGGTGCGGTAGGGGGTCGGCTTCGGCTTTCTCCGCTCTCCCGCAAGGGCCGAGGGGAGTAGGAAACGCCTTAAGTCTGATACTTTGCCAAAAGCGAGTCGGCCAGGTGCACGGTTTCCTCGTCGTCGTTGACCCACAGGTTGTCGAGGTTGTGGTGGATCCGTCGCTCGGCGGTCAGCAGGTAATAGCGGCCGGTTTCCAGCTCCAACTTGCGGGCCGCGTCCAGCGGGCCCTGGCCCAGCATCTTGTCGAGCCGCCGCAACACGCAGGCGCTGACGTACAGCTCGTTGGCGCTGTCGGCAATGCGGGCCAACTGAAACTGGCGATCCAGCACGCTCTCGCGATAGTGCCGCAGGACGGACTCGACTTCAGAGCCGAACGTGCCGACCAGTTTGCCCAGCCGCAGGGCATCGGACTCGAGCTCCGACTGGTGCACGTCGACGGCCGGCGAGCTGAAGAAGGCCTCGATCTTGCGACCGGCAAAGCCGCTGAGCTTGCCCAGATTTCTTAGCGGGCTCTTGGCCGCGTCCAGCACGCTCTTGAGTTGCAGGCCCACGTCGCGCATGCCGACCAAAGCGGTGAACACGCGCAGCACGTCGTTGGC
Organism: Planctomycetia bacterium; assembly: GCA_031400775.1. GTDB lineage: Bacteria > Planctomycetota > Planctomycetia > Pirellulales > PALSA-1355 > PALSA-1355. Next base: position 27,950 of record JANNQN010000318.1, on the reverse strand, counting down.
CCCTTCGCCGATCTGGTTGATCCGCCCGTCGCGCATCATCCGCTCGTACGGCTCGTCGCTGAAATAGGCCTTGCCGCCGAAAATCTGGATCGTGTCGTTGAGGATCCGCCACAGCGCGTCGGTCGAGAACACCTTGAGCATGGCCGTCTCCAGCATGAAGTCGCCTTCACCCGAGTCGATGAGCGCGGCCGTTTCGTACGTGGCCGATTCCATGGCATAGGCCCCGGCCTGCATGTAGGCCAGCTTGTCCTTGACCAACTCGAAATTCGCCAGCGGCTGTCCGAACTGCACTCGGCTGAGGGCATGCCGCGTGGCCCGCTCGACGCAGAACTTGGCGGCGCCGGTGCAGCTAGCGCCAAACGTGGTGCGGCCGAAATCGAGCACCGTAAGCGCCACGCGCAGTCCCTTGCCCAACTCGCCGAGAATATTTTCGCGGGGCACGAACATGTCTTTGAAGGCCAGCCGCGAAGTCGCCGTGCCGCGCACTCCGCACTTGGGCATCCGCTTTTCGACGACTTCGAAGCCGGGCATGCTCGGCGTCACCAGAAACGCCGTGATCTTGGTGTCCTTGCTGCCGGGCACAGGAGTGCGGGCCATGACGGTCAGACCCTGTGCGATGCCGCCGTTGGTGATCCAACGCTTCTGGCCGTTGAGGATATAGCCCTTGCCGTCGGGCGAGGGCGTGGCCATGGTCTGCACATTGGCCGCGTCGCTGCCGGCCTCGGGCTCGGTCAGGGCGAAGGCGCTGATCCACTCTCCGGTGGCCATCTTGGGAAGCGACTCGGCCTGCTGCTCGGGCGTGCCGAAAAGCACCAGCGCTCGCGGGCCGATCGAGTGGTGCGCGTTGACGAACAAGGCCGTGCTGCCGCAGTGGCCGCCGATGACCTCGATCATCCGGCAATACGAAGTCTGGCTGAACCCGCCGCCGCCAAATTCCTGGGGCACGCAAGCGCCGAGCACGCCGAGCTTGCCCAGGCCGTCGATGACGCTCTGCGGAATTTCGGCGTTGCGATCGATGGCGGCCGCGTCGACGTGCTCGCGGCAAAACTGCCGCAAGTCTTCGACCATCTTGTCGGCGCGCGGGTCGCGGTCGAGATCCGGATAGGGGAGCAGCTTGTGATTTAAGTAATCGCCGAAGAACAGACCCTTGGCGAATCCGACTTCGTTGATCGAGTCGCCCAAGACCTCTTCAGCCTGGGCCATCTGCTGCTCGTGGTCCATCTTCATGACATGCGTCCTCGTTTTGGTTGCCGCCGCGGAAGCTTGCACCAATCTAACACCGTGCCTGCTGGCAGCAATCTATCACCGTGCGTCCTCGCACCAATTTAACACAGCGGCGACTTTTCCGGCTAGGAAGGATTTTTGGTCCGCCGGGCGGGCAAAACGGCTGTCTGGGGCGGTCCTCCGCAAGTCCGGAATGTAGCGGATCCGATGATTATGCCAGGGACTTTGCGTTGGCCCCCTGTCGAGCGAATCGCCCCCTCGTCACTTCCCCCGCCCTCGATTCTCCCCGCCCCCAAAGTTTCCTGGAACCCACCGCCATGAAATCGTTCATTTGCTGCGCGCTGGTCTTGCTGGCCGGCGCGACTTCGGCCCAGGCCGGCGACTGTTGCGAAAGTTGCGGCTGCGACGCGTCGTGCTCGAGGGTTTGTCGCCTGGTGCCCTCGACCAAAAAGGTCACCAAGACCGAGTACGAGTGCGAGTGCGAAGATTTCTGCGTGCCCGGTCCGTCGCTTCGCACCGTGTGCCACGACGAGTGCGGCAAGAAGAAAACCATCTACACGCCGACCTGTGCCGAAGTGCGGACCCGCAAGAAGCTGGTCAAGAAAGAAACGTCCAAGACAGTGCCGACGACGAAATGGGTGGTCGAGGACTTGTGTCCCAAGTGCGCGAACGAAAAGAAGTCGGAGCCAGCGTCTAAGGACGGGATGCCCAAGGACCCAGTGGCTGTCGAGAGCGCAGTGCCGCCCGACTCCAGGGCGCTGGCCGCGGCTGGCGGCGACGTAGACGCGTCGGACGAAAATGCAAGCGCCAACAGCTTTTCATCGCGGATGAAGAGCGACCTGGCACGCGTGCTCTTGCCCGCCGGGCGCCAGAAATAACCGGCGGTCGCGGCGTCCGACAAGGCCCTGGCCGCTCGATTTCGACCGTCGCGGCGCCGGCCGGCAAGCTTGCCTGACGCCGGCCATTGCGCAAACAGTAGTCCACGCGGGACCTCCTTACTATAATGTGGTTGTCGTTTCCCGCTGTCCGACCACTTTTGAACAACGAGCGATTTGCCATGGCCAGGCGTCACGACATTGACCGCATCTTGCAGGAATGGGCCTACGAGCCCGGCGAAATCAGCGCGCGCCTGGTGCGCGTTGCCGACGGCCGCGAAGTGCTGCAGATGCGGGTCGAGATGGGTCTGTTGCAATTGGAGACTCAGGGCCGGCCCGACGGCCAGCGGCCGAGCGGAGCCACGACCTACTACGAGCACCTGGAAACCTTGGCGGCGGAGGCCGACGACGAGTTTCAGCTTTCGCCGGAGCAGTGTGCCGAGGCCGATCGCGAGTTCATGCAGTTCTATCACCGCCGCGTGTGCTGGCTGGCGCTGCGGGAGTTTCGCCGCGCCGCGACCGACGCCGAGCACACCTTGGCCTTCATGGACTTCGTCCGCGACCATTCGCCGGACGAGGAATGGACTCTGTCGCACGAGCAGTACCGGCCCTTCGTGCTGTTCCACCGCAGCCAGGCCGTCGCCCTGGCCACGCTCGAGGAGGTCGGCCCCGAAGAGGCGTTGCAAGAGATCCATAAGGGGCTGCAGCGCTTCCGCGACCTGTTCGCCCAGTACGAGGCCGAAGAGCAGTACGAGGACGACGAGTTGGTGCAGCGGCTGATCGAGCTGCGCGACACGCTGCGCGAGCAATACGATCTGAAGCCCAGCCTGTCGGAGCAATTGGCCGACGCCGTGGCCACCGAGCAGTACGAACTGGCCGCCAAGCTGCGCGACGAGTTGTCGCGCAAGACGGGCAAGCGACGAGCGTAGGGCGCAGTCGCGCCGCGTATCACGCTAAGCCGCCAGCGTGCATCTTGCGCCGGGGAAGAAGCCGTCTTGCGGGCCATGATTCAATCGTCGCCGTCGCCAGCGGCTGGCGCTGGACAATCGCAGGCCGGTATCGTGACCTGTTTGCCCGGCAAGTCGGCGGTCGTTGAGCTCGAATCCTTGGCGAAAATATTCTCCTTCAAAAACTCTTTCGCTCCCGCCGGACCTGTGATTTCGACCGCCAAAAGTCCTCGTGACGGCTGGACGGTAATGCGGAAGTCGAGAAAGCCACAACAGTGCGATTCGGCCGCGGCCAGGCTGGCCGCTTCGAGCAATCTCTGATCATCGAGGTCGAAGCGCACCGCGTATCCGCTGTCCAACTCCGTGATTTCACGTGCGGCCGAGCGAAAGGCGGCCAAGCGAGCTCGTCGCTCGGGCAGCTCTTGAGGGTTCAGCGAGCATGCAATATCGCAGCGGTCGCCGCTGGCCGCCTGCGTGGCCTGCCGCGGAAAGCACGTCAGCCAACAGGCCAAAGCGACCAGCAGAGGCAGCGTTACCGCGGACGCTCCGAGTACCGTTTTCAGCCACATGGCAAGTTTCCTTTCGAGTTGTCGATGAGGACGAAATGTAAAAACCGCCCGAGCGCGCCGCGTCATGCGCCAGGTTCCGCCAATGAAACAGTTACCCGGCATGGCGTTTTTGAGCCCGGACGGCGAGTGCATCCGCTGACGAGATCCTCCAACGCCCTCTTGCTGGCTTCCAGTTCAAGGATTTGCCGGGACAGATCTTGGATCTTTCTTTGGGCGTGTCGTTTGAGCGATCCGCACGCTGGCTGCGACCGTGAGAGGTACGGCAATAACTCGAGTATTTCTTTGAGCGTAAAACCAAGCCCGCGCGCATGACGGATGGCAATCACCCGCGAAACATCGCCTTCGGCATACTGTCGGTAACCCGACGAGCGTCGCTCGGGCGAAGGCAAGAGACCGCGCCGCTCGTAGTAGCGGATCGTTTCGACGTTCACGTTCGTTCGACGAGCAAGCTCGCCGGTGGTCAATCCAAACATCGTCCTCTCCTAGTGTTGTGCCCGACGATCGTCCTGGGCGGCATGTTTCCAGCCGCACGCAGTATACGGTCCGGACTATGGTACGGAGTCAAGTGCTCGGCGACGCGTTTTCTAGTTCGTGACGAATCGCACGAACATTCGATTCAACTTTTTTCGCGCCGCCGCCGACGCCCGGCCGCGCGAAATTGCACGACGAAGTTGCGCAACATAGTGAAGTTGCTCTTGCAACGCCGTTTGTAACTTCGTTTGTAAATTTGTACACTAGTGCACCTGTACAAGTTTGCCGTCAAGGCCGCAAAGCGTGAAACGAGGCCGGATTCGGCACGCGCCGAAATTTTTGCGGCGATTGGCACGCCTGCTGCTTTAGGATGCTCGCGACAGTTCCCATCTGACAGCATCCCCTCAATTCGACAAGGAGCGTTCTCATGTTGGTACTCACCCGCAAGACGAAGCAGCAAATCCAAATCGGCCCCAATGTCACGATCACGATCTTGCAGATCAAGGGGCAAGCGGTGCGGGTGGGTATCGAGGCGCCGCGCGAGGTATGCGTGTTGCGGAACGAGCTGGCCGAGAAGCTCTCGGGCGACAGCCACGATCCGACGGTCAAAGCGGCCTTGGAAAAAAATGTCCGCGAGGCGGAAATATCTTCGCAGCGATCGAACGAAGTAGTGAGTGGCCGAACTACGGTACCGGCCAATGGGTCCTTGCGATGCCGGGCTCCTCGCGTCGATGCGACAACCATGAATTCGCCTTCCCAGTCGACGGGCCCGGCATCGTTTTTGCGCCCTCGTCGGCGTCGTCTGACGCTGAGCTAGTGATCCGAGACGGGGGACGGGATCTGATTGTGCCGGTAGGCGCCTTGGCGAGACCAGACGGTATTTGATGGTGCCTGTAGGCACGGGATGTGATTGCGCCAGGCTGGTCTCGACGTCGCATTATGGCAACACTAGTCCCGGCGGCCCTGCGCGAAACGTGCCGCCGGGAACCACGGAATTCGCCTCACTTCTCGAAAATTCCATCGCTGGGCCAGAGAGTGGCCGGCCGATCGCGGAAAAATGCTAGATTCAAGGAAGCGGCCCGCCGTGTTTTGACGCTGTCGTGGTAAGGACGGCGCACGTCGCGCGGGCGCGTTTCTCGCATTTGGTTCCGCCGACATGTCGCAAGCCGTCGCCGATTCCCTGGACGTTGCCCTGGCGCATCATCGCGCCGGCAACCTGCCGCTGGCCGAAGAGCTGTACCGGCAACTGCTGGCCCAGAATCCAAACGACCCCGCCGCCGCGCATTACCTGGGCGCGCTGTGCTTGCAGGTCGGCCGCGCGCGCGAGGCGGTCGAGCTGATCTCCAAAGCCATCGTCGTCGATCCGGCCAATCCGGATTTCTACAGCCATCTGGGTGCGGCCTATGGCGCGCTGGGCGAGAACGAAGCGGCCATCACCAGCCTGCGACGCGCCGTTGCCATGGCGCCCGGCTCGGCGCATGCTCACTACAACCTGGGCACCGCGCTGCGCAATTCTGGGCGGCTGGAGGAAGCGGCCACGACGTTTCGCCACGCGCTCTCCGCCAATTCCAAGTCGCCCGAGACGCACTACAACCTAGCCAACACGCTGCGCGAGTTGAATCGCCCGGCCGAGGCTGAAGCCGCCTATCGCGAAGCCATTCGTCTGCGGCCCAACTACATTCGGGCCATGATCAACCTGGGAAACGTGCTGCGCGACAGCGATCGGCTGGCCGAAGCCGTCGAGGTTTTGCGCGGGGCCGTGGCCGTCGATCCCAGCTATGCCAACGCACACCTGAACCTGGGCACGGTCTTGCGCGACTCGGGCAGTTATGAGGAAGCACTCGGGCACCTGCGGCAAGCCGTCACGCTCGAACCCACGAGCGCCGAAGCCCACAACAATCTGGGCACGGTCTTGCAAGCGCTGACCGATTTCGGCGCTGCCGAGGAATATTACGAAACGGCGGTGCGATTGAATCCCGAACTGCCCGACGCACATTTCTCGCGGGCCACCTCGCGGCTCCGCGCGGGCGACCTGGCCGCCGGGTTTGCCGAGTTCGAATGGCGTTGGAAGTGCAAGAGCTTTTCGACCCGGCGGTTCGCCGAGCCCCGTTGGGACGGCTCGCCACTGGCCGGCAAGACGATTTTGCTGCATGCCGAGCAAGGACTGGGCGACACGCTACACTTCGTCCGCTATGCGGCGCAGGTCAAGGAGCGCGGCGCCACGGTCGTCGCTGAAGTGCAGCCGCAACTGTTGCCGGTTCTCGCCGGCGTGGCGGGCGTCGATCGCTTCGTTCCGGCCGGATCGCCGCCGGGGCCGTTCGACGTTCACTGCCCGCTCATGAGCCTACCCGGCGTGCTCGGACTGTCGATGGAACAACTTTGGACGGGGCCATATCTGTCGGCCGATCCGGCTCGGGTCGTCGCCTGGCGCGAGCGGCTCGCGGAGCATCGCGGTTTTCGCGTAGGAATTTGCTGGCAGGGAAATCGCAAGCATCTGTTCGACGCCCAGCGGTCGTTTGCACTTGCTCAGATGGCGCCGATCGCGGAATTGGCGAACATCAATTTGATCAGCCTGCAACAAGGGACCGGAGCCGAGCAGATCGCCACGAGCCCGTTCGAGGTGATCGACCTTGGCGAAAAACTCGATGCCGACGGCGCGTTTCTCGATACGGCCGCCGTGATCAAGTCGCTGGATCTCGTGATCATGGCCGACACGGCGCTCGCGCACCTGGCTGGCGGACTCGGAGCGCCGGTCTGGCTGGCGCTATCGGCGCACGGCGACTGGCGCTGGTTCGAAGATCGTGACACGAGTCCCTGGTATCCCACGATGCGCTTGTTCCGCCAGCCCCACCTGGGCGAGTGGAACCACGTGTTCCAGGCAATGGCCCGCGCACTGGGCCGGTTGGTCGTCGAGCGTTGAAAGGGTGACCGCTTGCGGCTTAGCGGCGATGAGTACTTGCCGCGTCACCCCGCCGCGTCTTCCTCCCAAACTGTGCGATACGCGCCCAGCCGCTCGAAGCAGGCGATCAGCCTTGCATAAAACGGGTCCGATGCCAGCGTGGCGCTGTCGCCCACGATGATCAACTTGCGGCGGGCCCGCGTCATGGCGACGTTCATCCGCCGCGTGTCGGCCAGAAATCCGATTTCGCCCTGATCGTTGGAGCGCACCAGCGAAATCAAGATCGCTTCCTTCTCCCGCCCTTGAAAGCCGTCAACTGTGTCGACTTCCAGCGCTTCGTCCGGCAGCCGCTCGGTGAGCAGCCGGGCCTGTGCCGCGTAGGGCGTGATCACGCCAATCGCCGCGGGCGGTACGCCGCTGGCGACCAGCGCCGCCACGCGGGCCACAATCAGATCCGCCTCGCGGCGGTTGAGCCGGCTTTCGCCGTCGGGCTCCAGCTCTTCGTCGTAGCCAGCGCCGGCCGTGTCGATGAACTCCAGCGGCGACTCGGTCAGCGGGCTGCTCGCGACCTCCGGTAGCCCCGCCAGCACGTGCTCCTCGACCGCCGGGTCGGCGATCAGGCCCGACTCGTAAAACTCGTCGGACGAAAACTCCATGATCGCGTGGTGCATGCGATATTGCACATCGAGCCGGCGCGCCAGCTTGCCACCCCAAGCGTCGGCCAGCCGCTCGAACAGGCTCACGCCGAGGCCCCGCCCCCGGGCCTCATCGCTGCGGACCGTGGGCGGAAGCTGGCAATGGTCGCCGGCCAACACCACGCGGCCCGCGCGAAGCAGCGGAATCCAGGCTCCCGGCTCGGTGCCCTGGCAGGCCTCGTCAATCACGACCAGGTCGAACTGCCGCGCGCCCAGCACGCCCTCGTCCAATCCGGTGACAGTCGCGCACAGAATGTCGGCGGTATCCAGAATATGTTCGACGGCCTGGTCCTCCAAGCGGCGCGCGTCGGCCAACAGCAGCCGGGCTTCGCTGCGCATCTCGCGCCGCGCGCCCGGCTCGGGTTTGGCCCGCGTGGTGCGCGAGGCGCGGCGAAACAGGGCCAACGCATCTTTCACCAGCTTGCGGGCTACGCGCACGTCCTCGTGACGTTCCACTAACAGGTCGAGCGTGTGTGACCGCAGCTCGGGCATCACCCGGGCCGGATGGCCCAGCCGCACGGCCCGTTCTCGGTGGGCCAGCAGCCGCGAAAGTAAATTGTCGACCGCCATGTTGCTGGGTCCGCAGGCCAACACCTTGTCGCCGCGGCGCACCGCGCGGCGGATCAACTCGACCACCGTGGTCGTCTTGCCGGTGCCGGGCGGACCATGAATGAGCGCCACGTCGCGGGCCGAAAGGGCAAAGTCGACTGCGGCCTGCTGCGTGGCATTGAGGCCCGCGTCGAGCACCGATTCTTCGCGCCTCTCGTCGAATTGCGGCTCGCGCTGGCCCAGCAGCACGTCACGCAACTGAGCCAGCCGGTCGCTCCGCGCGGCCGCGGCGCGTTCCAAGGCGCTGCGCTGCCGCTGACTGGAGATTTCATCGCTCGACAGGTCGATTCGCCAGCGCTCGATGTCTTCAAGTTCTTCCGGCAGGTTGGCCACGGCGACTGACACGGTGCCGTCGCGCCGCTGGCTGACGACACCGCGCAATGAAATCTTCGCTGCAGTTCCTTTTGGTTCGAGGCCATCGGGCGAGAGGACGATCGGGCTGCCGGCATCCAGCCGGGTCCAGGGCAGGGGAGTGCGGCGCCGCTTGGCTAGCGTGAGGATGTATCGGCCGCCCAACCCGGCCTCTTCGTCGATGATCGCCAGATCGACCAGCGCCTCGCCGGTTCGTTCGGCGTCGGCGGGCGAGAGCCGGCGGCCGCGCTCCAGGGCCCGACGGGCTTCGGTCTCGCGTTCCAGTTCCAATAGCTCGATCAAGCGACGAAAGTGAACGTCGTGCTTTTCCTGCGTGCTATGCGCATCTGCCGCACCGGCCCAAGCAAGAATCGTTCGCCCGGCAAGTGAAGTGCCGTCGAGCGCCTTAGCGACGCGGCCTTCCCAGCCATTGGGCACTTCCACGGTGGCCCGACCGCCGCCCAGTTCGATCTTGCCGATCCGCTTGCCCGGCAGCCCGCCCACCTGGTCGAAGATTTTCAATAGGTCGGCTTTGCCAACCTTCGGCGAGAGATGTTCGAGATGGACGAGGGGCATGCCGGGAGGCGCTCTGAATGGTTGTGCAAGTTGGCTATTGATTAGCTTAGGCGGTTGGGCGCTCGAAGGCACCCAGTCGGAAAGCATTCTTTTTGCCGATTGGCGACACACGCGAACGTTTCATCCCTACAACCTGGTCAGCGATCCCCCTGACGTTGCATGCCATACGCCGGTCGAGGATAATTCAACAGTGTCGAAAGCAATGTCAGCGTATCGGAGCAAAGTATGCGACTCACCGCGGTTTTCATTCCAGTGGCCGAAGGATTCATTGCCTCAGTCGAAGAACTGCCGGGTGCGAACTCCCAAGGCGCCACGCTGGACGAAGCCAGAGAGAATCTGCGAGAGGCGGTGGAGCTGGTTCTGGCCGCTAATCGCGAGCTTGCGGAGCAAGCGCTGGTTGGACAGCAGGTTACTCGTGAGCCGTTTGAATTGCCCGCCTTATGAAGCGACAAGTCTTCATTCGGCATTTAGCAGCGAATGGGTGTCGGCTGCTCCGTGGGGGTGGCAAACATAGCGTCTTTGTGCATGAGGCAACTCGCAAGACGTCCACCGTGCCGCGACATCGCGAACTCAATGACCTGTTGGCCCGCAAGATCTGTCGGGATCTAGGAATCGCCGAGCCATAGGCTTTTCCCGAGCGACCAGAGCCATCTATTTCCGAAGACCCTAGACTAGACAGGCGCTTTCCCGGCCTCCCAGAAACATTGACGCTCAATTTCCGGCCCAGCTATACTGCAACCGATCTTGCCCAGCGCTGTTTCTTGCCTCGAGCCCTGCGAGCCTGCCCATGACGTTTCCTGCCGGCCATCGCCTGCTGTGCTCTTGGGTGCTTGCCGGAGCGATTGTGGCGAGCTGGTCGGGTCAGGCGTGCCGGGGGCAATCGGTTGCGGCGAGCACGAACGCCGAGGCCACGGGGATTCCCGCGCCGCCGAGGCCGGCGAAGATCACAACCGAAGCGCTCGACGCACTCGTGGGCCAGGCTTCGCCCGAGCAGGCCGCAGGCGATAAAGCATCGCCCCAGCAACGGGCGACCAGCGACGAGCAGATCCTGCGGCGTGTGAGCTTCGATCTGGTCGGCCGGCCGCCGACCGTGGCCGAAGCCCGGGCCTATCTGGCCGACACGTCGCCCAACAAGTTTCCGGATCTCGTCGAGCGGCTGCTGGCCAGCCAAGAGTTCGGCGCCAATTGGGCCGACTACTGGTCTGACACGATCGCCTTCCACGTGCCGCCGCCAGAGTTGACGTATCTCGATTACACGCCGCTCGAGCGCTGGCTCGCGGCCAAGCTCAACGGCAACACGCCCTGGGACGAGGTGGTCCGCGAGTTGATTACGGGCACGGGCAAGATCGAGGAGCAGCCGGCGGCCACATTCGTCGGCTATCACCAGGCCAGGCCGACCAACCTGGCGGCCGAGACCAGCCGGATTTTCCTGGGCCAGCAAATTGGTTGCGCCGAGTGCCACGACCACCCGTTCGATCATTGGAAGCGGACGCAGTTCCACGAGCTGGCCGCTTTCTTCGTACGGGTCAAAGCCAAGCTCCCCTGGAACGACGGGCCGGGCACGGTGGTCTCGTCGGCCGAAAAGGGCGAATACCTGCTGCCCAACGTCGACGATCCGAAAAAGAAAGGCACCAACCTTCGGCCGGCCCTCTTGGACGGCAAGCCCGCCTTTCTTGACAAAGATGTGGAAGCCGAGCTGGCCGATGGCGAGCGACGAGCGCGATTGGCGGCCTGGGTCACCGCGCGCGAGAATCCCTGGTTCGCCCAGGCGTATGCCAACCGTATCTGGGGCCGGCTGACGGGGCGCGGTTTTTACGAACCTGTCGACGACTTGGGCAATTCCCGCCCGCGCGAATTGCCGGCGGTACACGAGGCCCTGGCCGGTCATTTCGTGGCCAGCGGATTCGATGTCAAGGATTTGTTTCGGCTGGTGATGAGCGCCAAGGCGTATCGCAATAACCCGCGGTTCGAGCCAGGGCCAGCGGAGTCGGGCTCGCCGCCACGGCTGCGCGGGGACGAAGTGTTCGCCGCCTTGAAGGTCGGTGTCGCATTGCCCGATGTCACGCCCGAGGCCACCAAGCCGACGGCCGAGATTCGCTTTCCGCCTCCGCCGAAGAGCACGCGGCAGTTGGTCAACGACGCCTTTGGCGCCGATCCGTCGCTGTCGCCCGTCGACGCCCCGCGCACGATCGGCCAGGCGCTGTGGATGATGAACAATGAGCAACTGCAAGCGCAGATCAACGCCGCCGAGGGGAGCGGCACGATGCTGGCCGAGCTACTCGCCGAGCACAAGGACGACACGGCTGCCTGCCGGCAGTTGTTCTCTCGCACGTTGGCCCGCGAGGCGACAGGCGACGAACTGCGGATTGCGCTCGAGCACGTGAAGCGTGTCGGCGAGCGACGAGCGGCGTTTGAGGATTTGCTGTGGAGTCTCGTCAACTCGGCCGAATTCACGACCCGGCGGTAGCAAGTTTCGTTTTTCGTTAAGAAAGCCATGTCGCACCTGCACCCTATTCTCGACGTCGGAGTCAGCGGCCAGGGGGTCGTCACGCGCCGCGGGTTCCTGCGGCAGTCGTTCGCCACGGGCGTCGGCTGCTCGGGAGCGCTTGCCATCGGCTGGCACGACTTGCTGGTGGCGAAGGCGGCCGAGCTGCGTCAGGCCGGCAAGTCGATGATTCTGCTTTGGATGGACGGCGGGCCCAGCCAGTTCGACACGTTCAATCCCAAGCCGGGCTCGGCCAACCAGGGGCCGGCGCTGGCGATCAACACCGTCGTGCCGGGCGTGCAGGTTGCCGAGTACTGGCCGCACACCGCCAAGGTGATGGACAAGATCGCGTTGGTCCGCTCGATGGTCAGCAGCGAGAAGGAGCACGATCGGGCGATCGCCCTGGTGCGAACCGGCTATCAACCGTCGCCGGCGATTCGCTATCCGACCTGGGGCTCGATCGTGGCCATGCAGCGCGAGCGGATCGACGCCGAGCTGCCCTCGTTCGTGCGGATCGGCAAGCCGCGGATCACGACGCGCGACGTCGACGCGGGAGTGTTGGGCGTCAGCTACAACCCGTTCAAGATCGACGAGGCGGGCCGCATGCCTCCGAATCTTTCGCCGGCGGTCGCGCCGGAAGTCGTGCGCCGCCGGCTGGCGCTGGCCGAAGCGCTCGACGGACAGTTTGCCAAAAGTGGCGGCGCCGCGGCCGTGGCCGAGAAACGCCAGGTCTACGACCGCACGGCCCGGCTTGTGCTCAGCCCGCGCGTCGGAGCGTTCGACTTGTCGAAAGAGCCCGATGCGCTGCGCGATGCGTATGGCCGGACGAATTTCGGCCAGGGCTGTTTGCTCGCTCGGCGGTTGATCGAAGAGGGAGTTAGCTTCGTCGAGGTCATCAGCACCGGATCGATCAGCGACCAGGGGTGGGACACGCATAAGCTGGGCTTCGAGCAGACGCCGCCCTTGTGTGCCGAGGCCGATCCAGCCTATGCCACGCTGCTGACCGACCTGGCCCAGCGCGGGCTGCTGGAAAACACGCTGGTCGTGTGGATGGGCGAATTCGGCCGCACGCCCAAGCTCAAGAGCGACGGCGGCCGCGAACATTACTCCGAGGGCTGGCTGGTCGGAATGTCGGGAGCCGGCGTGCGCGGCGGGCAGGTGATCGGCGCCACCGATGCCGACGGCGTTCACGTGACCGACCGCCCGGTGAGCGTGCAAGATCTGTTTGTCACGTTCTGCCAGGTGCTGTCGATCGATCCGCACCAAGAGTATCTGACTACCGATCGCCGGCCGGTCAAATTCGTCGACGGCGGGCAAGTCATCGGCGAGCTGTTCAGCTAGAAATATCAACTGGATACTTCAACTCGGAGCGCGCCGCCATGAAGTTAGCCATCGTCGGGCTTGGGATCGCGATTTGCTTAGTCGCCAGCGGAATTGCCCCAACTCGTGGGGCGGACGATGCAACTTTCACGCGCACGAGCGATGTGATCTATGGCCGCAAATTCGGCTCGGCCCTGACGTTCGACGTGTTCACGCCCAAGACGGGCGCACACGGCGCCGCGATGATCTGGACGGTCAGCGGCGGCTGGATGTCGAACCACGACAACATCAACATCGATTTTCTCAAGGAGCCGCTCGCGCGCGGCTATACCGTGTTCGCGGTGGTCCATGGCAGCCAGCCAAAATACACGATTCCCGAGGCCATCGCCGACATGAACCTGTCGGTGCGATTCATCCGTTCGCACGCGGGCGATTTCAAAATCGACCCCAACCGAATCGGCATTAGCGGCGGCTCGGCCGGCGGGCACCTTTCGCTGATGCAGGGCACGGCCGGCGACGCGGGCGATCCGGAGTCGAAGGACCCGGTCGCGCGCACCAGCAGCCGCGTGCAGGCCGTGGCCTGTTTCTTTCCGCCCACCGATTTTTTGAACTACGGCACGCCGGGCTACGCCTGGCTCAACCGGGGTCCGAAAGACGCCTTCAAGGCCCCGTTCGATTTTCACGTCTGGAACCCGGACCTGAAAATCTTCGAAGTGGTGAGCGACGAGGCCCGCGTGAAGATCGCCCGCGAGGTCTCGCCGGTTTACCACGTGTCAAAGGACGACCCGCCGACGCTATTGATTCACGGCGACAAGGACGCGCTCGTGCCGTTGCAGCAGTCGCAGTCGATCATCGCCAAGTTTGAGGAGGCCGGCGTGCCATGCAAATTGGTGGTCAAGCCGGGCGAGGCCCACGGCTGGTCCAAGTGGCACGACGACATGCGCACGATCACCGACTGGTTCGACAAATATCTGAAGTAGTGGTCAGTGGTCAGGGGTCAGCAAGACGAAGGAAGCGAACGGGCCTCCGACAAACCTCTGATTCCCGTGGTTTGGGGACAGTTCCCGTTCCGAATACGATTTCGCGAGACTTTCGATACTAATGCCCAACGGCGACGGACTTTCCGAACAAGAATTTGTTAAGTTGGACGAGGCATTCTCGTCGCTTGATTGTGCGCTGGCGGCATTCTCTCAAGACATCGGAGGAGAGTACATTCGCAACTACCATGGCCCAGAACGCCGAATCGCTTACCTGGGCCCTGACGGTATTCAACGCCATATGCTGTTTTCACCTGTTATCTATGAGCGTGATCTAGGACAGAAGTCAGGTCCACCGCGATTCGTGAAGCTTCAGGCGCCGGAATTCTCGATGGCAATTGCAGCGTGGAAGGACAAGGACGGCAAGCGACGAAGTTGGCACCGAATCATTGAAAGAAAGGCGACGTTACCACGGCCAGAAGAGATTGATAGCCTTCTAATGCAGATGTATAGCCAATTGAATTCCGTCGAGGATGTCGATCTGACAGAACGATGACGGGTGCGATCCAAGGATCGACAGGCCGGGCATGTCGGCGCAGATTCGCCCATACTCGACCGGCCGATCACGCGCGAAGCGTCTTCGCTCCGCGGTCAAGTAAACGCGGCTCCGCCTCAAGTCCGTCTTACTGACCACTGATCCCTGACCACTGATCACTAGCCACTGACCACTACTTGGGCACCTTCGGCGCCGCGTACTTGAACGGCAGCACGTCGGGCACGACCTTGACCTGGGTCGTGAACTTCAGCGGCGGCGCCGTGCCGTTCGGATACGTCAACTCGACCATGAAGGCCGTGTAGCCCTTCTCGGGCTTGGCCACCTTGCCGATATACGTGCCGTCGCCTTCGCTGGAGAGAGATTCGTTCTTCCAGACCCGGCCGAGCGTTTCCACGCGGAAATCGCGGGCCTCGGGATTATTCGCGTACCACAGCTTGACCGCACTCGGCTTGCCGTCGGTCTTCACGTGCAAGGCGTCGTCCGCCGTGACCGTCCACGAGTACTCGGGCAACTTGGTGTCGTTGAGCACGGCGCCGTAATAGGCCAGCAACGTGAATGGCGCATCGGTGCCTTTCAGGCTATGGTCGGCATTTGGCACGTAACGCAGGTACTTGGGGCCAACCAGATCGTTGAAGTAGAACTGCGACGAGTCAGGCAGGAAGAACTGATCGCCCGTGGCGTTGACGATGAACTTGGGCATCGTCAGCCGGCTGCGATACTGATACGGCTCTTCGATTTTCATGAGCGCCTGATACTCGGGCGTGCCGGTCCAGTCCATCAGCTTCATGTGCGAGTAGTCGCCCACGGCCGGAGCCCAAAAGCCGTAAGCCTCCCAGTGGTGAATGAACGACGGCTCGACGTTGAGCATGTCGATCACGAAGGGCACGATCGCCACGACGCGGCGGTCGACGGCCGCGGTGGTCCAGGTCGTCCAGCCTCGCTTCGAGCCACCGCAGACGACGAACTCGTCGACCTTGTCCTTGCCGCCTTCGTCGCTGGCGCAAAACGAGGTGATCGTGTCGAGCGCCCGCACGGCGGCCTTGGTCATCGGCAAGCGGGCCGGCCACTTAGCGTCGCCCGTGCGCAAATACTTGTCCCATGTATAGGCGATCAGCGAGTCTTCCTTGCGGCCAAACTTTTCGCCGGCAAAGACCAGCTCCTGATTCGGCACCATCTTCAACTCGGTGACGACCGTGCCGGTGGCCTTGGCGATTTGCTTCATCATGTCGTCGGCCTTTTCGGGCGGCCCGCCGCCGTTGCCGCCGCCGGTGATGTACATCAGGCCTTTGTTCGATTTCACCTGGTCCGGCTTGACGATGTTCACCCAATGCTTCCATACCGGGCGGTCGACTTCCTTGGTGGTGAGCCAGGTCTGCGACGTCATCTCGATCACGAATGTCGTCAGGCCCTCTTCCTTGACCGTACGCACCAACTGGTAGGCGTAGCTGGGATCGGGAGCGGCGATATATTCGTCGAGCGCCGTGCGATCTTCGCCGGGCGCGGCGGCCAATAGCGAGACACAGCACAGCAACACCGCGGCATGAGCGCCGCTCGAGAACGATCGAAGCATGGCAGGGAATCCTTTTCGAGGTAGGTAACGGCAGGCAGGCACGACAAGTTACATTGCAATTTAACTGGACGGCGTGGGCCAGGGTAGGGGCCGGCCAGTGGTTGGTGGTTGGGGGTTGGCGAGCACCGTCGCCTGCGCGTTTTTACCAACCCCCAACCCCCAGCCCCTAACCCCCTTCTGACCCCTGATCCCTGACCACTATTCTTGACTTTCCCGGAGCCGGACTGCTAGAATCGCCCTCGGATCAAGCTGCGCTTATGGGTCCGCGCACTCCTTGCCGAAAAAGGGCGAAACCATGCTCAGGATCGAAGCTGGCGACACCAAAAAGTATTGCGACGGAATCAGCCGACGCAGCTTCGTGCAGGCGGGGGTGGCGGGCATGGCTGCCGTGGGGCTGCCGCAGCTTTTGCGGGCCAAAGCGGCCTCGGCCGATATGGGCCACGCACGCAAGGATACGGCCGTGATCCTGCTCTGGCTCGATGGCGGGCCGGGCCACATGGATATGTACGACATGAAGCCCGAGGCCCCGGTCGAATACCGCGGCCTCTGGAACCCGATCCGCAGCAACGTGCCCGGCTTCGAGATCAGCGAGCTGTTTCCGCGGCAGGCCAAAATGGCCGAGCGGTTCTCGATCGTCCGCTCGCTGCACCACGACACGGGCGATCACTTTACCGGCGGCCACTACATGCTCACCTCCAGGGGTGGAGCGAGCGGCGCCGACATGTCGGGCAAGTACCCGTCGATCTGCTCGATCGCCAGCAAGGTCTGCGGACCCCGGCAGCCAGGTATGCCGGCCCACGTTGCCGTGCCGATCGCCGCCAGCATCGGACTGCGGCCGGGCTACTTTGGCGCCAACTACCTGGGCCTGGCGCATAATCCGTTCGAGACCAACGGCGATCCCAACAGCCCCGACTTCAAGGTCGAAAACATCCAACTGGCCAATGCCCTGTCGATCAACCGCCTGGAAGATCGCCGCGGGCTGTTGACTCGTTTCGACCGATTGCGGCGCGACATGGATACCTCGGGCGCGATGGAGACGATGGATCGCTTCGATCGCAGTGCCTTCGACATGGTGGCCGGCGAAGCGGCTCGCAAGGCGTTTGACTTGAGCAGCGAACCCGCCCAGACCCGCGACCGCTACGGCCGCACGCCCTGGGGCCAGAGCACGCTGTTGGCTCGGCGACTGGTCGAGGCCGGCTCGACCTGGGTGACGGTACACATGGGCGGGTGGGACAACCACTGGAGCCTGAAGGCCGCCATGGAGGGTTACCTTCCGCAGATTGACATGCTCACTTCGGCCCTGTTCACCGACCTGCACGAACGCGGGCTGGCCGAGAAGGTGCTGGTCGTGATGTGCGGCGAGTTCAGCCGCACGCCGCGAATGAACAATGGCGGCAACGGCGGCCCGGCCGGCAGCATGGGCACTCCGGGGCGCGATCATTGGGGCAACGCCATGTTCTGCCTGATGGGCGGCGGCGGCATTCAAGGTGGCCGCATCGTCGGCTCCACGAACCGCCTGGGCGAAGTGCCCAAAGACCGTCCGCTCGAATGCGCCGATCTGCACGCCACGATCTATCACGTGCTGGGCATCGACCCGTCGATCAATTTCCTCAACCACGCCGGCCGCCCGGTGCCGGCCATCGACCACGGCCAGGTGATCGCGGAGTTGCTGTAGGACGGCGAATCGTCCTCGCCGCCGGCCGTAAATGTTGCAGGCTCACGCCGTGAGCTGCCGCCTTTTCAATTTCATCCGCCGCGCCCAGCATAAGTCGTCGCCTTTGTGGGACTCAGCTACGGCACTTGGCGTGTGCCGGCTACCTTTGTCTGCAAGGAACGCTCGAAGGTTGGGTGGGAATGAAACCCGAGAACAGAGACATTGGTATATCACGGAAACGAGTGTTCTTCGCAGGCAGGCCCACCACATGATCAACACGCGGCGAGTACGCGGCCGACGGCGGCGGCGGTTTCGCGACTTTGACGAAATGCTGGCCGACGTGCGCGGCCTGCAAAACGCGCCGCACCGACCATTGGGAAACTGGTCGCTGGCGCAAATCGTCAAGCACCTGGGCCGAGTGATGCACGGCTCGATCGACGGCAGCCGAGAGCCGGCTCAGTTTCCGCTGGCATCGCGAATCGCGGGCCGGCTCTTCCTGCGCCCGTTTCTTTTGAACTTCGCGGTTCCGGCCGGAATTCGGCCGCCTGCCGCGGTCCGGCGAGAGTTCATGTTCGACCACGCCGAGTTTGACGAGGCGTTGGGCTGGCTTGAAAGCGGCGTCGCGCGTCTCGGTCAGGAAACTACGCGCGTCGTCCATCCGCTGCTGGGCCGCCTGACGCCCGCCCAGTGGGACAAGTTCCATCTCCGCCACGGCGAAATGCACTTGAGTTTCATCGTACCTGAGTGAAACATCTCTTCCCGGCCGTTTGGGCGTCGCCTCCAAAGTAACAGGCTCACGCCGCGAGCCGTCGCCCGCAAGCGATTCGACTACGGTACACAGCGTGTGCCGGCTACTTAAGTAGCCAATCATTTCCGGTGGCGACGCAATGGCAGCGCTATGCGACCATATAATAAGATGGATCGTCGCACCACGAACCGCCACGCCATCGCCAGGGACCAATTCATGTTCGCAGCCCCGCGGATGCAACAGCACATCGTCGAGAGCATCCGCGCGTTCGTCGAGCGCGAAGTCATCCCCGTGGCCAGCCAACTGGAGCACGACGACCAGTATCCCGAGAAGATCGTTCAAGGGATGAAGGACCTGGGCCTGTTCGGCGCCAATGTTCCCCCGGAGTACGGCGGACTGGGTCTGGACACCGCCACGTTTGCCATGATCATCGAGGAGCTGGCCCGCGGTTGGATGAGCGTGGTCGGACCGCTCGGCACGCACTCGGTGATCTGCGACATTCTCCATCGCTTTGGAACCGAGGAGCAGCGGCGGCAGTTTCTGCCGGGTCTGGCCAGCGGCGAGCGGCGCGGGGGATTGGCGCTCTCCGAAGCCGACGCCGGCACTGACGTGCAACGGCTGCGGACCACCGCCACACGCTGCGAGGGCGGATACCGGATCATCGGCTCGTAGATGTGGATCACCAACGCGCGGCACGGCAATACCTTCGTGCTGGCGGCCAAGACCGACGTTCATGCCGATCCACCATATCGGGGAATCTCGGCCTTCGTAATCGAAAAAGGAGGCGAGGGTTTTCGCGTCATGCGCGACATCGACAAGCTGGGCTACAAGGGCGTGGAAACCTGCGAGTTGTCGTTCGAAGATTTCTTCGTGCCCGAGCAGAATCTGATCGGCGGCCGCGAAGGCGAAGGTTTCAAGCAGATCATGACCGGGCTGGAGAGCGAGCGCGTCAATGTGGCCGCGCGCGGCGTGGGGCTGGCCCGGGCCGCGTTCGAAGATGCGATTCACTACGCCCAGCAGCGCGAGACGTTCGGCAAGCCGATCTGTCAGCATCAGACGATTCAGATCAAGCTGGCCGACATGGCCACCAAGATCGAAGCGGCCCGGCTGTTGGTCTATTCCGCGGCCGAGAAGAAGGATCGCGGCGAGCGCTGCGACCTGGAAGCCGGCATGGCCAAGCTGTTCGCCACCGAAACGGCGCAAGAGGTGGTGCTCGAAGCCCTGCGAATTCACGGCGGCGCGGGCTATTCCAAGGATTTTCGCGTCGAGCGCTACTATCGCGACGCGCCGCTATTGATCGTCGGCGGCGGCACCAACGAGCTGCAGCGGCTGATCATCGCCAAGGGACTGCTGGCGAAATATCCGGTCAAATAGCCGCAATCAGCCGACCGCCATCTCGGCCAGCGTGTTCACGGTGTTCCAATTCCGAGTCGTGGCCGTGAGGGACAGCAACCGTTCGAGCTGGTTGTTCGAGAGCTTGCTGCGGCCGTAGCCGGTCGGGCAGTGCAAATAGATTTCCGTGCCCGCGGCGCGGAATTCGTCCGGGCCTGCATCCAAGGCGCTCAGCCGCTTGAGCGCCGCGGCCGCGGGCACTTCGGCCAGGAAGGTCACGTGCAGCCGGGAGCGATCGACGGCCTGACTTTTTAGAAACGGGTTTTTCGCGATCAGTCGCTTAAGCTCCGCGCCCGATCGCACCAGCACACGGACGGGCAATCGCGTCTCACCGGCTAGCTTGCTCTCAAGGGCCTTTTCCACCTTCGATTGCGAGCCTTTCGCATCGAAGACGACATTGCCGCTCTTCAAGTAGGTCCGCGCATTCTCGAAGCCCAAGCTCGCGCAAATCGCGCGCAGCCGGTCCATCTTCAATTGGTTGCCGCCGACGTTGACGCCCCGCAACAGCGCGATGTACGTAGTCATGCGTCACTCACTCGGCTGCCGGGTTTTGCGCAACGATGGTTGAAGCGCCCGGCGGCGCCGCTGCCACCTTCCGGGCATGATCGGGAACGTTACCAATGCCCATATACGCCGAATTCTTTATTACGGCGGATCCAAGCGGAGGCGATGCGTGAGCGGTGGACGCTGGTTCGAGCAATTCATTTCTGGTCGGGCGGATCGAATGTGAGCAAATCGTCGGCGATATCCACGTCGATGGTCGGATCGTAGGTCGTGGTTACCTCGACATTGCCATTTCCCAACTGATTCTGCGTGTCGATCCGCCGCACGAGGTACGACTGTTTATCAATCCAGACCGTCATCGGCCCTTGGCCCCACGCGCCAATGATGCGATAACATGCGTGCGCGCCGAGTTGACCTTCCTCGCCAAGCGTAAAGCCCATGGGATGCTTAATAAGCTGAAGTTTCCCCCCGCGAATCTCGTCGGGCAGGAGCAGCCCGGCGATGGTGCTCGAGGTCCCGCCTGATACGCCGAACGCGGCTGCAAGAGCGAAGGAGAGGGACTCGGGCTTCTCGATGCCCGGTTTCACATCCCACCAGGTTTGGACCTCCTTTCCGTGGGAAAAGATGATGTAGCGGCTCAGCCGGTCGCCCGCAGGATCCTGGACAACGCTGTTGCGATCGTTGAACTCGAAACGAAATCGGTCGGGACGCACGAAAGCGGTTGCAAAGGGTTGTTCCGTAGTCCGGGTTGCGCCAGCCTCCATGTGAAACACGGTTGTGGCGACCCCAGTGTCGCGGTACGACTTACAGTTGGCATACGCTTTGATCGTTTGATCGAGAATTTGCCGGGCGGCGGGGTCGTCGGGTTTACGCTCAATCACGTTCGGCTCAGCCGGCGGCGCGGGCTCGGGCAAGGACGGCCGCGCATGACGCTTCATGATGCCACTGGTCATTTTGTCGATCGAAAACGCGAAGGTCACCGGCGCCGCGTTGGGCGATTGGGGGGCGTCATTCTGCTCCTTCACCGTGAGATCGCCGTGGATGACTCGATAGGCCGTCGCGCCGGCTGGTTTGTACCAGAAGATGGCCGCGGCTGTGTCGCCCAGCTTGACTTCCTTGCCGGCATAGCGAGCGTTCGAATCGGCCGGCAGGCTCACAGCGAACGCGAGTGCTTGCGTAAACGGCTGCGTCAGTTGCATGACCTTCCCCTTCCATGCGGCGTCCGGCTTTCCGGGATTCTTCTGCACAAAGTCGGAAATTAACGGGCCAATCGCCGAGTTGTCGAAAACATCTGGGAAGCGACCCTCGTTGTGCTCCGCCACCAACTTCAAGCCGGCAATCATGTCGGCTTCAGTGGGCATTGAAATTGTCCGCTCGACCAGCGTGTAACCGCTCGGCACTTGCGTACTGAATAGGGCTTCGTCCAGCTCGACGTCGAATTCGAACCCGGTCATCGTAAACTTGCCGTCGGGGAACATGGCCAGTTTCATTTCGGCCACGATTGGCAGGCCCGTCGCCGGGTCGCCCCAAATCGTCAATTCCCCGTTCCGCTCCTTGAGCTTCACCCGATAGCCAATTACTTCGCGTCCGGCGATCTCTTTTTTGTCCAGCGATTCCCGATCTGCCGCTGGGTCGTCGTCTGCCGAGCGAAGTCCGGTGCGCAACAAGTCAAAGTAGTTCGGCGGTCGTTGCTGCGCGGGCATGACGGCCGTGTTGAAAGACATCGCGCTCTTGTCGGCCGGATTGAGCATGACAAACTTACCGGCATCGGAATCGATAATCTGAATCTGGCCGGTCGACATTTCCTGTCGCATGTGGCCGTTGCCGGAAATCATCATGCGGACGGTTTGCTTCGGGAGTTCCTTGAGCTCCAACGTGAGGTTGAATCGAGCCGTCTTTGACTTGAGGATCGGCTCGATCATGTGAGCAAAGGCGGGGGTCGATTGTGATCGGAACAGTAAGCCGAGCACGACGCACGCGGAAACTGCCACCAGCAGTCCAGCGGCGGTTGTCAGATAGCGTTTCATTCGGGTCCTTGGGTTAAGGGGCAAAGTGCGAGGAAATTGCTCCGATTCATTCAGAACGCGCAGCGTGGCGGCCACCAGATGGCTCGGCGGACCGGGCGGCACCGTTTCTGATTGATGCGACGCGATGGCCCGCTCGAGAACGTCGTCGGGCGCTTCGTTATCGAAGGGATTGTTGGATTGCGGATTCATCTGTGCCTCCAGAAGCTACTTGCTCTCAGCCAGCAATTCGCGCAGTCGCTCGCGTGCCCGATGGATCGTCACGCCGATCGCGTTTTCGGTCATCTGCAGCCGCTCGCCGAGCTGGCGATGGCTCCAGCCGCAGAGCGCGTGCAGATAAAACGCTTCGGCCTGTTTTTCAGGAAGTTGCGCCAGCGCCTCGCGCAGCCGTTCGGACAATTCGGCAGCGACCGCTTGCTCGGCTGGTCCGGCATCGGTCGAGACGGCCCGTGCCAGTCGGTTTTCTCCCGGCCCCTGACCGCTGTCGTTGGGAAAGCGACTGCCGTGTCGGTAGCGTTTTCGCAGCCGATCCATGGCCCGCGCCGTGGCCAGGCTGCACAACAGCGCGGGCCAACACTCGACTTCCTGACTGCCCAAAATTTTGAGCGCGGAGACGAACGTCTCCTGAAAACACTCCTCCACGTCCCCGTGATCGGCGAGCAATCGCCACAGGAGCCTCCAGACCCCGGGCCCGTCGTTGGATACGATGGCGTCCCAGTTTGTCATGCAGGAGTCCGGTTGCTGAACGTGCGCGTATGCGGCTGACAGTCAAGATAGTCGCTTGGGCGGCGGAAACCTTACAGGCAACGACGATAAATCGGCTGGAAATTGCTCAAGACGCCCGCCAACTGCCCACTTGAGAAGTAGCCGCGGGATTTGAACTCGGTAACTTTCTTGTCGACAACGAGTTGCAGCAAATTCGTTGGCGTCTGATTCACGTAACTGCAATCCAACCACAAATCGTTGGGGCCAAACGAAGAACGGCTCGCCGCGATCCGTTGCGACGAGCCGTTCGAATTCGTAGTCGGGGCGACACGATTTGAAGTAACTGACGAAGACCGCCGTCTCAAAACCGGATCGCTGGATGAAAGTGGGCCCCCAATCACTTGTCCTTGAGCTTGGCAACGCGCTCCGACAGACGCCCCTCGTTGTGACACGACTTGCAAGAGATGTTGCCCTTGGCAGCCGCCAACGGATCGGCCTTCCACTCCTTTGCAATGCGCTCGTATCCGGTGTCGGGCAACGTTTCGATGATCTTGTCCAGGTATTCGTCCAGCTGCTCTTTGCGCCCGGTCCGTTCGGCACTTTGGGCAAGTCCGGCCAGCAACTCTCCGCGAATATGCAGCGGCAGCCGATCGAGCGCTTTGCCCTGCATACTCCAGAGAAGCTGGTAGTTGTCATAGCCCACGGACCAAGCGGCGTCGCGGTATTTTTCGGGCAGCTTATCGCCGAAAAAGACATAGCTACCTCCGACAATCGCGGCCACGGCTGGGTGCTTCGGGCCGAGCTTTTTTGCCTCGGCGAACAGGTCGAGCGATGCCTGATAGTCACGCTCGAACTCCTCGGTCTTGCCGGCTTCCAAGGCAAGCAGCGCGCGATAGAGTTTTGTTCCGCCTTTCCAAGCAAGCAGCTCGGCCTTTTCCGCCGGACGCTGTTCCAGCAGCAGGTCGATGTTCTTCTCGGCCCGAGCATAACGCTCCAAGTCATTCGCCCGCCAGCCGGCGAAAACATCTTCGCGAACCAACGTGGAAACGGGAAGCCGGGTATCTAAAAGCGGCGGATCGGGCGAATCGCCGAATGCGTCGCCCACCACGCATACAACAAGGCACATCAAGACGGTCGCGCGCATCGGTTTTCTCCTCCTGGGAAGATCGTGTGCTAGCCGAGAACCGCGAATATAGCGGACCAAGCTATCGGAAATCAACTTCGGCGGCCCGCAATTCCGCCTGGGTTATTGTCCAAATGCCGTCTCCTTGCCGGCAGCACGAGCCACACGCCGACCGTGGGGCACAATTTTGACGAATAAATAGCCTGCGACGGCAAGACCGGCAATTCCTCAATTCCCGCTACCGCGCGGGGATCGGGCGCGTTGGCTGAGCGCGGGCGTTTCACTCCCACCGTGACCTATAGTTTCAGGTCGATCTATTTTTCTTTTGCCCGTGCTGTAGCGCGGTTGTAGGGGTGAGGAATGCGCGAGCTCGTGCCCTCGGCTATTGAACCGTCCCCCACGCGCGCGCTGGGCAAGACCCCTGAGCGGTCGGTCCCAACGTGGTCGGCTGGCCGCTCGAGAAGGGTTGGGGAACTTTCGGCTCAGAGCATCCGCGACCAGATGACGCTGTTCATGTTTCCGCCCGATGCCATGGTGGATCCACGCATGCCACCTGCCAAATAGTTTGTCTCAAGAGATTGAAGAGGCCGTACGATGCAAGACATATTTTCAACACAATGCCTGGATTCGCTTCCCTTTAACCGGGGCGACAAGAACCGCACCGAGCGCACCTCGTGCCTGATTTGCATTCACCCGGCCGACCGGCTCGGCGAAGTGATTCCGCTGGGTAGCACCGAGGTGCTGATCGGCCGCGACCCCGACTGCGACGTCGAGCTTCCGGACGACTCGGTTTCGCGGCGCCACGCGTTGCTCCGCCCCGCGGCCGGCGGATTCGTGGCGATCGACTTGGGCAGCACCAACGGCACCTACGTCAACGACACGCGCGTCGAGATGCGCGCGCTGGAGCCCAGCGATCGATTGCGATTCGGCAACCAGATCTTCAAGTACCTGTCGGCAGACCGTTCCGAGGCCGAGTACTTCGAGAACGCGTATCGGATGATGACGACCGATGGCTTGACGCAGGTTCACAATAAGCGGTACTTGCTGGACGTCGCCGAACGCGAATTGCGCCGCGCGGCGCGAACCGGCAAACCCGTGTCGCTGCTGATGATCGACATCGACCGCTTCAAGCTGATCAACGACACCTATGGCCACCTGGCCGGCGACGAGGTGTTGATCGAATTCAGCCGCCGGCTGGTGGCTGCTTTGCGGGGAGACGAGGTGCTGGCCCGCTATGGCGGCGAGGAGTTCTGCCTGATGCTGCCGGACACGGCCCTCGCCGACGCGCTGAAGGCCGGCGAAAGGGTCCGGGCCGTGGTGGCCAACGCCGACTTCGTCACGGAGCATGCCCAGGTTTCGGTGACGGTCAGCGTGGGCGCAGCCTGCATGCAGCCGCCGCTGGAAATTTCGGTCATGGAGTTGATCGAGCAAGCCGACAAGCAACTGTACCTGGCCAAGAACGGCGGCCGCAACCGGGTCGTCGGCCAGCAGCCCCGCGGCGCGGCGCTCGACGGTTGATTATTTGGGTCCTCAAGCGTAGAAGTTCTAATATCGAACTTCTTGCTTGAAGGAGGCCCACGCATGAAATCGGTTGTCAGCATCATTCGCAACGTTCGTCCGCATTGGGTCGGCGACGGGTTTCCCGTTCGCAGCCTGTTCAGCTACGCGCACGACAGCGCGGTGTTCGACCCGTTCTTGCTCTTGGACTATGCCGGACCGCACGAGTTCGCGCCCGGTACCGCGCCCCGCGGCGTGGGCGAGCACCCGCATCGCGGCTTCGAGACCGTGACGATCGTCTATGAAGGCGAGCTGGAGCATCGCGATTCGGGCGGCAACCACGGCTCGATCGGCAAGGGCGACGTGCAATGGATGACCGCGGCCGGCGGCGTGGTCCACGAGGAGTTCCACAGCCAGCGGTTCACGCGCGACGGCGGCGTGCTGGAGATGGTGCAGTTGTGGGTCAACCTGCCTGCCAAAGACAAACTGTCCAGCCCACGCTACCAGGGCATCCTCAATGCGCAGATCCCGACCGTGACGCTCGACGGCGGCGCGGGCACGGTCCGCGTCATTGCCGGAACCTTCAGCGGAGTGCGGGGACCGGCCAAGACGTTTACGCCGATCGAATTGTGGGACTTGCAGCTTAGCGGCGCCGGCGAGGCGACTTTTCCGCTGACCGACGGACACACCAGCTTGCTGCTGGTGCAGCACGGCGCGGTTACGGTGAACGGCAAGGACAACATCGCGGCCGGAGAGCTTGTCGTGCTCGATCGCCAGGGCACGGGCATCACATTGCGCGCCGAAACGCCCGCGCGGGCGCTCATCCTGGCGGGCGAGCCACTGAGCGAACCGGTCGAAGGGCAGGGGCCGTTCGTGATGAACACGCGCGAGCAGATCTTTGAGGCCATTTCCGACTACCAGGCCGGCAAGATGGGGCATCTCGCCTGAGGCGAGGTTTGCGCGGCGGCGGAATCTCGGTCATTCGGGCGTGGTAGAATCGGGCCAATCGTTTCTGACCGTGCCCGTTCGCTCTCCTCTGGAGAATTCACCGATGAAAGACCGCCTCGTTACCGTCGCCATGTCGGTTGCCGCCACGTTCGGATTGATCAAAGCCGCGCCCGAGACGCCCAGAGAGTTGGACGTCGATCGGCTGATCGTGAGAAAGGAGCTGATCGTGTCGGACACCGGCAAGCCCTGGGAAAAGGGTTATGAGGACCAGCAGATCGCCCGCGGCATCTACGCCCGATCAGTTGGTGACGGCAGCACGGGCGGACTGTGGGTTCGCAGTCGACTGATCAAGGGCGAGATCGACGATCCGTTCGACGATCGTTTTCACGCGTTGGAGAGCGACGGCACGCTGCGCCGCGCGCCGGGGCACATTTCTTGGAACGTGTGGCTCGACGGCTCTTGGCGACAAATGGCGATCATCCAGGGCGAGGGGCTCGAATACAACGAAACCCCGCGCGACGAGTGGAACGGCGCTACGCATCCCGGTCGGCTGCGCTTTCAAACTTTTCGACCGGGACACTCCGAGCCCCTGACCGACGCACTCGTGGGTCAAGGCATGATGTCGATCGGCGGCGGCGGTTTTGGCGGCGGCGGATTGCCGTATCCGGCTGAAGTTTTGCAGTTGTGGGGCGGTGAGTTGAAGCAGCAGCCTGTCGAGGTTCCCACGGCGCCCACGGTCGTGAGCGACGATGGATCGGGCCCGCATGAATACGCTATCGTGGCTGTCGGCCCGCAAGGAAGTCGTTCGGCGGCATCGCCGGTTGCAAAGTCAAAAGGCTTGGCGGCGCTCGAGTGGGACAGCGCCACCGGCGCCGACGCCTACGTCATCGTCCGCGATCGCCAGGAAATCGCCGGCCCGTTGCGCGTGGAAGGATCGCGCAAGCATTGGAGCGAAAAGCCGAAGTAGTGGGGCGACAACGTTCGTTCGTTGGGTGGTTCGTGCATCTTGGCTCGCGACAATCGCTTGGCCTCTTTCACTTTTCAATGATTTCTCCGTGCCCGTTCGGATGAGCTCACGGCCGAAGCCTCCGTGTCTGCTATGTAGCCGGGTGTCAAGGCTGGGATGGCTGTTTGGTTTTGGGGAGTTGATGTCGTGCATTCTGCTATTCGATCGTCCGCAACTTGGGCGGAGATCCCTTGATTCTTCGCTATGGGATCGGACTACACTTTG
>JANNQN010000317.1:0-17509 GCA_031400775.1 Planctomycetia bacterium | reverse complement strand
GGTGCCGGGCCACCAGCAGAACCGCGAATTGGCCGGACTGACCTGGTTCCAGAGGTTGTAGTTCCCCAGGAAGTCGATCATGCTCAGCGGCCCGAACCAGAAATGCGTGCGAGGCCGCCTGGGGTTATCGCCGTAGTGCATGTACGGCTTCGGGTTGGCGGTCAGACTGCTGTTGGCCGTAATTCTGACGGTGCCCCAGGTGTAGTCGGTGCCGTACCCGGCCAGCCCCGCGGTGGCGCTGTTGATGATCAGCCAACTGCTCGAACCCGTCTGCACCAGCCCGAGGCAATAGTCGATGTAGTCCTTCCAGAACCGCTCGTTGAGATCCGAAGGAGGATAGGACGCAGAAATGCTGTCGGGAATCGCGTCGTAGTACAGGATGCGGCCCGACTGAAGTCGCGATGGAAACGGATTGGGCCCGACGTTCTTGATGAAATTCAAGATTGCCGTGTAGTTGATCTGGTACGTCGTGTTGCTAGGCGACCGCCAACTGCCCGTGCTGGTCCAGAGGCGCGAATTGTCGGCCCCCGTGGTCGAGCCGGGATACGTGAAGTAGCGCTCGCGCCAGTCCCAGGCATCTCGCGGATCGGGCGGCCAGACGAAGAACGTCTTGCCCCAGTAGCCCGGGCCCGTGGTGTAGCCCACGAAGTCCGGCACACTTGTCAACGTGGTGTAGTCGTAGCCGCCACTGGTCTCGAACGCATGTTTAGGCGTGCTGGTGCTGGGTGAAGCGATGTTCAAAACCAGTGCCGCGGTCGAGGCATAAGCGCTGCCCGCGTTGTTGTTGTTCGACCGCAGAAAATTGTCGCCGCCGGGGACTGCGGAGTATCCGCTTGAGGCAGGATAAAAAGCGCGCGTTCCGCCCGCGTCCGTGTAAAAGTCCTCGATAACCGGCCCGCGACCGTCGCTGGTCATGGTGGTGATGTTGGCCGGGTCGTTGGGCGAAGTGAACGACGTCTCTTGCAGGGCCGCCGTTCCGGTTGCCGAGTAGTGACCGAAGGTCGGGTACACACTGTCCGGATTATTCGAAGTGCGAGTTCCCGAGGTCGGCTCGCCCAGCAAGCTGGCATAACGCATCGATCCGGAAAAATCCAGGATAATAGAGACATCGCGAGGACGGTGCGCGGCCGTGGCCACGGCCTGCAGGTTGACGCCGGCGAAGTTGAATACCCGCGAGAATGGCAACTGCGTGCCGATCGGGGTCGTTACCGTGGCTCGGGCCATGCTCCAGTTTTCGGTGGACGGGCCGGGAAACTGCCCCTCGAATCGCAAGTTTCCGGGCACGTACACATAACGGCCAATATCGATGCCTACCTGGCTGCTCTGGATACTCGTGGAAAGCACCGTGTTCCCGGTCGCGGCTGCCAAGGCCGCGGGCGTGGCGTTCGCGTAATTGTTGTTGTTCGAGCTGTTGCCGTTGAGCGCCCGAGCGCCGGCCATGGCCGCCGAGTCGGCCGCGTCCTGGCATTGCGTGCGGGCCACGGCCAGCATTCCCAAATCGATGGCCAAGGCCACGAACGTCATCATCGTGACGAGTATCAGCACTATCAGCACGAGCACGACCCCGTCACGCCGCTTGGACCGATTGATACGCGTGGTGCTTTTCATCGTAGTTTCCACCTGTTTCTGGCTCGTTTCGAAGTTGCTAGTTGCTCTCGCTGCGCATGACCGACTGGGCGACGACGGGGATGTTCGCCGGCAAATACAACATATTGGCCATCAGCACTCGATAATTTCCGGTGATCCGCACGCACACGCACTGTCCGACCTGTGTAGCGGTCCACGATCCGAGATTGGTTCCAATGCTGTCGGAGCAGTAGATCTGGACGGTCTGGCTCGTCAACGATTGGCCCGCGAGCCCCTTGTTGATGATGTTCGTCACGTCGCTGGTCGCGTTGCCGTAGGTCGTGCCGGCAATCGTTATCGGCTGCGTGTGCGTGAGGGCGTAGTGGGCTCCTTCGCGGGCCGCGTTCGTCATCACCTGCAACGTCATCACGTAACGGCCATATTCCAGAATGCCGAACAGGAATATGAGCACCATCGGCAGCACGAGGGCCGCCTCGACCGCCGTTGCGCCGCGGCGACGCCAACCTGCTCGCGAGTGGATATTCATGATTCGCATGCGTTTAAAAGGGCAATACGGTACTGATGGCGATCTTGGCGTCGGTGCATGAAACCCAGTTCACGGTGACCGACATCTGATTGACCGACGTTATTCGGGTCACGAGCGACCAGGACATGCTGTTGAAGGCCGCGCCGGTGGGTATCGTCACCGTCACCTGAAAGCGGTCCAGCGGCAGCGCGTCGGACGGATTGACCCAGGTCGGCGATGCCAGGCAGGTCAGCGTAATCGTCGCGCCGTTGTAGGCCGCGGCCGGTAGCCCGCTGGCGCGCATGTAGTCGCGCACCGCCTGCGTGACCATGGGACTGGTGACCGGCGTTCCGTTCACGTAAGCGCCAGCGGCGAGTCGAGCGCCCTCGCGGGCGGAATTGACGACGATCTGATTCACCTGAATGAGCCGGCCCACCTCCCACACGCCAAACATCGTGATAATCAAGAACGGCATCACGATCGCGGCTTCGGTGGCCACGATGCCGCGTCGCGAAATCCTGTTTGGCGTTCTCTTGATCATCGTTGGGCTGCTGGTGGTTTTCTCGAAGGATCGCCGGAGCATAGTGGTCGTGAAAACATCTCCAGCGACTCGCGCTCTGGAGTGCCGGGTAATAGAAACCTACCTTGAAAATATTCCACAGGCGGAAGCTGTTCCGATTAAGGTGGCTAATTTGTGCCCGGCCTGGCGCTCTGCAATCGGCACAACCGGACCCGCCAAACTCAAAGACTCCGTGGTTCCCCTCTCTGGGCTCGAAAGCCGATCTGGTCGGCGCGCAAAAAAAGGCCGGCCGCGAGTTTCGCGGCTGGCCTTCATGAGAATACTTAGTTCCGATAAATGTCGTGCTCGCGAGCGTTACACGACCTTGGTCAACCCTGGCACCGGCAATTGATATAAACCATTCGCGTCGGGCAAGGACTTGGGCGTGGCGGCCAACGAAAACTCGTCGGGCGCCAGGCTGATCTGCGAGTTAATCGCCTCGTCCCAACCCAGCACTTTGCCCGAGTAGGTACACATCCGGCCCAGGATCGCCGTCATGCTGCTCTTGGCGCCGGCCTCGGCCTCGTTGATCGGATTGCCTGAGCGAATGCTGGCAAACAGATCGTCGTGCTCGACCTGATACGGGTCGGGCTTGGGACCCCGATAGCGCCAGGCCTCGCCGCCGTTGGGCTTGATCGACGCCTCGCTGATCGTCGCGCTCCCCTTGGTGCCCTGGGCATGCTCCGACACGCTATTCCAGCAGCCGGGGATATGGCGGCATTGGCTGAACATCCGCGTGCCGTCGGCATACTCGAACTCGACGAAGTGATGATCGAACGTTTCGCCGTAGTCCTTGCCGGCCCGCACCTCGCAACCGCCCATGCCGTTGGCACGGACAGGATATCCGCCCTTGAGCCAGTTGATGACGTCCATGTTGTGGATGTGCTGCTCGACGATATGATCGCCGCAGACCCACGTGAAGTAGTACCAATTGCGCAACTGATACTCCATTTCGCTCAACTTACGACCGTACTTCTGGTCCAGGTCCTCGCGCTTGTGAACCCAAGGAGTCGAACCGTTCCAATAGGCCCGCGTGGAAACGATGTCGCCGATCGCGCCGTCTTGCAGGCGTTTGATCGTCTCCAGATATTTCACCTCGTGGCGGCGCTGTAATCCCACGCCCACGGCCAGGTTCTTCTTGATCGAGTCTTGAGCCGCGGCCAACACGCGCCGCACGCCGGGGGCGTCGGTGGCAACCGGCTTCTCCATGAACACATGCTTGCCGGCCTTCACCGCCGCCTCGAAGTGCAGCGGCCGGAAACCGGGGGGCGTGGCCAGAATCACCAGGTCGGGACCCGCGTCGATCGCCTTTTGATAGGCGTCGAAGCCGTCGAACTTACGATCGTCCGGCACGTCGATGCGACTCTTCAGATCGCCTTGCGCCATGAGCTCCTTGTAGCTGCCGTCCAGGCGATCGCGGAAGACGTCGGCCATCGCGATCAGCTTGACTTTGCCCTGCGTGGACAAGGCCTGCTTGGCCGCTCCGCTGCCGCGTCCGCCGCAGCCGATTAGCGCGATCTTGATCTCGTCGTCGCCGGCCGCATGCGCGGCGCGCGCGAGCGGCAGCGTTCCGACCAAGGCTCCGCCGACCAACGCGGCCGTGGACCCCTTGAGAAAATCGCGTCGCGAAGCGGAAATCAGCCGGGACGAGCCCGCTTGAGAGGGTTCACTCATGGTCGGTCTCCATAGGTAAGAGCTGTTGGACGAAACGGCCGGTACGCCGGCCAGAAGTTACTGGCACGCGAGCTAATCGTTGAGTCCGGCGTCCCAGGTTTTTGCCTTCTCCGCCTCGCTGGGCTCCACGAGAGGGCGAACGACGCGAAATCCCAAGAACAACGCGTCGGTAAAATACCAGATACTCTGCGGCAACTGCGGGTCTTGCTGCTTCCAATCCTTGTTCGAGCCACGCCGCGCGGAGCTGCGCAGCGCCTCGGGATCATCGTCCCAGGAGCCGCCACGCACGGCCTGGGGGTACAGCCGGTTCGGAATCGCCAAGGGTTCCTTGGCAACCTTGCCGGCAAACTGCTGGTAGTAATCAGGAATATACTGATCCAGAGTCCATTCGGCCACATTGCCGTGCATATCGTGCAGGCCCCAGGGGTTGGGCTTCTTGCCGCCGACCTTGTGGTACTTCTCTTCGCTGTTGTCAAAGTTCCAGGCGTAGTCGGCTAATTTATCGGCCTCGTCGCCAAACGAGTAGGCACTCTTGGTGCCCGCCCGACAGGCGTATTCCCACTCGGCCTCGGTCGGCAGTCGGTAATAGCGACCGGTTTTGGCGCTCAGCCATTTGCAATAAGTCTTGGCCGCGAGCTGGGTCATGCAGATCGCCGGGTAGCCCTCTTTGCCCATGCCAAACGTCATATCCGTATAGGGTTTGGTAGGCCGCGTGACCGCGTCGGACTGCTTCTCCCGATCCGTTGCCTCGACCTTGTTCAGCTCGCGGCGCTGGATATCGAGGTTGAACATCCACACTTCATACTCGTCCCAAGTCACCTCGCATTTACCCATCCAGAACGGCTCGATTTCGACCTCATGCTGAGGTCCTTCGTCATCCTTGCGGCTGGGCTCGCCATCGGGGCTGCCCATCAGGAACTTGCCGCCGGGAATCGGCACCAGGTCGAAGGTGACGTCGCCGTTGGCGATCACGTCGGTATAGGGCTTCATTTCGGCCGGTGTCGTTGCCGCGGCGTCTTTTACCTCGGCCGGCGACTTGGGCGCATCGGCGGCCAGAGCTGCTTGGGCCGAAAAAACGCAGACCGCCACCATAACAAAGCGCCACGGCGGCGTTTGCTTCTCCGATCGTGGCGTGGTTACGCTAGACATAGAGGAATCCCTTGAAGTATGAACCAAAAAAACTCGCGACCCGTGGGCAAGCCCGCGCTTGAGGCCATTTGCAACGCCCCACCACGACCTCGCGTGGGCGTCTCGCTCCGCGCCGCGCTGTTTCGCTTGACGCTGTGTGGATTGGCGTTGGCGGGAATTCCTCTGGGGCTGTGTTCTGCGGCCCGCGCCGTGGCGGCGGAGCCCGGCCTCGAGCGATTCGAGTCGACTCGGCCCCAGATGGGCGTGCCGTTCAAAATTCTATTGTACGCGCCCGATTCTGCCACTGCAAACCTCGCTTTCGAGGCCGCGTTTTCCCGCGTCGAAGCGCTCAATCGCGTCCTGAGCGATTACGATTCCGACAGCGAACTGAGCCGCTTGAGCCGCTCGGCGCCGATGGCCGAGGGCGTGCCGATCAGCGAGCCCTTGTGGACCGTGCTGGCCCGTTCGCAGACACTGGCCGCGCAGACCGGCGGCGCCTTCGACGTGACGGTGGGACCCTACGTTCGATTGTGGCGCCGCGCGCGTCGCAGCGGCGAGATGCCATCGCCCGACCGCCTGGCCGAGGCCCGCTCGGCCGTGGGCTACCAGTTTCTCAAGCTCGACAATCGCGCACGAACCGCGCAATTACTGCGGCCGAATATGCGGCTCGATTTGGGTGGAATCGCGATGGGGTACGCGGTCGACGAGACGTTAAAACTCTTGCGCGAGCGGGGCATTTCGCGCGCGCTGGTCGATGCCAGCGGCGATATCGCCGTGGGAGATCCGCCCCCCGGCAAGCCGGGCTGGACGATCGACGTCATGCCGTTGTCGACCGACGGCACGCCCGCGCGGCGGATTCTGCTGTCCAATGCCGCCGTGACGACCGCCGGCGACGCCTTTCAGCACGTCGTCATCGACGGCCGCCGCTATTCGCACATCGTCGACCCGCGCACCGGACTGGGCGTGACCGACGGCGTTGGCGTGGCCGTGATCGCGCGCGATTGCCTGACCGCCGACAGTCTGGACACAGCCGCCAGTGTGCTCGGTCCCAAAGCGGCGCTGGCCTTGATCGAAGCCACGCCCGGCGCCGCGGCGTTCATCGTTCGCCCCACCGCCGGCGAACCGGAGATTCTCGAGTCGCGCGGTTTCAAGGCCTACGTCGTGCCCGACACGGCTCCTGCAAAACCTGAGCGCTGACTCCTCTCTGTTCCTCCCGCTCCCCTCGCGCGAGCTTTGCACAATAACCGCCTTCTGCACAAGAAGTCGGAGTCCTGCACAATAAGTCCCACGTCCCAGGTAATTCGGGCGGTTGCCAAAACTCACCTGCTTTGATGAAGTGTGGCACCATAGCTTGGCAGAGAGTGACGCGGTAGGGGTCAACACGCATTGCGACCCTAGTTTGCAAGCGTCGTGGGATGATCGGCTACAAGGCGGTGTTCGGCATCACCATCCCGACAAATGGCAAGATATGAGAAGACATCCTTACAGTCCTTCTTAGCTTGCTCGTCAAGTTCGACCCGCACCTGACCGCGCTCTTCCCATATCTTGTATATGCAAACGATGCGATCTCGATGCGAGCCGGAGAGAATGCGAACCGAATCACCTACCTGGAATGGACCGCCTTTCGCCCAAACGATGAAACGGAAGATCAATGGTCCAAAAATCACTAAAGCCAAAAACCCAAGCATCCATCCCAGTGGTAATGCAATTACAAGAGCGCAAAACAACCAAAACGCGCTGACAAGCGATTCCAAACTGAATGAGCAATGCCATCCGATATACACCGCGCAAAGTAGCGAAGACGCCCCGGTGACGATTCCGAACGTGTGAGCGAAAACGTATTGCCATTGGGATGGCTTCACGGAAATGCCTAACTTCGCGGCAGCCGGCTTCTGTTTTGGTCGGTATACAGACTAATGCGCCCCGTACAGCGCTCTAAACAAAGTATACCGCATGATCGAACGACTTTGGTCGCTCTTGTGGCTTTTCGCGGGCAAAATGAGATTCGCTCGAGCATGAGCATAGCCGCCATCAAACCAGCGAGCGCCGGTACGACCGTGACGACAAACAAGTCGCTTGGTGAATTATCATATTGCGTGTCTTTATGGGACCAGTGGGTTTCTGTGCAGGATCGCCGCCTGCACAAATAGTGGCAATGATTCAGGGATTATTGTGCAAAGGCCCTCGCGGGGATGGTCGGGGTGAGTCGCCGCATGACTCACCGCGTCGATTAGTCGCGGGTCGACCGTTCGCCCGCCGATTTTTCGCCTCCGATACACCACAAGTGTCCGGCGCCGCGAAGGAAGAATTGGCCATGTGCAATCGCCGCCGAGGCAAACACCGGCTCGTCAATCGTGTTGCGCGCGAGCTCTTCGTATTTCGGACTATCGGCGCGAATCACTAGCGTCGAGCCGGCCTCGTTCGTGAAATAGACTCGTCCCTCGGCGGCGACCGGTGACGCGGTGAATTCTCCACCGAAACGTTTTTTCCAGACCACCTTGCCGCTGCCCGCGTCCAGGCAGGTGCCGATGCCGTGATCGTCCACCAGGTAGTAATAATCGCCCACCAGAATCGCCGACGGAACGAATGGGTTGCCACGATTGTTGCTCCATACGACGTGCGAACCGGTAATGTCCCCTTGTCCGCCGGGCCGCACCGCGTAGGTCGATCCGTTGGGACCGCTCGTGGCATAGATCAACCCTCGGCCAACGACCGGCGTGGGGATGCACTCGCGCGACATGCCCGACAGCGTCCAGAGTTTGCGCCCGCTCTGCGGATCGAAGGCGTCCATTTTCTCGGAACCGCAAACGACGAGCTCCATCGCATTCGGAGAATCGCCGCCAATGCACACCGGCGACGACCACGAGAGCCAGGCCTCGGGCCGATCGGTTTTCCAGCGGTTGGCTCCGGTGAGCTTGTCGATCGCCAGCAGGTACGACGAACCATAATGATCGCACTGCACGATCAGCGTATCTTCGAACAAGAGCGGCGAGCTCGAGGCGGCAAAGCGGTTCTCGAAAGCGCCGTATTCCGCCGCCAGCGAACGCTGCCAGACGAGCCGGCCAGCGAGATCGAGACAAAACACGTCGCCGCTGCCGAAGAAGGCGTAGACATGGCGGCCATCGGTGATCGGCGATGGACTGGCCATGCTGCTCTTGGTTTCGTGATACAAGGTGGGCGAGGTGCCCCACAGTCGCGCGTGCCAGCGGCTGCGGCCCGAATCTCGATCGAGGCACACGACGTGTAGGTCTTGCTGCCGTGCTCCGTCGGAGCTGGTGCATACGACCCAATCGTCCCACACGATCGGATTCGAGATACCCGAGCCGGGCAAAGGCGCCTTCCACTTCACGCCGGCATCGGCCGACCAGGTCAACGGAGCGCCCCGATCGGTCGTGGTTCCGTTTCGCGCTGGGCCGCGCCAGCCGTGCCAGTTTTCGGTCTGTGCGGACAGGCTTGCCGCCGCGCTACTACAGATAAAGGCCGCCAGGACAAGGCGCCGCAGATCAGCGAACCGAAATATTGCAAGCGACGAGCGCATTATTTCCGCGCTTCCGGGGCGTCGGCCGGGGCGATTCGCAGCGGCAATCCCTTGCCTTCCTCGTCACACAGGCGCAGCTGCAACGACCAGTTGTTCGGCACCTGCGGATCCTTGTGCTGCGGCCCCTGGCAAATCTTGACCAACAGTTGATTCGGTCCGCGCCGCAGTTGCACCGGCGCGACGAAGCGGTCGAAGCGCGAGCCGTTGAGCCACTGTTCGCGGCCAAACACTTTTTCGCCGTTCAGCCACACGGTGCAGTTGTCGTCGGCGCCGCACCGCACTTGCCCCGCCAGATCGCGCGGGGACGTCAGCTCCGCATAGGCATAGCCAACGGCTTCCTTGGCCGGAGCGATGGCCTGCGCCAAATTGACCAGTCCCAGCGAATCGGCCGTGCGGTGTCGCAGCCAGCCGATCTCTCGGCCCTCCTGACCGACATAGCGGCCCGCCAGATCAATCCGATCGTGGGGCAGATACTCGCGAGCGAAGCCGCTGGTTTGCGGCGCGTCGAAAGGACCCACGAGCCACCAGTCGACGACCAGGCCCAAGTGTTCGGCGATGTCGGCCTGCTCGCCCAGGCCCGTCAGCTTTCCGGCGGCGCGCTGCGCTTGTCCACCGTCTCGAGCGTGCTCAAAAGCCTGGCGAAATCGCTCGCGGGCTGTTTCCGAATCACCGGCTTCCAAAGCCAGTTGACCAGCCGACATCGCCATGTCGACAGCGTCCTGGCGGAACTCGGGATCGGCCAGCATTTTGGCCACGACCCGTTTCGCGTAACCCGGCTCGAGTTGTTCGCACAGGGCGAGCGCCAGCCGACGAACGCGACCGGCGCGGCGTGGATCGACCACCAGCGCCTGCACCGCCGAGGTTGGAAACATCGGGCGGCCGCTCGAAAGTTCGCGCTCGACGATGGCTTCGAAGGCCGAACGGCCCCAATTCGCGGCCACTGGATTGTCCGTTTCCATTGCCGTCAGCAGGCGCGGCAGAATACTCGCGTCTTGCCTGGCAAGCGACTGGCTCGCCGCACGCGCGGCGGCTGACCCGGCGCCCTCGGGCCCCGCCTCGGCGATCGTGCCGAGCCACACGTCAACCTCGTCGGCGGCAGTGCGCGGAGCGCCGCTGCTAGCAAGAGCGACAAGGATCAACAGGAATCGCAACGTCATGCCTCTGGGGAACATGCATAGTGGGCGATTTCTCAGCCCAGGGGCATGCTACCCAGCGGTTGCCGAGCGATCAACTCACGACGATGGATGGCCGCGTCAATCGGCGACAATCAGCGAGCTACCTGTTTTACTTAATTAGCGTGCGCACGGCGTATGGCTGCAGGCCGGAGGGCATCTTATTGACTTCCTTGCGCGTCAGCTTGCCGTCTTTATTCGTGTCGAAGCGCGACAAAAGTCGCTTGGGTTGCTCCTCGTCGGGAATAGCAATCCCATCCTCGCCGAACGGATCGTCCTTCTTGGCGGAGCGTCGCGTATTCTCGAACGTTGGCTTGCCGTCTGCCGCGGAGTCTTCCTTGGCGCTAGCTTTTTTGGTGGCGACTTGCCGGCGAATTGGCAGACCGGGGATGCCGCCTTCCAGGCCCGCCCCCATTTCATTGCCCTTCATCGCGGCGATGAGCCGCAGGTCGCCGGGCTTGTCGGTAAAAACCTGCACGCCGCACAGGCACATTTCGTCGCTGGTCTGCTCGCCCCACTTTACGGCCTGCGGCGGATTGTGCGGATTCTTGGGATTCCCCTCCGAGTTGTCGTAAATCGACAGCACCTTGATCACCGAGCCTTTCGGCAGACGGACCGGCTTGTCGAATTGGTATTGTCCCTGCCAGTTGAAATCCCAATCCTTGATCCATATCAGCGGAATCTCTTCCTCGCTATCGGGCTGCGTGGCCGTGACCTTCATCTCGCGACCCAGGTTATGCATGTGCGGCGTAATGCCCAACACTTGCACTTCGCAGGGAATCGGATGGCTCTGGGCCGTGATCTCGCACCGTGCATCGCCGGCGGGAATCTCGAGTCCCGGCTGTGCCACGGCGATGCCGGTCACGATTTTCTGCGTCGACTTGCCGGTCGTCGCTTTACCGGCCGACGTCTTTTTGGCAGCCACCGACTTCTCAGACGAGACCGAATTGTCAGTAGGGGCAAAGTACACGCCGACCACCGACTGATCTTCCTGCGGCTTGCCGTTGGGGTGGTAGTGGATCTGGAGAACCAGGTCGCTTCCTTTCTTGACGTACTTGACGATTCCCTCGGGCAGCTCGCGCGGCAGTGCGCCCGGCGCCCAGCCTCCCAATCCGCCGGTCGGTTGAATGCCTGGCCCGCCGAAGCTCTCGAACCCCTGTTCTTCATCCAGGGCGTCTTTGCGGCGGCCCGCGCCCGAAGCGTCGAGAAACATGATCGCATGGTGTACCAGGCTGCGATTGCCCGGCCGAAATTCGACGGCACGAACCATCATGTCCTTTTCCAGCGGAATCGGAATGACGAAGCAGCGGTAAATATCCGCTCCGTCGCCTGGAACCGAAAACGGCTTGGCCATCGTCAACTCCAAGTCCGGCTTGCCCAACTGCCAGCCGTCGGAAAACTCGGGCTGCTTGGGCAACTCGCTCGGATCCCCCTCAGGCGCTTCGTTTTGGGCCCATTGGCTGAGCATTTCGATCTCGCGATCCGTGAGCCTCCGCTCGTCGCGAAACTTGCCGAATTTGGGCTCTGCTCGCCAGGGCGGCATCCGCCGGCTGGCGGTCACTTCGGCGATGAACGCCGCCCGCTTCGAGGCGTCCTCATACGCCAACAGCGAAAATGGCCCGATCTCACCCGGCCGATGGCAGCCGGCGCAGTTCTTCAAGAGAATGCCCGCAATGTGTTTTGAAAACGTGATGCTGGGGTCGGGCGGAACTTTGGAAGGGGGCGATTTTTTCGCCTCGGGCGACTCCGAGGGTGCGGCTTTCGTGTTTTTCGCTTCCGGCAATTCCGCGGGCGCAGCCTTCTTGCTGTTCTGCCGAAACTGCTCGATCATTTTCGGGTCGAGCTTCTTGATCGCCTCGTCGCGGGCTGCCTTTCGGCGCGCCTTGTCGGCTGCGGCGGCCGCGGCGGGGTCTTGCGGCGGCGCCGGTTCCTTGGCCGCCGGTTCTTGCGGCGCTTCCTCGGCTGGAGGTTCTTCGGGCTTGGCCGGAGTTTCGTCGTCGGGCGCGGCTTCCGCGGGAGGAGCCTCCGGCTTGACGGGGGGCGCCGGAGCCTTTTCCGCCTTTTTCTTGAAGGCCGCCTTGAGTTGTTCCTCAGCTGCGGAAGGCGGCTTGGCGGGCGGATCGGCCGCCACGACAGGAGAGGAGTAAAGTGAAACTAACGATATCGCCGCCACGAGTCCCCACGCGGGACACGCGACTTGCCTGAGGCGAAGCACGAACATTGCGCACTCCTAAGCGTTCGATGCGAAGTGTTTCAATTCCATGCCGGTATCAGCATCGAGGCCGCGTTCAAGACCACGGCCGACGGTTTGCCATTCTTACCCGAGCACAGTCGAAGAAGCTGTTCCGATTAGCTCCTTGCATGATACCCGATCGCGGCTGGGTTTTGAACCCTCGGGAGGATCCCCGAGTCCGGATTGACGCACCCACGCGAACGACAGCGAACTTGCCGCGATCATGCCCGCCGCTGGGCAGCAAGACGTTTCAATTCCAGGGCCATTTCC
This sequence comes from Planctomycetia bacterium, assembly GCA_031400775.1. Taxonomy (GTDB): domain Bacteria; phylum Planctomycetota; class Planctomycetia; order Pirellulales; family PALSA-1355; genus PALSA-1355. The sequence goes on along the minus strand of JANNQN010000317.1, from coordinate 4,843 downwards.
TGAAATACCGGCGGCCAATAATCGAACGTCGCCTGGCGAAACAGCCGCATCGAAGGATACCAGGCGGTCGCCGCGCCCCGATCGAGCCAGCGCCAGTCGGGCGAGGCGTGGAGCGCAACCCAGACCTTGGCCCCCAAGCCGCCAGCCAGGTGCGCAATCGAGGTATCGACGGTGACGACCAGGTCTAAATGCCGCATGACGGCCGCGGTGTCCATGAAAGCAGCGGTGCGCTCGTCCAATTCTCCGCCCAAGTCAACAAGCGGCGGCACCGGCGAGACAGCTTCCAGCTCGCGACGACCGGCCCCTTTTTGCAGGCTGAACAACTGGACGCCGGGAATCTCGGCCAGCGGCGCAAACTCCGCCAGGTGAACAGAACGAAAGCGGTCGTGGGGATGGTCTGGATTTCCGGCCCACACGATGCCGACCTTGAAGCCGGGCGTGTTGCCGAGGCGGGTCCCCCAATCGGCGACCAATTGCGGATCGGCGACCAGATAGGGCTGACGCCAGAACGGGCGGCCGGCGCGATCGGGCAGATAACCGGCCAGGCTCAGCAAGGGACATTGCACGTCGAAGCCGGTCGCGTGAGCTGGCTCGACGATCCATTGCCCAAAGCCGGATTGCCGCAGCAACGGCACGAGCGATGCCTGCACGTCGAGGAGCACTCGCCCCCCCGACTCTTCAACCAGCGGAGCGTACCGTATGAACTGGAGCGTGTCGCCCAGCCCCTGCTCGGCGTGGGCCAGCAGCGTCCGGCCGGCCAACGGCGAACCATCCCATTGTGGCTGCGAAAACACGCGTTTGCCAAAGCCATCGCATTCGAGCCGCCAAGCGAACTCGGACCAGCCTTGCTCATATTGACCCTGGGCCAGCAGGGCCAGGCCCCGATTGCGGCGCACCTCCGGATAGTTGGGCTGCAAGGCAAGCGCACGATCGAAGGCGGCCAGTGCCAGGTCCAACTGCCCTTGGTCGTAGTGGGCCACTCCCAGCTTGCAATGCACGCCGGCATCGGCCGGGTTCAGCGCCAGAGAGCGGCGATAGCTCTCGACTGCGTCGTCCAGTCGGCCGACGTCCAAGAGCAGGTTGCCGCGATTAAAGTGTGCGTTGGCGAAATCGGGGCGAACGCGCACCGCCTCGTCGAACCAGCGCAGCGCATCGTCGCTCTGGCCGGAATCCTTCAAGACCAGCGCCAAATTGTTGCACAACTCGGCCGGCGGCGGCCCGCAGGCCAGCGCCCGACGATAGCTGCTTACCGCCTCGTCGTTTCGCTTGAGCATGCGATAGACGGCTCCCAGGTTGCTGTGGTAGGTGGCGCTGGTGGCATCCAGCTCCGCGGCCCGCTCGAGAAATCCGGTGGCCGCCTCGCTGCGCCCAGCCTGCATCTGCACGAGTCCCATTTCGTGCCACAATTCGGCGGCCTGCGGTGCCGCGGCAAGCAATTGCCGATAGATGCCTTCGGCCTGCTCAAGCTGGCCGGCGCCGATCAGTTGCCGGGCCTGTTGCAGGGCCTCGCCGATTGTGGCCACGGCCGCTCCCCTACAGTGCGATTATTTCGAGGGGACTTCCTGGGGGGACATCGCGGCGATCCATTGCCGAACCAAATCCGCGCCCTCTCGGTGAATCAGCCGTTTGCCGAGCTCCGGCATCATGATTCCCGCGTCGGTACTCTCGATGCGAAACATCATGATCGACTTCTCCGGTTCGCCAGGCACGATGTCAAAATCGCGGCCGCCGGTCCCGCGCCCCGCGGCAACCGATGTCTTGAAAATGCCGAACGGCGTGGGCTGCTTCTGACTTGCCATCAGGTCCAGGCCCGAGTTCCGCGCGGGCCCTTGCGGATTGTGGCAGTGCGCGCAATTGACCTCCAACCACGCGCGGGCCCGCTCGTCGAGACTGCCGGTCGAGGGATCGTTCCACACGGCCAACTTCGGAGCACCTTGCGGCGGCGGAGCGCCGGCCAGCGCACCGACCCTGGTCCAATGCGCCAACTGGTTCTCGGTGCCCTCGGCGTACACAAAATCGCGATTCAGATGGCGCGCCTTGGGGCCAATCGGCAACAAGGCATCGCCCAGTATGTGGCAGCCCTTGCACTGATTGGCATTGGGGATGATGTAGTTATTCGTGCGCTGCTCGCCGGCCGCGTCGATCCAGCTCGCGTCTCGGGTGTCGCCGGCCACGTCCAGCACGGCCTCGGTCTGCTCAGCATTCCAGATATAGGGCAACCCCACCCAGCCCTGTTCCTCGTGCTTGAGAATCCGGGTTTCGAGCAAGCGGCGCCCAGCCGTGGGATCGCGGGCATCGAGGGGATAGGCAAACGTCTTGGCGATCAGCGTGCCGACGGGAAACTCGAAGGCCGCGTCCTCGCGGTACTGGGCGCTTGTGCCCGGGGGCAGCTTGACGAAGCGGAACTTATCCGTGTAGTCGGAAAATAGCGGCGAGTTCAAATCGTAGGGGATCACGCCGGCCAGAGGCTCTTGCGAACTGCCGTTGCCGGCGAACAGGCCGTATTCCGACAGCTTTTCGGGCGGGGCGGCGTCGGCCGTCGCCGATTCTTTCGCCGCGCAGCCCGAGATACAAGCCAACAGCAACAGGGCCCAGACCCACTGGGCATTTCGATGCAACATCATGAAGAATCACGCGGCGCCGGAGCGCCAGCCTCACGTTCTTTCCCCTCTCACTCTGCGCCGGCGCCCTTTATTTTACGCCGGCAATCGACACCGGGTTCAGCTTGGGAATCTCGCCTTCGCCTTCGTACGGCTTGAGATCCTTGCTGACGGTCCCCTTCTTGATTTCCAGGGGGTTGCTCATGTCGAGGTGAGCAAAGTCGAAATTCACGAAATCCGCGTCGCCGTTATTGCGAATGCGGATCGCCAACTCCGGCGGCAGCTTGCCGTCGACGGCCTTTTTCTCATCGATGACGCCGTCGTAGACGATATCCGGTAGGGTCTTTTCGCCCGTGATCATGGAGATCATCTGGCCCAAAGCGCCGCTGGGCTTCTCGCCGTTGCCGGCAAAATGATTGTCGCGGATGTAAATCGCCTCGCAGTAAGGATCATAGACCGGATCCTGCTGGTATGGCTTTTGCGTAACCAGGTAGCTCGAGATCGACACGCCCGCGTTCTGATTTTTCTCGATCTTGTTGTCGAAAACGTCGACGTGGCGATTGGCCAGAATCATCACCCCGGTACCGACCGGCACGCCGGCCACGGCAGTGCCCTTGGGGGCAAAGTTGGGGTGATTATTCTCGACGATCGTATTCTTGTAGACGCGGCAATGATGGCCGATCTTTTTCTGCAAGTCGGGTAGCGAGAACACCAGGATTCCGCCCGTGTTGTTCGTCGCCACGTTGTCGTACACGTCGGCGTTCACCGAGTTCTCGATTTCAATGCCGGCCACGTTATTCTCGGCCCGGTTGCGCCGCACGATGATGTTCTCCGACTGGCCGACGTAAATGCCGGCATCCGAAGCGTCGCGGGCAATGCAATCCTCGATCAGCACGTTCTTCGACAGCACGGGATACAAGCCGTAGCCGCCGTTGGTCTCCTTAGCACCGCCGGTCCAACTGGTGCGGACCTTGCGAAACGTGATGCCGTCGCAACCGTTGACCTTGATCGCGTCTCCCTTGGCGTCCTCGACCGCCAAGCCCTCGATCGTGACGTTCTTCTTGCTGGTCACGAGAATGCCTTCACCGCCGGTGCCTTGTTTCTGCTGATTGAAGGCCAGAATCGTCTTGTCCTCGCCCTGGCCGCGAATCGTGACGTCGCTCACGTCGAGCGACAACGTGGAGGTAAACTCGAACTTGCCCTCGCCGAATTCGATCGTGTCGCCGGGCTTGGCCTTGATCAACGCCGTTTGAGCGCGCTTGTGGGCGTCGGGGCCGGCCTCGATCTTCGAGACCGCCTGCAAACCCGCGGGACTCTTGGGCTGCACGCAACCAGACGCAACGAGCGTAACGCAAACAACACACGCCAGAGCGAGTCGCAGGATTTGCACGGCCAACCTCCTTTAGAAATGATTCGACAAAAGCCAGGCCAAGCGACGTCTCGCGTTTGGCAGCCGGCCAAGTTTATGACTGGTTGAATTTGATCGCCATTATAGCCGAGTTAAAGCCGCTGCACAGCCACCGCAATCAATCGGGCCGGCGGCCGGTTTTCGCACCCCGGCGACAGACCGCTCAGGGCTTGGCCGGCGGCGCGGCTTCCGCGGTTTTGGCCTGCGGAAACTCGACCGGATCGTAGTACGGTTTCGTGCCAAGTTTACGCACTTTCGCCATCCAATTGGACATCTCCTTCTTCTTGTCGTACGACCAATCCTGACGGTGGTAATTCCAACTATCCGGGTTCAACTCCTGCGATTTCTGCCAATGCTTCGTGGCCAGATCGCGTTGGTCGTGGGTCGAAAAATAAGCCCCCAGTTTGAAGTGGGCGTCGGCCAGCCGCTCGTTCTCGCTGCGAACTTTGATGCGAGATCGCAATTGCTCGGCGGGAACCACGTACTGGCTCTGCTCGCCGCGCTCGACCCAGTCGCGCAGTCCGGCGGCATATCGATCGTCGCCGATGGCTTGCCCTAGCACTTGCTGCTGCTTGCTGTAGGCGACTTCACCCGCCCGCACGATCTTGCCAGTCTCGTCGACCCACACGCCGGTCGGCACATTGACCATTTGATAGAGCGAGCTGACGGTGTGAGCCGGGTCGACCAAGGCGGTGTACGTGACCTTGGCTTTGTCGTACCAGGGCGTCGAAATCTTCGCTCCACCGGTGTCCTGCGCGGCGGCGACGATCTCGAAGTTCTTGTCCTTCAAGTCTTCATACACTTTTTGCCAGTTGGCCAGGTCGAAGCGGCAACC
>JANNQN010000316.1:0-2108 GCA_031400775.1 Planctomycetia bacterium | reverse complement strand
CTCGGCACGACCGCCGCGGCCACGAGCCAATTCATGGAGAGACCATTCATGGAGGGCCAGTTCAGCGACTTCGGCCCTCACGCTGGCGACGGCGCAGGTCGTCGCGGCTCTCGGACAATAACTGCTGATAGTCCGCGCGGCGATAGTCGGGAAACGTCCAGTCGCGATGTTGCCAGGCACGGTCTTTATAGAACAAGGTCACCTCGGCGAAGATGCCGTCCGACAAGTAGATGCGATGGGCGTGGTCTTTGGTCGAGGCCAACACCAGCTTGGCCGCCGTGATGTAGCCCGGGTCCAGGTTCAACGGCCGGGGCTCGTCGTGGGCCGCACTTTTAGCATAATCTGCCTCCCACTCGTTTGTCGCCCGCTTGATCCCAACAAGCGCGACTGGATCGATGAGCCGCTCAAAGGCCCAAAAGCATTTCTGGATATTGGCGCCCATCGTGGACTGATAATAGTCGGTTTCCACGAAGGAAAACCGCGGGCTGGCCAGCTTCACCGGGCCGAACTCGGCTTCCGCGCGGGCCCGGGCCCAGTCGAGCGCGGCCGGATGCCGGCTGAAGGCGGCCAGCACGAGCAACGCGGATTCCGGCTCGGTGATGTCGCCCATTGGAGCTATATCATCTCAGAGCGATTAGCACAGCAGAGGAACAGTTTCGCTAGGAATGCAGCCGCATCGCGGCACTTTGCGATAGCCAGGGGCATCGCCCCTGGAAAACGGCAGCTCGATATCCCTATCCCTTTCGAGCCCCAACGGGGCGTCCTGAAGAGCGCCCCGTTGGGGCTTGATAAACGTGTGGATCGGGCGCGGCGCGCTATTCCAGGGGCGATGCCCCTGGATATCGCAGGTTGGGCCCTTGGCCCACACAGCAATGCTGTCAACTTCATGATCTTGCACCCGAAGCAAAGGCGAATCGTCCTACAACTGACCACTTGCCACCCGTCGAGAGCCTCGGGGTCGAACGACTGACCACTATCCACTAGTACGCTTTGGCGAACACGCCCCGCACGTTGGTCGGCTGGCCGGTGAACAAACACTTGCCCGGCTGCGGCTCGGCGAAGCCCTGCTCGGCAGCGATCGGCACGCAGCGAATCGTCACCTTGTGCTTGTTCAATATCTCGGTCGTCTGCGGCCCCTCGACAAAGTGGCAGATCGCGAACCCGCCGTGCATCTCGGGCTTGTCGGGGTCCTTGGGAGTAAAGAATGCCTCGAAATCTTCCAGCCGATCGATCACGCGAGTGTTGGCTGTCCGTAGCGCTAAGGCCCGCTCGTAGAGATTCTTCTGCATGGCCGCCAATTCCGTCGCCACGGTGGCCACGAACTCGCCGCGCCCGATCGCCGGTTTCTTTTCGCCGGCCGACTGGTCGCGCCGCTTGGGCATCAGCGTGTCGCCCGCGATGTCGCGCGGACCGACTTCGACGATGATCGGCACACCCCGCTTGACGTGTTGCCATTTCTTGTCGGCTCGCGGCACGTCGCGCTCGTCGAGCTTGGCCCGCACCGGGTGCCCGTCGTACTGTTGGGCTTTCAACTCGCGCTCCAGCTTGCGGCAATATTCCAACACGGGGCCGGCTTCCTCGTCGTTGCGATGGATGGGCAGGATGATCACCTGCTCCGGCGCCAGCCGCGGCGGCAGCACCAGCCCGTCGTCGTCGCTATGGGTCATGATCAGCGCGCCGATCAGCCGCGTCGAAACGCCCCACGAAGTCGTCCAGGCAAACTCCTCGCGACCTTCGGCCGACAAGTATTTGATCTCCTGGGCCTTGGCAAAATTCTGGCCCAGGAAGTGCGAGGTGCCGGACTGCAGGGCTTTGCGATCCTGCATCATGGCCTCGATGCTGTAGGTGTTCACCGCGCCGGGAAATCGCTCGCCGGCCGTCTTCTCGCCGCGGATGACCGGCATCGCCATGTAATCCTGGGCGAAGGTCGCGTAGACGTCGAGCATCTTGTAGGTCTCTTCCTCGGCTTCGGCGCGGGTCGCGTGGGCCGTGTGCCCCTCCTGCCAGAGAAACTCCGTGGTCCGCAAAAACATCCGCGTCCGCAGCTCCCAGCGCACCACGTTCGCCCATTGATTGATGAGGATCGGCAGATCGCGATACGACTGCAC
>JANNQN010000315.1:0-35460 GCA_031400775.1 Planctomycetia bacterium | reverse complement strand
GGCGAAGCCATCAGTTGGCATTTGCGCGAGCTTTTGAAGCCCAAGGTGCCGGTACACCGCCTGGTGTTTCACGAGATCACGAAAGAGGCGATTCTAGACGCCCTGGCGCATCCGCGCAGCATCGACGACGACCTGGTCAAGGCGCAAGAGGCGCGGCGCATCATCGATCGACTGTACGGATATGAAGTCTCGCCGCTGTTGTGGCGCAAAGTGCGACCCAAGCTCTCGGCCGGCCGCGTGCAAAGCGTGGCCGTGCGGCTGATCGTCGAGCGCGAGCGGCTGCGGATGGCGTTTCGATCGGCCACGTATTGGGACCTGCTGGGCACGTTTGGCAAGCACAGCGGCGAGCAGTTCTCCGCCGAGCTGGTTTCGGTCGACAATCGCAAGATTCCCGCCGGCAAAGATTTCGATCCCGCCACCGGCAAGCTCAAAGACGGGTCGCTGTTGCTGCTGGACGAGCCGGCCGCCGATCGCTTGAAAGAACGACTGGCCAAGGCGCAGTTCCGCGTCGCGTCGCTGGAAGACAAGCCGTTTACGTCCAAGCCCTCGCCCCCGTTCACGACCAGCACCCTGCAACAAGAGGCCAACCGCAAGCTGGGCTTCACCGCCAAGCGCACCATGCAGGTGGCGCAAAGTCTGTACGAGAACGGTCACATTACCTACATGCGGACCGACTCCACCAACCTGGCCAAAGTCGCGATTGAAGCAGCCCGCGAACTGGTGGGATCGCAATATGGGTCGGAGTATCTGACGAAGGAGCCGCGCGTCTATCAAACCAAGGTCAAAAACGCGCAGGAAGCTCACGAAGCGATTCGGCCAGCCGGACATCCCTTCGCGTTTCCCGAGGAATTGCGCAGCCAACTGAACCACGACGAGTTTCGCATCTACGACCTGATTTGGAAGCGCACGGTCGCCAGCCAGATGGCCGATGCCCGCGGCCGCCGGATCACGATCACCGTCGAAGGCGACGGGGCCGTTTTCCAGGTCGGCGGCAAGACGATCGACTTTGCCGGCTATCTGCGGGCCTATGTCGAGGGCAGCGACGATCCCCAGGGCGAATTGGACGAACAAGACACGGTGCTGCCCAACGTCGAGGTGGGCGAGTCGCTGGCGATCCGCCAGTTGGACACCAAGAGTCACACCACCCAGCCACCCGCGCGGTTCAGCGAAGCCTCGCTGACCCGGTCGTTGGAAGAAATGGGCATCGGCCGTCCCAGCACATACGCCTCGATCATCGATACGATCCTGGCCCGCGAGTACGTCTTCAAGAAAGGCAACGCGCTGGTGCCGACCTGGGTTGCATTTTCGGTGGCTCAGTTGCTCACCGCTCACCTGCCGAACCTGGTCGACTACAAATTCACGGCGCAGATGGAAGACGACCTGGACGCGATCAGCCGCGGCGAGTCGGGGCACGTCGCTTATCTGCACGGGTTTTACTTCGGCAATGGCAAGCCGGGGCTGAAACAACTACTGGCAAACAAGTCGGAGGAAATCGACGCGCGCGACATCGGGCGGATCCTGATCGGAACGCCGGAAGGTGGCGAGCCGATCTTCGTCCGCGTCGGGCGCTATGGCCCGTTTCTGGAACAAGGTGAACGCCGCGGCAGCCTGCGCGACGAAACTCCGCCGGACGAGTTGACCGTCGAGCGCTCGCTGGAAATCTTGGCACAGGCCGCCCAGAGCGAAGAACCGCTGGGTCATTGCCCCGAGACGAGCAAGCCCGTGTATTTGAAGGTGGGGCGATTTGGACCGTACGTTCAACGCGGTTCGCAGGAGGACGAGGAGAAGCCCAAGAACGCCTCGCTGCTCAAGGGCATGCGGCCCGAGGACGTGACGCTCGAAGTCGCCTTGCGGCTGTTGTCGCTGCCGCGCGAGGTGGGAACGGATCCCAAGACGTCGTTGCCGATCGTGGCCCACAACGGCCGCTTTGGACCGTACATCAAAAGCGGTGAAGAAACTCGCAGCCTGCCGGCGGGACTTTCGCCGATCGACGTTTCCTTGGAACAAGCGATTGAGTTCCTGGCCCAGCCCAAGGCGGCGCGGCGCGGCTTTGGCGCGCCCAAGGAGCCGCTCAAGGTGTTTGACGAGTCGCCGATCACCGGGCAGAAGATTCAGTTGCTCGAAGGGCGCTATGGCTTGTACTTGAACGATGGCACGACGAATGCCTCGCTGCCCAAGGGCATGCCGCCCGACGCCGTGACCAAGGAGCAAGCGCTCGAACTGCTCGCCGCTCGGGCCGCGCTGGGCCCGCCGAAGAAGAAGGCCTCGCGCCGCAAGAGCCCCGCCGCCAAGACGGTCGAGAAGAAGCCCGCAGCTCCCAAGAACGGCAAGCTGGCCACGACGCTCAAGAAAACCGTCAAAAAGCGGACGGTCTCCAAGAAAAAAGTCGCGGCGACGGAAGAGTGATCGTGCGCTGCGATTCGTCGCGAACGATCGCCGGGGCGATTGTCACAAGTTATTCTTCCAGCTCTTCCTCTTCGTCGATTTCGCGATCCTTGCCTTGCGCCAGAGCATAGGCCGTGGCGTGGCTGCGGCAATGCGAGATGCTGATCAGCATCTCGGTAATTCCCAACCGCTCGACGACGTCGCGAGCCCCGCCCCGCATGGCCACGGTTGGCCGCCCACCCGGCTCGTTGCGGACTTCGATGTCGCGCCAACTGATCCCGCGCCGCCAACCGGTGCCCAGGGCCTTGAGGATCGCCTCTTTCGCGGCCCAACGACCGGCATAATGTTGCGTGGCCAGCTTGCGGCTCTGACAATACTGAATCTCGTGCTGCGTATAGACGCGATTGATGAACAGCTCTCCGTGTCGCTCGATCATCTGCGCAATGCGCAGGCATTCGATGATATCGGTGCCGATTCCGATGATGTGTGACATAACGGGTCTTACGCTTCGTTCAAGGTCGGAATTCGCCTACGGCCGGCGTCACAGGCCGTCACGGCCGCCGCGGCTCCGGCGGTGAGTAGCACTTCGACACACCACCACGCGGTCCGCGAGCGAACTCGACCGCTCAGGTATTGGCTAAACGTGGGCCGGAGCTGTCCTTCGGCGTCCAGGGCGGCGGCCACGAGCGAACCGTGACGCTCGAGCTCGACGTCGTAGGCCCGCAAGTGGCGTCTATGGCCAATGTAGTCTTGGCCGACAACGGCCAGCAAGCCCCAGAAGATCGCGGCCGCCACGGCGGCGCGGCGCCCGGGAACCAAGGCGTGGCGCGAGATGGCCGACAGAACCACGCCCAGCGCCGCGCCGACGCTCAGAGGAAACAAAACGGCCGGCGCGAGCCCCTCTTGTTGGATCTGAAACGCCGTCCAACTGATCGCCGCCGTCGCCAGGGCGCTGGCAACCAGCCACGCCGCGTAACGCTCGAACCGGTTGGCCGGCGCCGGAAGCAATGAGGATGGGCTTGGCATGCATCGTCAACTTTGCGATCTCAGTAGGTCAGCCCGCACGCTTTTTTCGCTCGCGCCAGAACCTGCCCCGCCTTCTTGCGGGCGCGGACGGCGCCGTCGGCCAGGATCTCGCGGATGCGATCGGGCTCGGCCGCCAGCACCTGCCGCCGCGCGCGAGCTTCCGCGAAGAACCGCTCGGCCGCGTCGGCCAGCGCTTTTTTCACGTCGCCATATCCAAAGCCTCCGCGGCGATACATGGCGGCCATCGCCTCACGCTCGTCGTCGAGCGCCACGAGCGAATACAACTGGAACAGATGGTCGCCACCAGGCTCCTTGGGGTCTGCCATCGGCCGCGAGTCGGTCGTGATTCGCATGATCTTCTTGCGCTGCGACTTGGGATCTTCGAAAATCTCGAGCGTGTTGTTGTAGCTCTTCGACATTTTCTCGCCGTCGGTGCCGGGCACCTTGGCCGAAGCGTCGAGAATTTTGGCCTTGGGCATGGCGAAGACCTGCCCGAACTGATGGTTGAAGCTGCCGGCCAGATCGCGGCATACCTCGATGTGCTGCAACTGATCGTCGCCAACCGGCACCGTATCGGCGTCGTAGGCCAGAATGTCGGCCGCCATCAACACCGGGTAGTTGAAAAGTCCGGCGTCGGCCGTCAGCCCCTTGGCCTTCTTGTCTTTGTAAGCGTGGCAGCGCTCGAGCAGACCCATCGGCGTGCCGGTCATCAGCAGCCAGCACAGCTCCGAGACTTCGGGAACGTCCGATTGCACGAAGAGCGTAGCCCGCTGGGGGTCGAGCCCCAAGGCCAACAGATCGACCGCGGCGTCGAGCGTGTAGGCCGACAACAGGGCCGGATCACGCACGGTGGTCAGCGCGTGCAAGTTGGCGATGAAGTAGTACGACTCGTCTTCGTTCTGCAAGTCGATGTATTGCCGAATGGCGCCAAAGTAGTTGCCCCAGTGAGGGCGGCCCGTCGGTTGAATTCCGGAAAGAACGCGCATGAGGTTTCGGTCAGCGTGAGTTCGAGGGATCGAGATATCGATTCGGTCAGTGCTGGGCCACGGCGGGAGGCGGCGGGGCTGCAAATTGGAGCGTCCCGACCACATCGGCGACGCGCGTGGCGCCCAACTCGGCCAGTGCCGCCGGCAGGCGATCGAGAACGGTCATCGTGGCGGTCGGGTTGTAAAAGTTGGCCGTGCCGATCTGCACGGCGCTGCAGCCGGCAACGAGAAACTCCATGACGTCGTCGATCGAGGCGATTCCGCCAATGCCCACCACCGGGATATCGACGGCGCGGGCGACCTGGTAGACGGCCCGCAGCGCGATCGGCTTGATGGCCGGACCGCTCAATCCGCCCATTCCGCCCCCCAGCCTCGGCCGGCGTTTGCGCCAGTCGATCGCCATGCCCAGACAGGTGTTGATGGCCGCGATCGCGTCGGCGCCGCCATCGGCCGCCGCGCGGGCAATTTCGGCAATGTTCGTCACGTTGGGCGTCAGCTTGGCGAAAATCGGCAGCCCGCAGGCGCCGCGGACTCGGCTGACGAGGTCGCGACACATCGCCGGGTCGATGCCGAAATCGACCCCGCCGCTAACATTGGGGCACGACACGTTGAGCTCCAGGGCCGCCACGCCGCTCAGGCCGTCGAGCCGCGCGGCCAGCGACACGAATTCGCCCACGTCGTGGCCGGCGATGCTCACCACAATGGGCGTGCCAAGGCCGGCCAGGTACGGCAAGTGATGCTCGACGAAAGCCTCGACACCGTCGTTGTCCAATCCGATCGAATTGAGCATGCCCCCGGAGGTCTCGACCGTGCGCCAAGGCGCGTTGCCGCCGCGGGGCTCGGGCGTGATGGTCTTGGGTACGATCGCGCCCAGTCGGCTAAGTTCGACCAGGCCCGCCATCTCTCGCGCGTAGCCGAACGTGCCGGACGCCACCATGATGGGGTTGGCAAGCCGCAAGCGGCCCAGGCTGACCGATAAATCGACGGACGAAGCGTTCACGGAATCAGCCGATTGGAGGCGGGCGAATCGCGGCGGAAACGGTGGCCGCACGCTCATTGCAGCGTGTAATGTATCGGCCGTCGAGGGCGCTAGCAATGTTGGCGACTCGCCATCATGTGGAGTCTGCGTTTGGCAAAAAAGCGAGCCGCCCGAATTGCGGACGGCTCGCGTGCGTTTCGATGCTTGTGCTTGGAAGCGGTGGCTTAGATGATGCCACCGTGCGTGCGATAGGGCGACAAGTGGCTCGGTTGATCCAGGAACCAGATGCGCTGCCACTCTTCCAGAATCTGGCGCAGGTTTTCTGACGTAAAGATGAGCTCTTGGGTGCGAACCGCCCGGTCGCTTTCGTAGATCGGCAGAATGCATCCGGAACTGGCGCTGAGCGTCAGACCCAAGATCGCGGCCATCAGTAGCCTGCGCATCACACGACTCCTTCGTGGACCTAGTGCGTGTCGCACTGACATTTGGCGTTCGAAATACCGACAATCAACGCGAAAACGGACGAAATACCCGCTACAAAATCGCGAAACGTACTCTAGTGGCTCTTCGATGTTCGAGAGAGCTTTTCAACGCGCGAGCTTGTGAGTCGAATCCGACCCATTTCGCCGCACGTTGGCGTTATTTGCTAACCATTGCGCCAGAACACGCTTCGAAGCAGATGTGATGTTGCTTCGATTCGAACTCAGAAACTCGCCGGTAGACTACAGATTGTCGATACTTGCGCCGAGGCCAGCTCGGCTCTTGCCGCCTGCTTTTTCAAAAAACCCGCCAGTGCGGAACGCGGCACTGGGAAAACACCATCGCGGGCTAGCTATTTGCGCCGTAGGGCGAACGACTCACGGGCTCGGACACGGGTCTGCTGTCGGTGCCGTCACTCGGGACTGCGGGGCCCTCGGAGCCGGTTCGGGCCCTTTCGGCGGCAGCGGCCCGTCGTTCCAGCTCGCGGACGCGTTCTTCCATTTCCTTGCCAGGCTTAAAGGTTACGACGAACTTTTCGGGCACGTAGACCTTGTCCCCAGTTCGAGGGTTGCGTGCCTTGCGTGCGGCCCTTTTCTTGACCTCAAAAACGCCGAAATTTCGCAGCTCGATCCGGCGCTCTTCAACCAGGGTTTCCACGATCGCGTCGAAAGTCTTTTGGACGATTTCTTTGGTCTTGAGCTGGGTCAGCCCAATCTCGTCTGAAATGGTTTTGACAATCTCTTTCTTGGTCACGACGCAGTTCTCCTTTGAGAAAAGGGCGAGCGCGAGGCAATAGACCTCCCTCGACCAGCGCTGTCATGCTCCAAGTGTAGATGGCATAAGAACTACAGTCAAGATCAAACGAGCCTTGCCAGACCCGTCTTGCCGCGTCCTGTCGCTCTGTCGAGGCCTCGGCTAAACCCTCCGACGATTCAACAAGTGTTTTGTTATCAATACCTTACACGTCTTGCTCTGTCACGAATTCCGCCGAATGTCCGTAACTATTTACCCAACAGCGGCTTATCGCGATCTTAAGGTCCACCTCGTGGCCCACTGATCGTGCAACGCACGATCCCTTTGGACGCCGTGTGGGGCTATTGATCGGCCATACAACCGTCAAAGTTTAGGCATTCGCCGGATTTGGAAGAGTCGCTCGCGCGCCGTCCATGACAGTGCGAGCAAGCCAGCTACATTGCGACGCTCTGCCAGTGGCTCGACTAGAGTTTGACAATCGAGATCTGATGCAGCACGTGCTCGACCGGATACAGCTTCCCCTTACCGCTGCCCGGACAGACTTCGCAGGTCTGCTTCCAGGCCTCTTCCGACTGCACGTTGGACTGCCAGAAAGGCCAGGTGCGACACTGTCGCGGCCGACCATTATAGACCGTGCATTTGCGCGCTTGGGGATCGAAGAACACGCAATCCCCGTTGGCGTACTCGATCAGGCTTTTGCGAATCCCCACCTTGCGGACATACTTCGCTTCGAAAGCCGCTACGTCCATGCCGACCTCTTGCGCCAGGGCCGCAATCTCCTCCGTGTTCACCCAGACAAAGCCCGGTGCGCCCGTGCAGCAATCTCCGCACTGCGTGCACTCGAATCGCAGTCCCTTTTCGAACCAGGGTTTTTCTTCCATGGCGACTTCCGTCGAGAAGCAAGAACGGAGCGAGGTGAATTTTGACTTCGTACGCGCTTACGAGCTTAAGAATCGAAACTTGCGGTGGCGGCCATCTCGGCCACGGCTTCGGCCGCGGCGTCGATGTCGGCGATGGTCGTAAACGGCCCCAAGCTGAATCGGACCGTGCCGCCACTCTCCGCGGTTCCCAGCGAGGCGTGCATGGCCGGAGCACAGTGCAGGCCGGCTCGCACCTGAATTCGGTGCGCCGCGTCCAAGCTAAGGGCGACTTCCTGGGGATCATAGCCATCGAGCACGATGCTGACCAGTGGCACGCGCGGCTGAGCGTCGGGGGGTCCGAGAATGCGCAAGCCGGCGACCGATCTGAACGCATCCAACAATCGAGCAGTCAACAGCCGCCCCTCGATCTCTAGCGTATCGAGCCCCCGCTCTTCGAGAAAAGCCACGCCCGCGCCCAGCCCCAGAATCCCCGGCACGTTGAGATTTCCCGACTCGAACATGGCCGGCGGCTCGCTGGGTTGCGAAGTCATCTGGCTCTCGGTGCCCGTGCCCCCCTGGCGGATGCTGTCGAGTTGGCCAACCGCCCGCGGCCCAATGGCCAACACACCGGTACCCAGCGGGCCGAGCAGCCCCTTGTGACCGGCGGCGGCCAGAAGGTCGATCCCCAACTCGCGAACGTCGAGCGGCATGTGTCCCAACGATTGGGCCGCGTCGCACAATAAGAGTGCATCCGCCTCGCGTGCGACGCGACCGATCTCGGCGATCGGCTGAATGGCGCCGGTGACGTTCGAGGCATGCGAAATCGCCACCAGTCGCGTGCCCGCGCGCAAGGCGCGGCGCACCTCGTCAGGATCGACGAAACCCTGACCGTCGCAAGCCACGCGAGTGACCGTGATGCGCCCTTCCCGCGCGAGATGCTCGAGCGGCCGCAGCACCGAGTTGTGCTCGATGGCCGTCGTGACGACATGATCTCCACGACGCAGCAGCCCGTGAATCGCCAGGTTGAGCGAATCGGTGCCGTTGGCGGTGAAGATCAAATGCCGCGGTTCATCGAGACCCACCAGCCGCGCGACCCGCGCTCGTGTGGCCTCGACCTCGTGCGATACCGCAATGGCTTCGGCATAGCCGCTTCGGCCGGCAGGCGCGCCCAGAAACCGTTGATAGTCGTCGACCGCGCGATACACGGCCTCGGGCTTGGGCCAACTGGTGGCCGCATTGTCCAGGTAGATTCGGCGTTTGTCCGAGTTTGGATGCTGCATGGCCGGCCGTCATCCGCCGATCTGATACATGGCCCGCGCGGGCTTTACAAATTCCTCGCTGTCGATGCCGTGGCCGGCGCGCTTGGCGCCGATGCTGGCAGCCACGAGCGCCGCCAAATCGTCGTCCGATCCGCCGCCGCGCAAAATCTCTCGGGCGTCCCATTCCACGGTCGAAAACAAACAATTGCGCACCCTGCCCTCGGCCGTCAGCCGCAGCCGATTGCAGTTGTGACAAAAAGGCTGCGTCACGGGATTGATAAATCCGATTTGTCCACGACCATCGGCAAACGCATAATCGGTAGCCGGCTGGCTGGGATCCTCAATGGCCAGCGGAACCAGCGGCCCGATTTCGCGCTCCAAAACTTTGCGAATCTCCGTGCCGGACAACACCTGCTCGGTCTTCCACGCGCCGTCGGCATCCAGCGGCATGAATTCGATGAATCGCATCTCCATGCCATGCTCGCGGGCGAAATGGCCCAGCGGCACGATCTCGTCCTCGGTGATGCCGCGAATCGCCACGGCGTTCAGGCGTATCTTTTCGAAGCCAACCTTTTGGGCCGCGAAGATGCCTTCGAGCACTTGCTCGAGCCCCTCGCGGCGGGAAATCTTGAAGAATGTCTCAGGGTTCAGGCTATCGAGGCTGATGTTCAGTCGCTTCAATCCAGCCTTGCGCAGCGCGCAGGCCTGTTGAGCCAGCAGCATGCCGTTGGTCGTCATGGCAATGTCGCGCACACCGGGCACCTGGGCCAGCATGGCCACCAGCACGCTCAGATCGTGCCGCACCAGCGGCTCACCGCCGGTTAGTCGAACCTTGTTGACGCCCATTTCGGCAAGCACGCGCACGAAGCGGGCGATTTCCTCGAAGTTGAGCAACTCGTGCCGCGGCTTAAACCGCACGTTCTCGGCCGGCATGCAATAGAAGCAACGAATGTTGCAGCGATCGGTCACGCTCACGCGCAGATTCGTATGCACCCGGCCGAAGCCGTCGATAAGCGGTTCGCGGTGGCTCATGGTTCACCGATCCACTTCTTGCGCCAGGCCGGATACTCGCGAGCCAGGAGCCCGGTCGCATAGGCGCCGTACCAGGAATAGCCCGTACGTCGCTCGCGCTCTACGTCCGCCAGGCGATAGACTTTTTTGCCGTCCCGGTTAGCCATGAGCGGTCGGTTCGTTTCGATCTCGTAGAATCGGGCCCAAACGGGCGCCGCCTGCGGATCCTCGACAGCGACCAGGTCGTCGCGGCTGGTGTGATTTCGGTAGCGAATTGTTTCGGCCGGCACCCGCTCGATCCGCAAGCCCACGATCTTCGAGCGCTCAAGCCATTCGACGCCCGAGCGAATCGCGGTGCGCATCTCGGCATTCGGTTCGTCGAGATGCATCAGGTATCGCAGTACGCCCACGCTCTCGCTGCTGACCAGGGCCGGCGGTTCAAAGGCCCGGCCTTGCGTCGGCTCGAGCGTGACGCTGTCGTACTGCGGCGCCCAGGCCGTCAACTGTCCATCGATCACGACCTGCAATCGCAACAGACATCGCTCGCCTCGTGCAATCGCCTCGGCCACCCTGTTGCGGTTTGGCTCGTCGACAAAGTCAAACGGTGGCTTCCCGTTGGCAATGCGCGAAAGCGTGCTCAGCACGCCGACCATGACGTCGTCGACAATCGTGATATGCGGATAGTAACCCTTCGTAGAGGGATAGGTGTGCGGCCAACCGCCATTGGCATATTGGGCTCGAAGGATAAAGTCGAGCCCCGATAGCGCCGCCTCGCGATATCGCTCATCACTCGTTTGCTGATAGGCCGCGGCCAGGTATTCGACGACCGTGTAGGTCGCGCGGTTGTCGAACGTAGTGTCTTCGCGGTCGCGGGCCGCAGCCAGCTTCTTCAGTTCCTCTTCGCTGAGGATTCGCAACGGGTCAAAATCCTTGGGCCAGCCGCCGTTGGCTCGCTGGTAGCGAAGCAGGTTTTCGGCGATTTCCTGGACCTGGCCAGGCTCGTATGCCGGATAACCGTCGGTGCCGCTGCCGTTTTTCCAGTGCCGTATGCCATCGCCAAGTCCCTCGATGGAAATCGGCTCTGCTGCCGCCAGCGGCCAGGCAACGAGCAGGCACGCGGCAGCCGCAACTATGCCGGCGAGCGAGTTTCCAAAATGCACAATCGTCGAATTCATCGTGTGTCCGTGTCGTGAACGGGAACATCCATGCCCGGATGAACCCAGCGGCTGTCGCCGTCGGCCCAGTTTTCCTTCTTCCAAATCGGCACGATCTGCTTGAGCGTATCGATCAACCACTTGCCGGCCTCGAAGGCGGCCTGGCGATGCGCCGTGCTGACCGCCACGGCCACGCTCGCCTCGCCGAGCTCCACCCGGCCTACGCGATGCACGATCGCACAGCCGACGAGCGGCCAGCGCGAACGGGCTTCGGCCTCCAGTCGCGTTAGCTGCTCGCGAGCCATGTCGCCATAACATTCATAGTCCAGCGCCCTGGTCTGACGCCCGGCGGTAAACTCGCGGGTCGTACCCAAGAACAACACGACCGCGCCGGCCTCGTTCGAAGCCACCTGGGCAAGGACAGCCGAAGTGTCGATCGGTTCGGTGATGATGTCGATCATGGGGGGAAAGGGGGTTGGGGATTGGGGGCTGGGGGTTGGGTACGAACAGAACTTCCACTCCCCAACCCCTAATCCAATCCCCTTATTCTATCCTCCACTGACCGGAGGTATGCAAGCCACTTCGCTCGTCGGGGAAATCACGGTATCGTCGCGCGCATACTCCGTGCCCACGGCGAACAACACTTGCGGCAACACGGCCGCCAGAGCCGGCATTTCTGCCGCTAGCCGCTGGCGCAATTGCGCCACCGTGGCGCCCTCGGGCAACTCCAGCCAAAGCGAGTCGCTCCCGGCGATATCCTTGGCCACGGCAAACAGACGAATGCACACTTTCACGTGACCACCAACTCCTCGACCCGGGCCCACAGCAGTTCCGCCACCTCGGGCATCAGACCATAGGCCAGCGCCAGCAGCTTGATCGGATGTACCGTGGGCTTGAGAGTTCCCTGTTCCATTTGCATCTTGCAAGCGCTGCACTCGGTGGCCCCGACCTGCAACCGGCGACTGCGCAGGCTGCCGATCAGAGCGCGGCCGGCTCGCAGGCTGGCGCGGTAGTTTTCGCGCTTCAGGCCAAACGTGCCAGCCATGCCCGAGCAACCGTTCTCGGTGCGATCGACGGCCAGACCGGGAATCAACCGCAACAGGTTCTCGCCGGGCGAGCCGACCTGCAAGGCGCGCACGTGGCAGGGCATGTGATAGCCCAACGTGGCGTTGACCGGCCGCAGGTCGAGTTGCAACTTCCCGCCCTGGTGTAGCTTCCACAAATAGGTGCATGCTTCGCTCGTGTTGGCGGCTACCAGCCGGGCTTCGTCGTCGTCGAGCAGCGCCGGATATTCGTGCGTCAGGGCCAGTGCCGCCGAGGGCTCCGTGGCCACGATGTGATAGCCCTGGCGAATCGCATCGGCCAACAATGCCACGTTGTGTTCCGCGATCTTCCGCGCCGCCGCTAGAGCTCCCAGCGAGATCATCGGCATGCCGGAGGATTGTTGCGCGGGATGCACATACACGGCCACGGCGTTGTGCTCCAACACCGCGACCAGGGCTTCGGCCAGTTGCGGGTCGTGGTAGTTGGCGTACGTATCGACGAAATAAAGCACCTTGGTGATATTGCCGCGGCGAGGGCGCGTCAGGCGGCGGCGGGCGGCCACGCGCAAGAAACTACGCGCGGCGAACCGCGGCAGCTTGCGCCCCTGGGCGATGCCCATCAATTTTTCCATCAGCCACCGCGCGGGACCGTTCGTCAGCGCCCAGTTCGAAAACGGCGCCAACGTGCTGCCCAACCAACTCAAGCGATCGACCCGCGACATCAGCCAATCGCTGGTCGAAAGACCGTTGATCTGCACGAAAGATCCCTTGCCCTCCATCATCAATTTGGGAATGTCGACGCCGGCCGGGCACTCCAACCGACACATGTGGCAGTTCACGCACAAATCGGTGACGGCTTTGAACTGGTCGCTGGTCAAGGTCGCCGGCGGCAGCTCTCCGCTTAGCACGCTCCGCATCAGGTTCGCCTTGGCCCGCGGCGAGCTTTCCTCGGCCGGGGCGAAACGAAAGATCGGGCACATCCGCACGTCGGAAAGTTGCGATCGGCAAGCGCCGCAGCCGTTGCAATCGCGGGCCGTCTGCGCAATCACTTCACCGCTCCAGTTCAACTGCCAGGTCGTCGGCGCCGCCGGGTTCGCCGGAACAGATTCGGCGGCGGCCGCGGCGCCTTCGCCGTTGACGGGCGCGGGCACCGAGATATGCCGCAGGTTGCTGGTCAACAGGTCAGGGTCTTCGCTGACGATCTTGCCGGGATTGAAGATATTGTCGGGATCGAAGATCTGCTTCACTTCCCGAAACACGTCGGCCAGCGGACCGTATTGCCGGCGAATAAACGACGTGCGGCTCAGGCCGTCGGCGTGCTCGCCGCTGATCGTTCCGCCCAGAGCTAACACCTCATCGTACAAGTCCGAGGCCAACTGCGCCATCCGCGTCACGTCGGCCGGATCCGAAAGGTCCAGAAACGGCCGCAGGTGCAACTGTCCGTGACCAGCGTGTCCGAAGAGCGAGGCGATCACCTGGTGCTGCTTGAGAACATTTTGCATCCGCACCAGGAACTCGGCCAGCGCCTTGGGGGGCACGGCCAGATCCTCGATGAACGGCAGCGGGCGAGTCGACCCCTTCATGCGATACAGCGTGGGCACGACTTTGCGCGCCAGCCGCCAATAGAGCTCGACTTCCTCGCGATCCTGCGCTTGCATGGCGTGGAAGGCAAGCCGCTTTTTGCGGCGGACGCGATCGACGACTTGCGCCAGTTTGTCGCGCACAGCGGCCAGCGTATCACCGTCTTGCTCGACCAGCAGCGCCGCCTCGGTCTCGGGCGGAATCAACAGGTCGTATTGCACCGTGCTCTCGCGGGCCAGGCTCAAGTGGCGGCGATCCATCAGATCGCAGGCGCTCGGCTGCAACGGCAACACTTCCATCACCGCTTTGGCCGCGCTTTCCAGCCGATCGAACAGCAGCAGCACAACGCCTCGATGTTTGGGCAGCGGCTGCGTGGCTACCGTCGCCTCGGTAATCAAAGCCAGCGTTCCCTCGGAACCGACCAACAGTCGCGTCAGGTCGAGGTGCTGTCCGTTCAAAACTCCGGCCAATTGATAGCCGCAGCGATTGACCAGGCTCTGCGGCTGCCGTTGGCGAATCAATTGCTCTTCGCGCTCCAGCAGTCCGGCCAAGGAAGTGACAAGCCGGCCGCGCCGCGAATCAGGATCGGCCCGATGCTCGTCGAGCGGTTCGCGATTCACCTCCAAGACCTGGCCGTCGGCCAACACGATCTGCAAACTCAGTACATGGTTGCGAGCCGAACCGTACTTGAGCCAGTGGCTTCCGCCGGCGTCGATGGCGATCACGCTGCCCATCGTCGTGACGCTCGACATGGCCGGGTCGGGACCAAAATGCCGGCCCGACGGCCGCAGCATCTCATTGAGTTGCGCGTGAACGATCCCCGGCTGAACGCGGACGCTCGCTTCCGACGTTTCGAGCAAGCGGCGCATGTAGCGCGAAAAGTCGAGCACCAGTCCCGGTCCGAGCGACTCGCCGGCCAGCCCGGTGCCGGCCCCACGCGGATGGATGGGCAGATGGTTCTCGGCGGCGTACTCGACCGATGCGACCACGTCGGCCAGGGTCCGCGGGCGAATCACGGCCAGCGGCTTGATTTCGTAGATACTGGCGTCGCTGGCGTAGAGCTGCAAGAAAACATCGTCGCAGCGGACGTCGCCTTTGACGAGCCCGCGCAAGTCGGCCTGAATTCGCTCCCGTTCCTGGTCCATCGCTATTCAACCCCGTCCCTGTGCAATCCAACGATTCGCATCCGCTCATCCTGTCGCGAATGGCCCGTAGCCAGAGTTCGCCTTATTGCCTATCCGAGAACTGTCTGGGAGGGGGGGACAGTCCCATTTTTCTCGAAGCCATCGAAAAATTGGGACAGTCCCCGACAGTTCTCGGATAGGCTCTTAGCGAGCCTGGCCGGCCATGCGAGCCGCTTGTTGCCGGTAACGTTCGTGAGTCTCCAAATTAAAAGCGCCGTGCCGCGACATGCCTTCGGCCATGCGGTATTGAGCGCCGCAGCGATAACACATCAGCGCGTCGGGAACGATCAGGTACAACACCACGTCGACGAGCGCCGTGGCGAACAGGATGGCAAAGGTCGCGATCAGCAAGCTGTATCCCCAGGCGATCGAGCTGCCCACGATGCCCACAACCACGATGGCAACGCCCAATCGCTGCGGAAAGTCCTTGCGCACGAAAAGATCGGTGCTGGGACATGCCAGGCAGCGGCACAACACCTGGCCGTCGAACGCGTCGGGCGGAATCGACATCGCCTGACGGCAGCTCGGGCACTTGAGCGACTCGTCATTGGACGAGACGTTTGCGCGGACGCTGTCGTGACAACGGGGGCATGAAAACGTGACGTTCATAGAATAAGCAGTTACCGCAACCGCGGCTTTGGTCACTCGGTCGCTCGGAGCAGGGTGGCGACAGCGTGGAATTGAACCAGTCAAGGGCCGCCTCGCTGGCGGCAACGCTCGGGGGACAGCCGAATCGGGCGGTCCCAAAACGGCAACTGTCTGTCAGCTTTCATGATACGAGATGGGCCACCCGGCGAAAATGACCTCCGGTCGCATTCCGCAGCCGTTCGGGGTGATGGTTGTCTCGCTGGTACGGCCCCATGTCGTTGCCTTGACACCCTGCGCGGCCGTTGCCTAGCATACGGACCGGAACCACAGAGGAAACAATCGGGGCTCAGTCGGCGGCAACAGCCCGTCTGCGCGCTTGCATGCAGATGGGTTTTTTCGTTGAAATCCTCTCCCCAGGCAAAGTCGCACGACACGCGCGTTTGGGCACGGAATGTGCCCTAATGTGCCCTGTGGACAGGCGGCATACCTCGATACAAGCGGCAACACGACTTTGACGTGAGACCAATTGTTCCCTACACGAGGCAACACGGCTCGCGTGTGCGCGGCAATTGCATTTGGATATTTCACGGCGATTGGGTACTGTTCGCCCCAGATGCGGGCTCGAGAGACGACTTCCTAGTTTGGTGAATTTTGCGATGCTAGACATTTCCCAAGACGACAGCGACCTGGAGCCGGCAATTGGCAGCCTCAATCTGGGCTTCATCGAAGATCTTTACGGGCGATACTTGCGCGATGCCCATTCGGTTTCGGCCGATTGGCGGCGCTATTTCAAGCGGCTCGGCAACGGCAGCGCGACTCCGCCGCGCGTGGGGCCGTCGTTTCGACCCTCAAGCGTCTTCAATCCGGCCAGCGGTGTTCAACACGACGGCGCCGCGGCCAGTGTGCGCGAGTTGGAGATGGCGCTGCTGCAGGACCGCGTCGACCAATTGATCCGGGCATATCGCGTGCGCGGGCACATGGTGGCCAACATCGATCCGCTGGGCATGCCCCGTCCACACTTGCCTGAGTTGGATCCCGAGCACTACGGATTCACCGAAGCCGACATGGATCGGCCATTTTCCACCGACACGATCCGCGGGCCGGACGTGCTGACGCTGCGCACCATCTTGGAGCGGCTGCGCAAGACGTATTGCCGCTCGATCGGCGTGCAGTTCATGCACATGGACGATCTCAGCGTGCGGCAATGGCTGCAAGATCGAATGGAGGGCACCGAAAACCGCCTTTCGCTCTCCAAGCAAGAGCAACTGCGGATCCTCACGCGACTGACCGACGCCACGATCTTCGAGGAGTTTATTCAGAAGCGATTCACCGGCGCCAAGAGCTTCTCGCTGGAAGGCGCCGAGAGCTTGATTCCGCTTTTGGATTTGACGATCGAAAAGGCCGGCGACCAGGGCATTCGCGAAATCGTGCTCGGCATGGCCCATCGCGGACGCCTCAACGTGCTCTCGAACATCATGGGCAAGAGCCCGCAAGAAATCTTTCGCGAGTTCGCGGACATCGATCCCAAGCTGCACCTGGGCCGCGGCGACGTGAAGTATCATCTGGGCTACAGCAGCGACTGGCCGACCACGGCCCGGCAGAAGGTGCATCTGTCGCTGTGCTTTAATCCCAGCCATTTGGAATTCGTCAGCCCCGTGGCAATCGGCCGCGTGCGGGCCAAGCAGGATCGTGAAGGCGATTACAAGCGCGAGCGGATCATGACGCTCTTGATCCACGGCGACGCGGCATTCGCCGGCGAGGGAATCGTGCAGGAGACGTTCAATCTCAGCCAGCTCGAAGGCTACAAAACCGGCGGCACGATCCACGTGGTCGTGAACAATCAAATCGGCTTTGTGACCTCACCCTCCGAGGGACGCTCGAGTACCTATGCCACCGACGTGGCCAAGATGCTGCAAATCC
The DNA here is from genome assembly GCA_031400775.1 of Planctomycetia bacterium. Taxonomy (GTDB): domain Bacteria; phylum Planctomycetota; class Planctomycetia; order Pirellulales; family PALSA-1355; genus PALSA-1355. The sequence continues at coordinate 18,251 of JANNQN010000315.1, read as the reverse complement.
CTATCTTTCACGTCAACGGCGAAGACCCCGAAGCCGTGGCTTTCGTGGTCCGCCTGGCGATGGATTTCCGGCACGAGTTCAAGCGCGACGTCGTGATCGATATGTATTGTTACCGCCGGCGCGGCCACAACGAAGGCGACGAGCCGGCCTTCACACAGCCGGTCTTGTATCGCGCGATCGAAAAACGCAAGAGCGTTCGCGACAGTTATCTCGATCACCTGCTCGTGCTGGGCGAAATCTCGCGCGAAGAGGCCGACCGGATCGCCCGCGAGCAGACCAAGCAACTCGACGAGGAGCTTTCGGTCGCTCGAAGCGACGAGTACGTCGCGCGGCCGCAGGCCTACCCGGGCGTGTGGAAGGGCTATGTCGGCGGACGCGACGCCGACGTGAAGGAAGTGCCGACCGGCGCCGAAGAGCGCCGTTTGCGCGAGCTACTGGAAGTGCAAACCCGATTGCCGGCCGACTTCCGTCCGCACCCGAAGATCGAGCGGTTTCTCGAGGCGCGGCGCGAAATGGCCCGCGGCGAGCGCCCGCTGGATTGGGCGGCCGGAGAGGCCCTGGCCTTTGCCACTCTGTTGGAGGACGGCTTTCGCGTGCGTCTGAGCGGCCAGGACAGCACCCGCGGGACGTTCAGTCAACGGCACGCCGTGCTGCACGACTATCAGGATGGACATCGCTACACGCCGCTGGCGCACTTGTCGAAAGGACAGGCGCCGGTCGAGATCGTCAACAGCCCGCTCTCCGAGGCCGGAGTGCTGGGCTTCGAGTATGGCTATAGTCTCGACTGCCCGAACGGACTGGTGATGTGGGAAGCGCAGTTCGGAGACTTCGTCAACGCCGCGCAGGTGATCATCGACCAGTTTGTCGCCAGCGCCGAAACCAAGTGGCGCCGACTAAGCGGGCTGACGCTGCTCTTGCCGCACGGGTTCGAAGGCATGGGACCCGAGCACTCGTCGGCGCGGCTGGAGCGATTTTTGAATCTGGCGGCCGAGTGCAATATTCAGATCATCGTGCCCACCACTCCAGCGCAATACTTTCACGCTTTGCGGCGGCAGGTGCTGCGACCCTGGCGCAAGCCGCTGGTGGTGATGACCCCCAAGAGCCTGCTGCGGCATCCCAAGGCGGTCTCGAGCATCGAACGCTGCGCGACCGGCCATTTCGAGAAAGTTATTCCGGACAGCCAGCCCGATCGGCCCCATGTCGAGGGCGTGCTGATTTGTTGCGGCAAGTTGTATTACGAGTTGGAAGCCGAGCGCGAAGAGCTCAATCGTCAGGACGTGGCGATCGTGCGGATGGATCAGCTCTATCCCTTGCCGATGGAACCGCTCAAAGCGGCGCTCGCGCCCTATAAAGACGGAACTCCGGTTTATTGGGTGCAAGAAGAACCCGAGAACATGGGCGCGTGGCGATTTCTATTGGCCCGCTTCGGCGGCGAGTTGTACGACCGTCTGCCGTTCTCGGGCATCTATCGCCGCGCATCACCCAGTCCCGCGACCGGCTCGGCCAGCAGCCACAAAATGGAGCAGAAAGAGCTGCTGATGCAGGCATTTGGTTGCATCTAGGGAGCGCCGCGAATCGTCCGTTCGAAAATTCCACGCGGGACGCACTGATTGCGTCTTTGCCGCGACACCCTTCTCATTCGGCGCGGGAGGGACTACAACGGATTGCCAAAATACCAGGGGGATTCCGCCGCTATGGCCGTTGAACTGAAAGTGCCCTCCGTGGGCGAATCGATTACCGAAGTCCAGATCGGTCAGTGGCTCAAAGGCGAGGGCCAAACCGCCGAAAAGGATGAAAACCTCGTCGAGATCGAGACCGACAAGGCCACGGTTGAAATCTCGGCTCCCGTGTCGGGCAGAATCTCGAAAGTCTTGAAACGCACCGGTGAAACGGCCACCGTAGGTGAAGTGATCGGCTATATCGAGCCCATTGCCGAGGGCGCCGCCAAGGGTCAAAGTAACGACGAAGCTGCAGCCGCTGCCAAGGCCCAGGCCGCGCAAGCGATTCAAACTCCCAAGCCGCGCTCCGATGCAGGGCCGAAGCCGGCCGCACAGCGCCGCGACAGCGAACCGGCAGCGCGAACCCCCGCATCCTCTCCGTCGGCCGGCCGCGCGGCCGACCAGGAGTTGGTTTTCAGCCCCAAGGAGCAGGCCGCACCGCCACGAGCCATCCAGAAATCGAAGCCGCTCGCTCAGCCCGCGGCGGGTGGCCGCCAGGAAGACGTCGTGCCGATGAGCCCGATACGCCGCCGGATTGCCCAGCGGCTCGTCGAAGCGCAGCACAACGCGGCGCTGCTCACCACGTTCAACGAAGTCGACATGTCGGCGGTCATGGCCCTGCGCAACGAACACAAGCAGGTGTTCTTCGAGCGCTACGGCGTCAAGTTGGGCTTCATGTCGTTTTTCGTCAAGGCGGCGATCGACGCACTCAAGCTGGTGCCCGAGGTCAACGCCTCGATTCGCGATAACGACATCATCTACCACAACTACTTCGACATCGGCATCGCCGTCGGCGGCGGCAAGGGGCTGGTCGTGCCGGTGTTGCGCAACGCCGATCGGCTGAGCTTCGCCGAGATCGTGCTCACGATCGCCGATCTGGCGCATCGGGCCCGCGAGAACAGCCTGCAACTCGAAGAGCTGCAAGGCGGCACGTTCACGATCTCCAACGGCGGCGTCTATGGCTCGATGCTCTCCACGCCGATCGTCAATCCACCGCAAAGCGGCATTCTGGGACTGCATGCGATACAAGACCGGCCCGTGGCCCGCGAAGGCCAGGTCGTGATTCGGCCCATGATGTACCTGGCCTTGACCTACGACCATCGGGTCGTCGATGGCCAAGGGGCGGTGACATTTCTGAAACGCATCAAAGAAGTGATCGAAGAGCCGATGCGAATGCTGGTCGAGATCTGACCGACCGGCGCACGTCGAGCGGCGCGTGGCTGGCCAGGCCGCAAGCGGAGGCGCGAACGGTGGCGTTCAAGGAACGCGCGACACGTCGCTCTCGTTTTCGCTCTCGTCCTCTTCGACTTCGTCTTCCAAAGATTCAATCTTCTGATGAATCTTGGCCCACTGGGCAATCGGAAAGTCCAGGTTCGACTGCACGGCTACGAGCTGACTACGGGCCTCTTGCAGCCGCTCGTTGACGACGCGCAGCGCCTGCCGGCTGCGGCGATCGATCTGGATAAAGGCGATCACCAGGATGAACTCGCAGGCCACGAGGCTGGCAGTGCCGAAGTACTCGAGAAATCGGAGTGCGGCGGGCGTGAGTTGTTGGGGGCAACGATAGCCGGCCGCTTCGGCCAGGGCAAAGCCGGCGACGCTCAGCAGGCCCACGAGCGTCCACGTAACGCCAGCCCATTGGCCGCACAGCAATAGCGCCATGACCGGCAGCGTTGCGTACCACATGACCGACGGTGCGGTCCCTCCGCCGTTCAACACCGCCAGACCGGTGCAGGCGGCCCACACGAGGAAGCAAGTAATGTTGCCGCACAAGACGGGCGAAACGCCGCGTGCCAGGCCCACGAGCGTTGCGATGGTCGCCAGGCAGGCCACCAAGAGAACTAAGGCCGAGGGGATGGAACCCAGCAGCGGGTACAGCCCCATGAACACGATGCCCCACACGAGCATCGCCGCGGTCAGGGCCGCGCAGCGGCTCGCCTGCCGCGATAGCTCGTGACTCTCGTGGCGGTCCGGATGCAAATCCGGTAGGGGTTCACGAGACCTCGGCGTTTTCGTGGACCTGATTGGCGTCATTGAGCGGGCGAACCGTCGCTACGTATCGATTGCAGACGTTTGCCACACGCACGGCCGAAGGGACCTTGGCTCACTTCGAGAAACCAAAGGGCCGAGGGTGGCGGCTCCGCAAATCGAGTTTTATGAGAATTGAATTGGAACGAAAAGATTCTCGCCGCTGCAAGCGGCCGCAACGCACCCAGATGTGTGGCCGCGATCGCGTCGCCAACGGACGGCGCAACGCGGACAGTGGCGCAAAGCCGAGGGTACTAATTGGAAGTTTATTTCAACAATGGGCAAAGTCAAAACAACCGCTATCGCCTGGGGCAAATCCACTCAAACTGGCCGTCGGTCAGGCACTCCAACCGCTACGACAAGTCCGAGGCCGCGGCTGGCATTTTTCGAGAGGTCGCCTCTCGCAGGCAATTCGCACGCTCAACCGAGCGTTTCGGCCATCAGCCGCGCGATCTCACGCGCATCGTCGGAAGCCTGACTCGCCAGGATTTCCGCGACGTTCTGGCGCATGAGGGCCGGGTGATTCTGACCCAGCTTCCATTTGCCTTCCAGTCGGTCGAGCTCGATTCGAATGCCAATCACCATCTTGGCCAGGCGCTCGAAAAACGGCGTGCCGGAATCAATCGTCCAGGGCTTGTGCATCGATCGCTCGTAGGTCTCGACCGAGTCCTGGATGATTTGCGCAATCCCTTGCTCATCCTCGACGAGCGTGCAATGGCCGTAGGCGTGCACGGCTACATAGTTCCAGGTCGGAACGACATTTTCGGCCTGGTACCAGGTGGGCGAGACATACGCGTGGGCGCCGGAGAATACGACCAGCACCTGTTGACCCGCCAATTGTCGCCAATGCGGATTGGCTCTCGCTACATGGCCCACCAGACAGCCCTGCGGCCCCGCATTCCGATCGACCAGCAAAGGCAAGTGTGTCGCGCACAGCGAGTCCTGACCGTCGGAAACCAACAAGCCGAAGCTGTGCGACTCGATAAAATTAAACAGCTTGTTCCGATCGGTCTCTTCGAACGCCGGGGGGATATACATCGACTACTCGCGCGTGACGGGAGTTCTTGGCCTCGGTCCGCTTTGTGGACAACGGAACGGCCGGCCAAGTTCGCCTGAAAACGACGCGACCCCGACGTGCTATCTGCGCGGCTTGAGCATCACGATTCCCAGCGGAGGCAGCGTGATGGGAATCGAGAACGGGCGGCCGTCCCAGGGCAGAGCCTCGGCCATTCGGCCAGGCCCATTTCCCAGGTTGCCGCCGCCGTAATAAATCGAATCGCTGTTGCTGATCTCGTCGTACCAACACAGCTCGGGCACGCCGAGGCGGTGCATGGTGCGCGGCACGGGGGTGAAATTGCAGGCCGCGATCACGTGGTCTTGGGGGTTCTTGGCCCGCCGCAGGAAAGCCAGCGTGCTCTGTTCGTAGTTATGGCAGTCGATCCACTCGAAGCCCTGGCTTTCGAAGTCGACTTCGTACAGGGCCGGCTCGCTACGATAAATGCGGTTCAGGTCGGCGACGTACTTCTGCAAGCCCTGGTGACTGGACCACTGCAACAGGTCCCACTGCAAATTGCCGTCGTGGTTCCATTCGTTCCACTGGCCGAATTCGCAACCCATGAACTGCAATTTCTTGCCGGGATGGGCGAACATGTAGCCGTACAACAACCGCAGGTTGGCAAACTTCTGCCACAGGTCGCCGGGCATTTGATCCAGCAGCGAGCCCTTGCCATGCACGACTTCGTCGTGCGAGAAGGGGAGCGCGAAGTTTTCGGTAAAGGCATAGATCAGGCTGAAGGTCAGCTCGTCGTGGTGGTACTTGCGATGCACGGCGTCGTGCCGCATGTATCGCAGCGTGTCGTTCATCCAACCCATGTTCCATTTCAGGCTGAAGCCCAATCCGCCCAGGTAGGTCGGCCGCGACACGCCGGTGAAGGCGGTCGATTCTTCGGCGACCGTCAGCACGCCGGGGTGATGGACGTGGGACTGCTCGTTGAATTCCTTGAGCAACGAGATCGCGCCCAGGTTTTCTCGGCCGCCGAACTCGTTGGGAATCCACTGGCCCGGTCCCCGGCTGTAGTCCAGGTAGATCATCGAGGCTACGGCGTCGACCCGCAGGCCGTCGATGTGATACTGATCGAACCAGAACAGGCCGTTGGAGATCAGGAAGTTACGGACTTCGTTGCGCTCGTAGTTGAAGATCAGCGTGCCCCAGTCGGGATGCTCGCCCTGACGCGGATCGGCATGCTCGTACAGGTGCGTGCCGTCGAACATCCGCAAGCCGTGGGCATCGCGAGGGAAGTGTGCCGGCACCCAATCGATGAACACGCCAATGCCGTTTTGGTGGCAATGATCGACGAAGTACATGAAGTCTTCTGGACTGCCGTAGCGGCTCGTGACGGCGAAGTAGCCAACCGTCTGATATCCCCAACTGCCTGAGAAGGGATGCTCGCTGACCGGCATCAGCTCCAAGTGCGTGTAGCCCATCTCGCGACAATAGTCGACTAACTGATGCGCCAATTCGCGATAGTTGAGCCAACCGTTCGGATCGTTGGCCGGCCGGCGCCAACTGCCTAAATGGACTTCGTACACCGAGATGGGTGCGTCCAGGCCATTGTTCTTGCGGCGATTGGCCATCCATTCGCCGTCGTTCCACGAATGGCGCGCCAGGTCGGCCACTTTCGACGCCGTCCGCGGCGGCAATTCGGCGGCGAAGCCGTAAGGGTCGGCCTTTTCGAACACCTGGTCGCGGTGGCGGATGTGATACTTGTAGATCGCCCCGTCGGCGAGCCCGGGCACGAACAGCTCCCAGATTCCGCTGGGAATGTGCTTGCGCATGGCGTGGCGGCGGGGGTTCCACTCGTTGAAGTCGCCGACGATGCTGATGCCGGTGGCGTTGGGCGCCCAGAGGGCGAAATTGACGCCGCTGATTCCGTCGACCGTGCGCAATTGCGCGCCGAGCTTGCGATAGCTGGTCCAATGCTTGCCTTCGGCCAGCAGGTGCAAGTCGAAGTCGGACAAGAGGGGCGGAAAGGCATAAGGATCGTGCATCGTGGTCTCGGTGCCCCGCTGGTCGGCAACCCGCAATAAGTACTGATGGTTCGCCGCGTTCGTTTGCATCGGACAAATGGCCTCGTATAACCCGGCCGGATGAATGCGCCGCATCGGCTGCGGCCGATTGTGACCGGGGTCGACGACCCATGCCTGGGCGGAGCCGGGCAGAAACGCCCGCACCGCCATGGCCCGTTGCCCGGCGGATACGATTTCGTGCGGCCCTAAGACTTCAAACGGATTCTCGTGATGTCCATCGAGCAGAGCGCCGAATTTATCCAATTCCACCGAAGTCCGCGTCGTCATCAATGATACCTCAATGATTCTCGAATCCCTGGGCGGTCGCGTCCAGTCGCTAATCCCCGCATTTTGGGGACCAAACCGCGAAAAAAAGAGTTTTGGCCTATTGCAGCCAAGGCAACGGCAGCAGGCGGGTGCCGCATTGGGCCGTCCATAGGGCCCACGAGCGTCGCCGCTCGTCCCACCACCGCTCGCAAGCCACCCAGCGGCGTCGCAGCCGCCCACTCAGCCGGCGACGGCGAGAGGCCGCCGTAGAGCCGACCTGGATGGTCGCGGGTTGCGCCGAGTCCTGGCCCGCATGCGGCAAATCGAATCGCCACGTGCGGCATTCCAGTTGGTGATACACCAGGGCCCGATCCACCCGTTGCCACAGATCGCGGTTCTTGACCGGCACCATCTCGCCGAAATGTTCCCATTGCCAGTCGTTGGCCCGCCACTCCTCCATACCGTACGTCAGCCCGCGATTGACGTACCTGCTGGGAGTGACCAACGTCACGCGCGATGGTTGCTCGAGCGCCTCGAGCCCGCGCACGACAGCCAGCAGCTCCAACCGTTCGCCCTTGGCGTTGGGCTCGGCGTCCGCGGCTTCGAGCTGGTCGCCGCCGTCGATCGACTGTAGGACAAACCTCCACTGACCTTGCGAGCTTTTCCGGCACGACTCGGAAAACAGCAAGTAATGCGGTGCGGCTACTTTCATAGGGAAGGATTCAGGATGTTCTACGAAGAGCCAAAGGATTTTACAGTCGACTACACTCGCGGGCGGCAGGCTTTCTTGCCCGAGTGGTTTTACTAATCGGCAACCGCCTCGCAGTTCCTCCAGTTTCTCCAAGTGGGAAAGCGAATAGTTTTCAAGGGTCGCTCGCCACGGTGCCGGACGTAGCGGATTTGTCTAGGGCGGCCGGCTCGCCTGCCGTGCATGGGCTTGGCGGCAATGCGTTAGATCGCGCTGCGCAGCGAAACGACCGTGGGCTTCGCGGCTGCAAGTTCGCGCACCAGGCGATGCCAGCTCGACAGCGAGCCGGGCGTCAGACTGCCCAGCACCCGCGGCGTACGAGCGCCCGTGATCGCCGGAACATTGGCGGGCGTCTGGTCCAAGTGCAGCAGTCCCAAAAGCGCCAATCCGGCCGTTTGCAGGCTGCCGACGGGAATTCCCAGCTCGCTGGTTTCCAATACGCGAAGCGTCGGCAACTGCCGAGCGAATTCGGAGCGTACTTCACCGATTGTGGTCGCCCGGCAATTCAGTACGACCTCGTCGACGCCCGGCAAAGACGGCATTTGCGCTACGATCTGCTGAACGATCGCCTCGGCGTCCGGCGCCGCGGAGGGTCCACTGCCTTTATTGTCTTTATTGCGGCGAACGACGAACGACAATAGACCGGAAGCCCCGGATAGATCGCGCGAGGCGGGCAGCAGCGTCATGCGCGGGGTCGATCCCCACTCGACGAGCAGTCGGGTTCGCTGCAAATCTCGCAGCAGGATCCAGTAAGGAACCGGCAGCAGCGGCCGCCCCCGACCGTCCTGCGCCAAATCGCGACCGGAAAAGCCGTCGATGACGTTTAATCCTGAATGTTCGGCCAGGCGGGCTGCATCGCACATGCCGCCGCATACCGTCAGGCCGCCAGCCTGGGTCCACACGCCGGGATCGTCGACCGCCACGGCCAAAATGCGATCCCACACCGGCGCAACCTGCGCGGCAAACGTGTCCAAAAGCGCCGCCTGGCTCTCGGCCAACTGCGCCGCCAGCAGGGGCGCTTCGCCCGGCCGGGCTCGATCTGGGCGCCGCAAGCGCGCGAACGAGCGGCGGATTTGCGGGGGCACAGGCGCGGAGAGACTGGCAAATATCTCGGCGCGGATTGCCAGCCCCCTGCCCTCGACTCCCACCAGGACCGCTCGCAGCCCGCGGCAACCGGCCGCCACGCGCAGCCCAATCACCCAGCGCCTGCGCTCGCACACGGCCCGCAGCCGATTCAGCAGCGACACTTCGAGCATCAGACATTCGCGGACCGCTCGCGCGGGTCCGTGCCAAATGGGCATAGATGCGAGAACCGATTGGCTGGTCCACTCGCGCCGCCTGAGCGCACGGGCGGACCAGCCCTCTCGATTCTTTCAGGGACCGCTCGATGCAGTCCTCGATCGCTTAGGCCACGAGCCGCATTGCGGGCACTTCGCCGGTGATGCCGAAGATGAACTCCTCGAAGATGCGCAGGTCGAGCGCCGAGGCCGAATCGCTCTCGGGATGGAACTGCGTGCCGAAAGCCAACCAATCGGTCGTGCTTTCGATCGCTTCGACAACGCCGTCGGGACAGCGTGCCGTGACGCTAAAGCCCGGCGCCACGTCGTCGATGGCCATGTGATGCACGCTGTTGACGCGAATCTCGCCATCGCCGTACACGCGCTCCATCAACGAGCCGGGCACGACTTCCAGGCCGTGGCGATGCGAGGGATCGAGCGGATCCTTGTGCGGCAACGCCTTGGGCAGGTCCTCGGGAATGTGCAACAGCAGCGTGCCGCCTTGCGAGACGTTGAGCAACTGCATTCCCACGCCGATGCCGAACACCGGCATCCGCCGCTTGGCGATCATGTTCATCAAGCGGCGGTCGAACATCTCGCGCCGCTGGTCGAGCGGCCGCACGCTGGGATGCAGCATGTAGCCGTCGCGGCGAGGATCCAGATCGGCTCCGCCGACCATCACCATGCCGTCCAACAAATCCATCAGACGCTTCAGATCGTCGTCGCTGTCAACCGGCGGCAGCACCAGCGGAATTCCGCCGGCCTCCACAATCGAGTCGTAATATCCCGCGCAGACAAATGTAAATGCCGGTGCGTCCTTCTTGGCAGCACGATAGTCAGCATTCAACCCGATCAGTGGTTTCGATCGCATGCGAGCTCTCCTTTTGCGACACGTTCCTTGGTCGCGTTAGAAAAAGGGGCAAACTAGTCGCGAAGCAGCCGAATGCCGCGACCGCGGCGAGAATCGCAAGAAAAGGCAGGCTCCCGGCAGCATTCCAGGCTCGAATGGTTCGAGCCCGTAAGTTTGCCGGTCAAGCACACGCCAACATGGACGACAAGCACTGTGCATCGTCCTTGATGCCGGTCGCTTGAAAGACTGCCGACTTGTCGATCCCCAGGCGGGACACGACACGCGGCGATTTCCCTATGGTTTAGCTTCGCGAACTCCTCTACGGCTTCCCGCCGTGTTCTCCCCGAAGGGCATGCAAGTCGTCAGCGAGTTTATGACTCGCCCGCGAGATTACAATGACCCCTGCCTATTTTGATCGCGGCGAAACTCGCTAGCACAACATGAGGGCTTTCGGAATTCCCTCCGGGTGCGATTCAACCGAGGCTTATTTCGGCTTTACATGGCTCCACACGGCTCTAAGCTAATAGTCGACTCGCGATTTCCCCGCAAAAACCAGCAGCTTCAGTCGATGCGATACAAGAACGTCTGTTTGGAAACAATCGCCTACACGCTGCCCGAGGAAATCGTCACCTCGGAGCAGTTAGAAGCCCGACTGGAGCCGCTCTATAGCCGGCTGGGGCTGCCGCAGGGGCGACTCGAGCTGATGAGCGGCATCCGCGAGCGTCGCTTCTGGGCTCCCGGCACGCTTCCCAGCGAGAAAAGCGTGGAAACCGCCGAGCGGGCGCTGGCGATGGCCGGCATCGACAAAAGCCAGGTGGGCGCGTTGGTACACGGCTCGGTTTGCCGCGACCACCTCGAGCCAGCCACGGCCTGCGGCGTCCACCACGGACTCGGCCTGAGCCCCCGCTGCACGATCTACGACGTCTCGAATGCCTGCCTGGGCATTCTCAACGGTGTGGTGCAACTTGCCAACATGATCGAGCTCGGGCAGATCCGCTACGGGCTGGTCGTGGGCACCGAAACCAGCCGGCCCTTGGTCGAAACCACGATCGCCGCGCTCAATGCCGACCAATCGTTGACGCGAGAAACCGTCAAAACGGCCGTGGCCTCGTTGACCATTGGCTCGGGCAGCGCCGCGATTTTGCTAACCGACCGGGAATCGAGCCGCACGGGCAATCGGCTGCTGGCGGCGACCGGCCGAGCCTACACGGCCGGACATGCCCTATGCACCAGCGGCCGTGACGAAGCCGTAGCGAGCGGCATGCACCCCTTGATGCAGACCCATGCCGAACGGCTGATGCACGACGGCATCGTCGCCGGAGCCGAAACCTACGAGGCCCTGCTGGAAGAGACGGGCTGGTCGCGCGATGACGTCGACAAGACCTTTTGCCATCAGGTCGGCGCCGCGCATCGCAAGTTTCTGCTCGAATCGCTGGCGATCGATCCGGCCTCTGACTTTGCCACGTATCAGTCCCTGGGCAATACCGGGTCGGTGGCGCTGCCGATGACCATGGCCCTGGGCATCCAAGCCGGCCACCTGCGGCCCAACGATCGCGTAGCGCTCTTGGGCATCGGCTCGGGCATCAACACCCTGATGCTTGCCGTCGACTGGCAACGCAGCCTGGCGCCCGAAATGGACAAGCGCCCCCGCAAGCCGACCGCCGCCATTCTCGCGCGCTCTTGACGTCGTTGCCTGTTACTCCGGGCGCATGGCCCGGCGGACGATATCGCGGTCGAAATAGTTGGCCGCCATGCCGGCGTCGACCACGATATTCTGCGCGTTGATGCCGCTCGAGCGGGGGCTCAAAAGGAAGGCCGCCACGGCCGCGGCTTCCTCAGTTTGCACGGCCTGCTTGCGGAGCGTGAGCTGCTCGGCGTAGAGATACGAATCGACGTAACCCGGTATGCCGGCCGAGGCCGAAGTCTTGAGCAAGCCCGGGGCGACGCCGTTGAAGCGCACTCGCGAAAAGGCGCTAAACGATTTGGCCAGAAATACCAGCGACGAGTCGAGCGCGGCCTTGACCGGCGCCATGTAACCATAATTCTCGCTGGCCATGCGCGTGGTCGAGATTGAAATCGCCACGACCGACGCATCGGGCTCGAAGTGCTCCCGAAAAGCATTGGCCAGCGCCACGAGCGAATAGCACGAAATATCGACCGAGCGCAGAAAGGCGGCCTTGGGCGTCTGGTGAAACGCCTGCGACCCGGTCGCGTACTCGGCAAATGCGATCGAATGCACCAGGCCATCCAGCGGAGCGTGCTCGCGGCTCACCGTTTCGGCCAACCGAGCGATCTCGTCCTCGCGCTCCACGTCGCAAACGTGAATCGCGGCCCCGGCGGGCAACATCTTGGCCACGCTCTCTCGCCGCTCGGGCGAACGCACACTGTAGATGACATTCGCGCCGGCGGATTCCAAGAGTTGCGCAATGTGAAGCGCCACGCTTTTGCGGTTGGCGACGCCCAGGACGAGAATGGTCTTGCCCGCCAACTGCAAAAAGTCCATACGATTGCTCCTTGTTAGTCGTACTGTCCGAGGCGCGATCCCCGGCGACGGCAGCCGCGTTAGCAGCCCGTTATGGTGGCATCCATGCTAGCTCATCGGCGCCATGGCGCAGGTAAACTTGAACCGCGCGGCGGTCTCGCTTCCGCAGGTCACCTTGGCCTTCAAGAACCAGGCCTTGGAGACGCGTTCGGTCAACTCGACTTCCATTTCGATCGTCTCGCCCGGGCGAACCATCCGTTTGAATCGCACGTCTTCCAGCCGCGCCGCCACCGGCACGCCGGCGTTGACCGGCACGTCGAGCCCTGCCAACAGTACGGCCCCGGCCTGCATGGCCGCCTCGCACAATAACACGCCGGGAACCAGCGGAAACTGCGGATAGTGCCCGGCGAAGAACCACTCGTCGGTGCGAAACGTCTTGCGGCAGACGATGCGGTGCCCCTCGCGCGAGACGATCTCGTCGACCAGCAAAAATGGCGGACGATGCGGAATCGCGGCGTAAATCTCGTCGAGGCTCATAGGGCTGCCGCCACGGGGGGCGTCGAGGAGGCTGCGTTCTTCATCAACCAGGTGTCGACGTCATTGGCCACGATGACGCCGTAGTTCATAGCGCCCAGCCAACCCGACATGATGATACCCACGCTGCCGGCATGATAGAGCCCGCCGACCTGCACGGGAATCGCCCGGCTGACGGCCAGACCCTCGAACTTGGTGCCGAAGCTGGCGCCTTCCATGTGACGCGTATAGTGCCGGAACGTCAACGGAGTCGAGGCCTCGGCATAGTCCAGCTTAGCGCGGACGTCGGGCACGTACTTTGCCAGCGCTTCGATCGTCGTGGCGACCAGATCCTGCTTGCTGGCCTCGTACTCCTCGGGCTTCAGCTCAGCCCAGTCCTGATACCGGGCGTTGGTGCTCGACACGATCAACGAGCGATCGCTGCCTGGCCGGGTGCGTGGATAGTAGAACGAATACGTGCGGCTAGTGACGTCGCGGCTTAGCAGCAAGTCGGTCCGAAACACGGGCGCCGTCGAACTGAACAACAGGTCTCCGTTCGATTCATCGAGCTCGGTGCCCGGTTTGAGCGCCATGTAAACCTGACAGCTCGAGTTGTTCAGCCGCACGGCCTCGGCGTCTTCGCAAAACTTGCGGTCGAAGTGCTCCTTGCCAACCAGGTGCAGGACCGTGGCCTTGAGATTGGCGTTGGACACCACGGCGCCGCAGGCAATGTCCCGTCCGCCCACGCGCACGCCCTTCACGCGGCCGCGTTCGACCAGGATTTTCTCCACGTCACACTTGATGCGCACGTCCACGCCCGAGCGGATCAGCTCGGCGTGCATCAGCTTGATAAGCCGGTCGGTGCCGCCCTGGAACGTGTACACGCCCTTGGACATGAAGTTCGAAAACACGATGCCATAGCTGATCGCCGGATCCTCGAGCGTCGAGCCATTGGCGTACGTGATCGGCTCCATCAGCAGACGAATGACGTCCTGGCGGCCCGGAAAAAACCGCTCGAACAACTGGCCGACAGTCGTCGATTGGTCGTCAAAAAAGTTCATGCCGCGGGCCGTGTCGAAAAAAGCCTGCACGGCCTCGGGCGCCACGGCGAATCGCTCGACCAGCAGCCGAGTGAAGTCCTCGCGATTGAACGAGGTGGTCAGCGAGAACATCGGATTGTCGAAGCGGATGTGCTTCAATTGCACGATCGAATCGGCGATTTCCTGGGTCCAGTAGCGACGGCAGCTTTTGATCATGCCGGCCGGAAAGCCGTGCAACGAGATGTCGAAGATGTGGCCGCCAGGGCGTTTGAACCAGGTGGCCATGCCACCCAGCTTGTAATGCTGCTCCAGCAGCAGCACCGACTGGCCGCTGCGCGCCAATGTGTTGGCGGCCGTCAATCCGGCCAGGCCGCTGCCGATGACGATGCAGTCGTAACGCTCGCGGGCGCCTTGGAGAAAATCTTTAGGCATAGTCGAAACCACTTTCGGCGCCGCCCGCTAGTGCGTGTCGCACGGACGTTTGGCGTACGCTCGCCGGAATTCCACACGGAATCTGACGAGACGGTCGCTACATGTTCGCGAAACGTGCTCTAGGTTTTGGCGGACGAGTCCGAATCCTCCTGGCGCATGCCTAACAAATGCCGGTTGGCCATGGCGATGCCGCTGAACATGGCGCCGATAATGCCCACGAAGCCTTGATCGGTTCCGCAAATGAACAGGTTTTTCAGGTGCGTCGTGCCGCTCCAGCGCTTTTCGGGCGCGCCGTAGACCGCGCCGTTCTCGTGTCCGGTGAAGCGGCGGATCGTGGTGGGGGTGAACGTGTCGGTGGCCACGACGCGGGGGCGAAAATCGGCCATGAAGCGCACGGCACTCTCGACGATCCGATCGTGCCACATGCGTTTGGTGGCCTGATAATCCTCGGCGGGCAGCTTCCGCCAGCGGTCGTAGTTCGCCAGTGCCGTGACCCGCACCAGCCCTTCGCCCAGCGGCTGGTCGTATTGAAAGTTATTGGGGCAGCAGATCACGCCGCTGCGCAAGTCGACCATCTCATCCGGCTTTTTCCAGTGGAATTTCTCGCTGTCGTTGAAGAACACGATCGTGCGATCGCAGCCCAACTCGCGGGGCTCGGTATCGAGCACCGACAGACTCTCGACGAATGAGAGTTGACCGGCGGCGGGCGGCGCCACAGGTTGCTCGGCTTCGCACATCCGCATCGTCTCGAACCAACCGGCCGACGACAGCACCCGATCGCCCTCGATCTGCGTGCCATCGTCGAGAATGATCCGCGAGACTCGGCCCTGCTCGACCTCCATGTGGTCCACGCCGGCCCGCAATCGCAGCTCGCCCCCCAACTGCTTGAAGCGGCGCACCAGATTCTTCAGGATCACGCGGACTCCGGCAAATGGACGGGCAAAACCTTCCATGAAGATGCTGCGAAACATGATCGAGAATTGCGCGAAGTCCATGTCGTTCTCGCGGGCACTGCCGTAGAACATCAGCGGGCAGAACAACATGTCGACCAAGAGCGGGTCGCGGATGATCTGGCTGACGATCGATCGCGCCGAACAATTGGCGGCCTGCTCGTTCAGATCGTCGTAGTCGACGACCGTCTCGGCGAGCTTGCGAAAATTGTCCTTCTCGCGCGGAAAGTAACGGTGTACCTCGGAGCGAAAGAACTCGAACTGGTTGTTGAATTTCATGGCGATGCCCGGAAAGGCGATCGTCGAGCCGATTTGCGGCGACAGGGAGAAATCGTCCCAGCTAAAGCGCAACTGCCGCAGCAGCCGCGCCAGCGGTCCTTTGCGGGTGCCCTTGGGGACGTAATTGGTCACGGCGTGCAGCCCGACATCGTAGTTTCGCCCGCCCAGCCGATAGAAGGAATTCAACCCGCCCACGGTCGTGTGGCGTTCGAGAATGCAGACGCGCCTGTTGTAATAGGCCAGGCGAATTCCGGCCGCCAGGCCCGACATTCCAGCCCCGATGATGATCGTGTCGTAATTGGACATGGGCCGTTCTGACGCTAGAAGACCGGCGGGGAGCGCTCACGAGCGAGTCACACGCCTGTGCAAAATTCGGTTGGCAAGGTTCGACAACGACATGGGGCGCACTTGCGGCAGGCGGCAGCCGGTTCATGCCTTGACCAGATCCTTCATCAGTGGGGCGAGATATTGAATCGTGCTGTCCATGGTAGCCAATTGCACGTAATCGTCCTCGGGGATTTGCACCCGATAACGCTTTCGCAATTCCATCACGATATCGAGAAAGTCCATGCTGTCGAGCTCCAACTGCTCGCGCAACGCGACGTCGTCCTTCAGATTGCTGAGGTCCTCATCGGGCGCAATACCCTCCAGGATATCGACGACGACTTCTCTGACTTCGGCCGGGGTCATGCCCAAGGATCTCCCTCTGTTCTCAAACCCGTTTAACGATCACGACTGAATTGATTCCCAGCATCCCGAACGAATTGTTCAAGATGACGTCCACCCGCTTCCGCTCCCGCGGCTCGCGAATCACGAGGCCCGGCAGAGCGCAGTCGGGGTCGAGCCGATCGACGTTGATCGTGGCGTGGCAGACGCCGTCGGCAAACGCCGGCAAGTTGCCCCCCAACTCCAGCGCGCCGGCCGCGCCCATCGTGTGGCCGATGAAACTCTTGGAATTGTTGAACAGTGTGTTGGGCGAGTCGCCGAACACGCGCCGCAACGCCGCGCATTCCTGCGTGTCGCCGCTGGCCGTGCCCGTGGCGTGCGTGCTGACGATGTCCACCTGCTCGGCCGAAAGACCCGCTCGCCGCAAGGCCAACTGCATGCACTCGGCCTGTCGCTCGGCATTGGGCAGCACAAAGTCGCTGGCGTCGCTGTTCATGGCATAGCCGGCCAGCTCGCCGTAGATCTTCGCGCCGCGGCTTCGCGCGTCGGCGTAGCGCTCCAGCACGTACAAGCAGCCGCCTTCGGCCACGACGATGCCATTGCGGTCCAAGTCGAATGGCCGGCTGGCCCGCTCGGCGTCGGCATGCGTGGCCAGCGCCCCCTGGCTCTTGAAACTGGCGAAGATGCCGAAGGTATGAATGCTCTCGGAAACACCGCCGGCAATCGCCACGTCGCACTCGCCCAATCGCAGCATTTGCGCGCCTTGGATCATGCCCGCGTTGCCCGCGGCGCAGGCCGCGCCGACGGTGTAGTGCGGCCCGGTGATTCCCAGGTTCAGCGAAATCTCGCCGGCCGGGTTATTGGCCACCGTGCGCGGGTTGTGATGGTGCGACCAGAACTTGGTGTCGTAGTCGAAGCCCTTGAGCTCGTGAATTTCGTTTTCGGTCTCGACGTTGCCGTGCTCGGTAACGCCCACATAAATGCCGACCGTGGACTTGTCGATGTTCGCCCAGTCGAGCCCGGCGTCGCGGATCGCTTCGTTGGCGCAATAGATGCCCATGCTGCCGGCGCGTGTGCCTCGGCGGAGATCTTTGCGCTTTTGATAGCGCAGCTCGTCGAAGTGGCAGACGCCCGCGACGGTCGAACCGATATAGCGGATTTCGTACGGAGTGACGCCGCTGCGCCCGGCCAGCAAGCTCTCGCGAAATTCGCTGAGCTGGTTGCCGTTGGGCGCCGCCAAACCGACGCCGGTGATGACGATCCGTTCCGGCTCGCGCGGTCCTGCAATCATCGTGAAGCCGATGTTGTGACTTGGGTATTAAAACCTTTGAAGTTACCGGTTTGTGTCAATCATAGCAAGGCCCCAGTTGGGAGCCTGACTGGTCGGCCGTGATGGGTTTTGCTTTGTTTTGCAAAGCGAGCCGCGGCGTCATGTGCGCCAATTGGCGTCGGCTAAGAGGTTGCGGTGCGTGGGCGGCCTGGTGAGACCTCTTTGCCCAATGTCGCGCCCAGCCTGCGCATCCCCTCCGCGGTCGACACTTGCGGACAGTAGCCAAAGTCGCGCCGTGCGGCCGTGATGTCGAAGTAGTGCGAAGTGCCCAGTTGCGCGGCCAGGAACCGCGTCATTCGCGGCTCGCGCTGGATTCCCAGCACCCGATGCACGGTTTCCAGCACCGCGCCCACACGCCTGGCCGCCACGAGCGACACGTGCCGCCGCACAGGAGCGACTCCGGCCAGCGCCAGAATTTGATCGATCCATTGCCAGCAGTTGACCGGCTCGCCCTGGCTGATGAAGTAGGCCCGACCCGCGACCGGAGAATTGCCGGCGAGCGCGTCGGCCGCTTGCAGGTGTGCGGTCGCCGCGTTCTCGACATAGACCATATCGATCAGATTCGTTCCATCCCCCACCCGACGCAATTGCCCGGCGACGGCGCG
>JANNQN010000314.1:0-4200 GCA_031400775.1 Planctomycetia bacterium | reverse complement strand
CAGCGGCGATGCCGACTTGAAGCCGGGCGCCGATCGGATCCTCAACGAATTTGCCGATATCTTCCAGTCGCCCGAAGCGCGCGAGTTGAAGATCATGGTCGTGGGACACGCCGACGCGCAGGGCATCAAGGGGCGGGAAATTCGCGAGCGTTATCCGAGCAACTGGCATCTGAGCGCCGGACGGGCTCTGGCCGTGGCGGACCGTCTGCGCAAGGCCGGCATCCCGGAAGCGCGGATGGGCGTCACCGGCTTCGGCCAGCACCAGCCGATTTCATCCAACGACAGCTCCGAAGCCCGGCAGCGCAATCGCCGCGTCGAGATCTTCGTGCTGGGTCCGGAAACACCCGTCGTCGGCTGGTCCGACGTGACCGGAAAACTTTATCGCTAAGCCGCCAAGCGGCCTGGCCAAGTCTGAGGTGCGCGCTCGGCAATGTAGCCGGGCATGCGCATTTTTCGGCCGCGCTCAGCGGTTTCGTGCAACCCGGCGGACGTGTACAATCGGGTCTCTACCCGCGCTGACAACTCGATTCCCGCCCCCCACACATATCACGGCCGTACGGCACATGAAACTTGCGTTCAGTTCCAATGCTTACATGCATTTCTCGATCGAGGATACGATCGAGAAGATCGCTGGTTTCGGCTATCGCGGCATCGAGGTCCTGGCCGACGTGCCCCACGCCTGGCCCGCCGGCCTGCTGCCCGAGCGCAAGGATTCCATCCGCAATTGCCTGGCCAAGCACGGCCTGGCGATCTCGAACGTCAACGCCTTCATGATGAACGCCGTGGCCGATCCGCGGCAGCCCTACTGGTATCCGGGCTGGATCGACGCCGATCCGAACTATCGGGCCATTCGACGCGAGCACACCAAGCGGGCCCTGAAACTGGCCGGCGAGCTGGGAGCGCCCTGCATCACGACCGAGCCGGGCGGTCGGCTGATCAAAGGACAATCGTGGCAAGACGCGGCGCGGCGGTTTTACGACGAATTGATGCCCTGCGTCGAAGTAGCCGAGCAGGTTTCGGTGCGGCTCTTGATCGAGCCGGAGCCGGATTTGATGATTGAGCGATTCGATCAGTACTTGGAGTTCATGTCGCTCATCGATTCGCCCTGGGTGGGCTTGAACTTCGACGTCGGCCACGCCTATTGCGTCGGTCAGGATCCGCAGCTCTGGGTGGCGCCGATGGCGCCCCATACGCGCCATTACCATATCGAGGACATCGCGACCACACGCGTACACCGGCACCTGATCCCCGGCCGCGGGGCGATCGATCTGGCAGCCACAGTGGGCGAGATCGCCCAGACCGGTTACGACGGCTGGCTCACGGTCGAGCTGTATCCGTATATTGAAAACCCCGACGAAGCGGCCGGCGAAGCGCATCAATACATGACCGCGCTGTTTGCCAGGCTCGGGCTGAAGGTCGGCTAAAGCGATTAAGAGTCTGGGGACAAAGCGTGACGGAGAGGGGGACAGTCCCATTTTTCTCCCCGACCATCCTGCGGACGGTGCCCGACCGAAAAATCGGGACAGTCCCCGACGTTTTGTCCCCAGACTCTAAGCGGTCGAGAATCATGCGCGCTTACCTGCAACTCATGCGGCTGCCGAACGTGTTCACGGCGATGGCCGATATCGCGCTAGGGTTTCTCTTCACCCACGAGCGATTGGCGCCACTGCCCCAGTTCGCTCTTCTGCTGGCCGCATCCAGCCTGTTGTACTTGGGCGGCATGGTCCTCAACGATTTCTTCGATCAAGAGCAAGACGCTCGCGAACGGCCATTTCGCCCGATCCCGTCAGGACGGATTTCGCCGGCCACGGCCAATCGTCTGGGCTTTGGAATGTTGGCCCTGGGAACGGTGCTGGGCTGGACGGCCAGTGCCACCTCGGGCGACGTCCGTAGCGGAGTGGTGTCCACACTATTGGCCGCGGCCGTGTTGGCGTACGACGGCTGGCTGAAGAAAACGCTGGCCGGGCCGATCGTGATGGGCGCCTGCCGCACGCTCAACGTGCTACTGGGAATGAGCCTGGTCGATGGAGACTGGCGTGCCGTCCACTGGGTCGTGGCTCTGGGCATTGGGCTGTATATTGTGGGCGTGACCGTATTTGCCCGCAGCGAGGCCCGCGAAAGCGGCAAGGGGCAGTTGCTATTGGGCACGATCATTCTGGCGGCTGGAATTGCGCTGGTGGCGTCGTTGCCGCAGTGGGTCAACGGAAACGAGTGGCCACCCATCGAAACGCCACCACGGTGGTATGTGTTTTGGGGCCTGATCGGCCTGTTGATCGCCGGGCGGTGTGCGCGAGCGGCGCTTGATCCGAGCCCGCCGCTGGTGCAGGCCGCGGTGCGTAGTTGCATCTTTTCGCTGGTGGTTCTCGATGCCGGCGCTTGCACGGCCGTGCAGAGCATGGGAACGGCCGCGGCGATTTTGTTGCTCTTGGCGCCCACCTTGCTGCTGGGCCGTTGGATATACTCAACCTGACGAACAGCCCACTACGTCGGAACAATGCGTGCCATGACGCGAACGTTGCTTGCCATCTTGTTCTTGCTCGCGGTTGCCGCCGCGCCGCCGACGCGCGTCGAAAAGGCTTCGCCCAAGTCGGCGCATCAGCCTCGCGGCGGCGAGTGGGAAATCGTCTTTGCCGACGAGATTACGGTCGAGGAGTACGCCCGACAGATGGACTACTTCAAGATTGAAATCGCGGCCGTTTCGAAAAACGGCAAGATCGAAACCATTTCGAAAGTCAGCCAGCGCAAGCCGGAAAAGCGGGTGGGCCATACGACAACCGACTATCGGCTGCACCTCGGCTGGAAAAAGGGGCAATTGCACGCCGCCGACCGCAAACTGCTGGCCAAGGCCGGCATCGCCAGCGGGGACAAGGAACTGTGGCATTTTTTCCAGACCGAAACCCAGGCTCGCCTGGCCGCGCTGGAACGCGCCTACGCAGATCGCCCGCCGAGCGAGATTACGCGGACCCGATTCGAAGTCCGGCCGGCCGCCGAGGGCGACGGGTACGAGTTTGTGGTGATCGAGCAGGATCCGCCCAAGCCGAGCGAGTCGAAATCCACCGCCGCGTCGTCATCCAACCAAACTGAGCGGAACCCGAGGTAGTTTTCATGCCCGACCATGTCGTTTTGCTGTCGATTCCCGGCCTGCGCGCGCAAGACCTTGCGGAGATGCCAAGCCTGGCCCGACTCGCAGGGCAGGGGGATCAGATCCACCTGGTGCCCAGCTTTCCCTGCGTCACCTGCCCGGTGCAGGCCAACATGACGACCGGCAAGCTGCCGAACGAACATGGCGTGGTCGCCAACGGCTTCTATTGGCGCGACAAGCAGGAAGTCGAGATGTGGACGGCCTGGAACGAGTGCATCAAGGCCGAGCAGATTTGGGACACGCTCAAGCGGCACGATCCATCGATCGTCACGGCCGTGTGGTTCGCGCTGCACAGCAAGGGCTGCGGCGCGGACCTGGTCTGCACGCCGGCGCCGATCCACAATCCCGACGGTTCGGAAACGCTCTGGTGCTACACCAAGCCGACCGAAATGTACGGCCAACTGCGCGATGCCCTGGGCCATTTTCCGCTGCAGCACTTTTGGGGTCCGCTGTCCAACATTCGCTCGACCGCCTGGATCTGCGAATCCGCGGTGATCGCGGCGCGACAGTCGAAGCCGAACTTTTTCTACCTCTATCTGCCGCACCTCGACTACGCCGCGCAAAAGTTCGGACCCGACAGTCCCCAGGCAATCCAAGCCCTCAAGGACCTGGATGGCGCGGTCGCCAGGCTCACGAGCGGCCTGGAAGAAGCCTATGCTCCCAACAAGCCGCTGTGGATCGTGGCCAGCGAATACACGATCGTGCCGGTCAATCACGTCGTCTATCCCAATCGCCTGTTGCGCGAGGCCGGACTGCTGGCGGTCGTGGACGATGGCGGCACGGAGCAGTTGGATCTGAAAGGCAGCCGCGCCTGGGCCCTGGTCGATCATCAATTGGCCCACGTGTTCGTGGCGGCCGAGGCCGATATCGAAATCGTGGCCGAGCTATTCTCGGGCTGTGAGGGCATCGACGAGGTTCTGGTCGGCTCGCAGCGCGAGCGCTACGCCCTGGACCACGAGCGATCCGGCGAAGTGATTTTGATTTCGGCGGCCAACAGTTGGCAGGCGTATTACTGGTGGCTCGCCGACGAGCAAGCGCCCAAGTACGCCCGCACGGTC
>JANNQN010000313.1:0-2356 GCA_031400775.1 Planctomycetia bacterium | reverse complement strand
CGGCGCCACGCTGGGCAGCGGCAACAGCGACGGGGTGGCATGACCGCTCTCGGCGTTGGCCGGGCTGGCGACCCATCCTAAGCTCACGAATAGAAGCAAACCTCGCCTGCAAAACGAATTCATCGCGGACTCCTTTCGGTTGTCTGTACATACCTTCCGCGCCTCTTCCATGAGGGTAGCGCTGGAAGCATCCGGCAGGGTCAAGAGCAGCCTCGCGGCTTCTCGACGCGTGGAAATCCGTTCCACAAAATAAACACTCCCTTGACTTCACTAAAACCATCGTCCTGAGCCCGGCTGTGTGATCGGAGGATTGTGCCTGGGGTAGCAGATTTTTTCTAAAGGCGGCCGCGTTTTCAGGCTCCACCAGCGCGATCCGTAAATCAGGCTTGCGAATCACCTGCAACAACTACGGCACATTCGCTAGGGTTTGAACTTGCCGTCGGCAAGACCCATACATTGAGCACGCGGAGCGCGAAAAAAGTCGCCAAGCGGCGCGCCGCCGGGGCCCTGGGAGCGCTCGCCGCTCTCCGCGGAACAATCGTTAGCCGCGCATAGCTGGACACCAGGAGAAGCGGCCGACGCCAGGGGCCGAAAGCTTAGTCGCCCGCCACTTCGCGGGCCAACTGCTGATAGTCCTCGGCCCCGTTGGAGCCGGGAGCATAGTGGAAGATCGACTGGCCATAGCTGGGCGCCTCGGCCAGGCGAATATTGCGGCGGATGCGGGTCTGAAAGGTCCGCGTCTCGGCCCAGGGAGTTCGCGGCTGCCGGCTCTCGCTGAAGAACTGCTCCACGTCGTGGACTACCTCGGCGGCCAGCCGGGTGCCCGACTCGTACATGCAATACACCACGCCGCTCAGCCTGAGCCGGTCGTTCAGCCGCCGGGCCACCAGGTCGATGGTCTGCAACAACTTGCTCAAGCCGTGCAGTGCCAGAAAGTGCGGTTGTAACGGCAAAAACACCTCGTCGACCGCGGCCAGGGCATTGAGCGTGAGAATCCCCAGCGAGGGCGGGCAGTCGATGAAGATATAGTCGAACTGGTCGCCGACCGCGGCCAGCTTGTCGCGCAAGATCACCTCGCGACCGACCACGCCCACCAACTCCACTTCGGCCGCCGCCAGGTCGATGTGCGAGCCCACGACCCACAAGTTCTCGCCGCACACGCGCCACACGTCCGCCAGTTGGGCGTCGCCGGTCAACACGTCGTACACACTGCGCTCGTCGCGAGCCGGTTGCAGGCCCAAGTGCAGCGTCGCATGCGCTTGGGGATCCAAGTCGATCAAGCACACGCGCTGGCCCGTCGCGGCAAGCGCCGCGCTCAGATTGACGGCGGTTGTGGTTTTGCCCACGCCGCCCTTCTGATTCAAGATCGCGATCGACCGCATGGGAACTCCTTTTCCTCGCCCGCTCGAATCGCCGCCGAGATCGGCAACCGCGCAATCGGGGGCGTCCATCTGCTGGCAGCCGATTATAGCGGTCCCGCGGAAATTCGACCTAGAGGAATCGCGGGAGCCGATTTCGACCATCGGGCCTCTAACTCCCAACCCTCAGCGGATATGGCAGCTAGCCTGCCCCCGTTTTTCCAAGTATTGCTGGTGATACTCCTCGGCCCGGTAGAACTCGGTGGCCGGGACGATCTCGGTTGCGATTGGGCGCTTGTACTGACCGCTCGCGTCGAGCCGCGCTTTCGAGGCGGTCGCCGCCGCCTGTTGCTCGGGTGAGTGATAGAAAATGCCCGTGCGATATTGCGAGCCGAAGTCGGGGCCCTGGCGATTGCGTTGCGTGGGATCGTGATTCTCCCAGAACACGCCGAGCAGTTGATCGTAGGAGACTTCGGCCGGATCGAACTCGACTTCTACCGCTTCGGCATGGCCTGTGCGATCGGTACAGACTTCTTCGTAGGTCGGGCTCTTGGTGTGTCCGCCGATATACCCGACGGCCGTATTCTTCACGCCCGGGGTCTGGCGAAAAGCGGCCTCGACACCCCAGAAACAGCCGGCGGCAAAGGTGGCTTTTTCCATCTCTGGCTCCTCAATAAGAATCTCAGTGCCTCGCGCCCTTGGACATTGTACCGTCTCGGGCCACTAGTATAGCAGTCATGCAGCAAAGCGAACCCACCGACGGCGAACTGGTGGCCCAATCCCTAGCGGGAAACCGCGAGGCGTAATCGTACCCTTGGAGCCAGCGCAAAAAAGAAAGCCCGGGGAGTTTCCTCCCCGGGCTTTGGCTGTTTGGCCTATGCGTAGCGGTCGTTTACCGGACTGCTTCGTTGAGCATTTTGGTATTCGGCACGCTACGTCGATTCAGTAGTCCGTCCTCGTCGGTTTCGATGATCGTGGCCACGGGGCCGACTTCACGA
>JANNQN010000312.1:0-19106 GCA_031400775.1 Planctomycetia bacterium | reverse complement strand
GCGATCGAGGCGTTGGGCTCGGATCAGGTCGTGTTCCAGCGCGGCGGGACTCTGGTGCAGATCCACCACGACCACAGTTCCCGCACTCTCAAGGGCATCAAACGGCCGGCTAACACCCCGCGCATCGTCATCATCAAGGAGGCCAGCCTCCGTGAACGGCTCACTGCGGTCGCCCGGTTCGTGAAGCGGAAAGAGACCGAGGAGGGCGAGGAGGTTAACCAGGTGCATCCTCCAGCGTTCTGCACCAGCGCAGTTGCCGCACGCGGGTACTGGTCGGGCGTGCGGCACCTTGAGGGCGTGATCAGCAGCCCGATCCTGAGACCGAACGGCACCGTACTGCAGGCGCCCGGCTACGACAGCGAGACGGGCCTGTTCTACGAACCCACCGGGCCGCTGATTCAGGTTGCCGACAATCCGTCGGTTGAAGACGCCCGTGCTGCTTGCCAGACCTTGTTCGAGGTCGTCTGCGACTTTCCCTTCGTGAAGGAGGCCCACCGTGCCGCCTGGTTGGCGATGGTGCTCACGCCCCTGGCCCGGCATGCATTCGCGGGACCGAGTCCACTCTTCCTGATCGACGCCAACATTCGGGCTAGTGGCAAGTCCCTGTTGGCGGACGCGGCATCGTTCATCGTCACCGGTCGTCTGATCGCCCGGATGTCGTGTCCGAAAGAAGACGACGAAATGCGCAAGCGGATCACTGCGATCGCACTTGGCGGCGACCAGATGGTGCTGATCGACAACATCGCCGCCGAGCTGGGCAGCGCATCCCTCGATGCCGCCCTCACAGGCACCATGTGGAAGGACCGCATTCTCGGCCGGTCCGAAATCGTCGAGATGCCCTTGGTGACGACCTGGTCCGCGACCGGGAACAATGTCGTGCTGTTGGCCGACACCAGCCGGCGTGTGTGCCACATCCGGCTCGAGTCGAAACTGGAAAACCCCGAGCAACGCGAAGGCTTCAGGCACTCAAACCTTCTCGGCTGGGTCCGCGAGCAGCGGCCCCGCCTGCTCTCGTCGGCCCTAACGATCCTCTATGCCTACTGCCGGGCCGGCCGGCACAGTCAGAATCTCAAACCGTGGGGATCATTTGAAGAATGGTCGGACCTGGTGCGACAGGCGCTCGTGTGGGCAGGCTTGCCCGATCCAGGGGAAACGCGAGAGGAGCTGGCTCGATCGTCGGACCGGGAAGCGGCGGCAGTGCGGGCAGTGATCCAGGGATGGCCCGAGATCGACTCAGACGGGACCGGCTTCACTGCGGCCAAACTTCTCGATCGGCTAGAGAAGGCTCCAGGTGAATACGACCTTCTCCGCAGCGCCATTCTCGATCTGTGTCCGGCACCCGCAGGAAAGCTCCCAAGCCCGCGGTCGCTTGGAAACAAGCTGCGGCACGCACGTGGTCGGGTCGTCGGTGGGAAAGCAATCGACAGCCGTGACGAGCACGGTACGTCGGTGTGGTTTGTGGCCGATGTGATGCAAACTGATGCAAACCATGTCACGGATAGCAACGTCGACGGTGGCTCTAGTGGTTCTGGTTGGTCTGAATCGGACTACGAGCCAACATCGTTGGATCAAGATTGGCCAGAACCGGAGAAGGAGCCGGCAGAGCCACTAGACCAACCAGACCAACCCGTCCAGCATCGGTGCCGGCCCGAGGACTGGGTCGACTATCCGCCAGCCAACGGCCAAATCCGCACGACGTGTGGCGTCTGTGGCAGATACATGGGCAGCCGGCTAACGCGCGGCGAGCAGCAAACTTGAGTTCCACTCCCGGATGAGCGAACTTGTGACCCCTGTACCGCCCGGGGTGGGCGGGATTTTGGAGATTTGAGATCAATGGCAAGTCTGTACAAGAAGCCGGTCAAGCGACGAGATCCGAAGACCGGCAAGATGATCACGATGAACTCGAAGAAGTGGTGGGGACGCTACCGCGACGAGCATGGCCTCGAGAAGCGGGTGCCGTTGGCCACCGATAAGAGCGCGGCTCAAACCATGCTCAATGAAGCGGTTCGCAAGGCTGAGCGCAAAGCTGCCGGCTTGGATGACCCGTTCGACGAGCACCGCAAACGTCCGCTCAGTGAACACGTGGCCGACTTCGAGGCGTACCTGACCAACAAGGGTTCGACGGCGGACTACGTCAACACCACGAATCAGCGAGTCGAAGCCATAACCACAGGCTGCGGGTTTGAACGCATCGACGACATTTCGGCCAGTCAGGTACATGCGTGCCTTTCGGACCTGCGAGCCAAGGGGAAGAGCATCGCCAGCAGCAATCACTACCTGCTGGCCATCAAGATGCTCACACGCTGGTTGGTGCGCGACCGACGCACGAACGATGATCGGCTGGCTCACCTATCCAAAATGAACGCCGACCTCGATCGTCGACGCATTCGCCGGCCGCTTTCGATTGAAGAGTTCGGTCTGCTCCTTGATTCAGCTGAACACGGGCGAGAGCTCCAGAAGGTCCCTGGGCCGGATCGAGCCATCCTGTATATCATTGGCGCATACACCGGTTATCGACGGAATGAGATTGGCTCGGTGACCCAGCAATCGTTCAACTTCAAATCGGACCCGCCCACGCTGACTGTCGCCGCCGGCCATTCCAAACGCCGTCGCACCGACGTGTTGCCGATCCGGCGTGACTTCGCGGAGCGGGTTCAAGCGTGGATCGCCACTAAGCCGGGTCTCAAGCACTACGAACCTCTCTTCAAGATCACGGACAAACGCACGGCCGAGATGATCCGGGAGGATCTCGATGCGGCTCGGGCCAAGTGGCTCGGCGAGGCTAAGGAAGAGGTGGAACGCAAGCGACGGGAAGAAACGTCGTTCCTGGCCTACGAGAACGACGACGGTCACGTGGTGGACTTCCACGCCCTGCGGAAGACGTTCATCACGAATCTCACGCGATCGGGTGTGACCCCGAAGACCGCCCAACTGCTGGCACGGCACTCGGACATCAACCTGACGATGAACACCTACACCATGTTGGGCGTGTGCGATCAGGCGGCGGCGGTTGAGGCATTGCCGCCCATCCCGACCAGCTCGCCCGTGGAAGCCCAGGTGGCGCGAGCCACGGGCACCGACGGGCCAACCGGCGGGAATGAAGGCGCGAAAATGGTGCCCACAGTGGTGCCGTCGAGTGCCGAAAACGGTGCCAAACGGCTCGCATCGGCCACGTTGCGGATCGCGCCAACTTGCACCGAAGAGAGCGTCGAGCCGCGCTCGCCGAGGAGAGTAGAAAACGCAAAAAGCTCCGAGGAAATCGGAGCTACTCGCGCTAGTTTGCAGCGTGCTGCATCGGATTGCACGCGAATACCGAAGGTGGGACTTGAACCCACACGCCCTTGCGGGCACTGGATTTTGAGTCCAGCGCGTCTGCCATTCCGCCACTTCGGCAAAAGTGTTATGCACTCACAGTTTGAGTGCGACCGGCGGAGTCGTCAAGGGGATCGACGCCGGGCCCGAAACGACGGCGTAAATCGCTGCTCGCGCCCCATTCGAATCGGGCTAGAATAGTGC
This sequence comes from Planctomycetia bacterium, assembly GCA_031400775.1. Classification (GTDB taxonomy): domain Bacteria; phylum Planctomycetota; class Planctomycetia; order Pirellulales; family PALSA-1355; genus PALSA-1355. The sequence continues at coordinate 15,590 of JANNQN010000312.1, read as the reverse complement.
GGCGAAGAATCGATCTCCAGCGATGTGCCGGGCGCGGCAAGGGGCAGTTCACCACACACCAGGCAGGTGGCGGCGATGCGTGATGCAAGCAGCACGAACGATCTGACCGAGCGGCTGAAGCCGGCCATCATGACGTTGCGAATCATCGTCATGGCGCTGACGACCGGCGTGGTGGCGTTCGCGATCACGGCCATCTTGATTCGGAGGCAGCAAGCGGCGGCGCCGGCAGATGACGTGGCCGGGCTGCTGACGACCCTGGGGATCGCCGCGGCGCCGGTGGCTTTTTTGCTCAGTCGTTTCCTGCCGGGCATCTTCGTCGCCAAAGCTCGCGGGCAAATCGCCAGCGGTCAGATCGGTTTGCCGTCCGAGTCGAATTCCCGTGAGACGAGCGGGCCGCAGTCGAGCCTGGGCCAACTCGGCGACGACGAAAAACTGTTTACCGTGTATCAAACGAGGACGATCATCTCCGCCGCGCTACTCGACGGGGTGGCGTTTCTGAACATCGTCGCTTTCCTGTCGGGCGGCAGCCTAATCGCGCTCGGTCTGGGCCTGCTCCTGGCGCTGGCGATTGTAGCGCAGTTTCCGCGCGTGTCGCGGGTCGTCGAGTGGATCGAAGCCCAGCGACGCCTGATGGCCGAGGAAAAACTGCTCGCGCGGTAGGGGCAGTAGATACCAATATTGGCGCCATGTCAGCGCCGGGTCACGGATAAGCCCTGTTTTCTTGACGCCTGTTTGGCCAGCGGCTAGCATGGCCCGGCGCACGGCAAAGCGCGGCGAGATGCGCAGGCAATCGGCCGCGCGGCGGTACGATTTGTCTCTTTCGTTCGACATCATCAACAGCAACCAGGCAACGTGATCATGGCGGCTCAGCAAAAGGTTCGCGTGGCGATCGTGGGATTGGGTTTTGGGGCCGAATTCATCCCCATCTATCAGAACCACCCGCAGGCTGAGATGTACGCCATCTGCCAGCGCAGCCAGCAGAAGCTCGATCAATTGGGCGATGCGTTCGGCGTGGCCAAGCGCTACACGAAGTTCGCCGACTTGCTGGCCGATCCGCAGGTCGATGCGATCCACATCAACACGCCCATCCCCGACCACGCCAGCCAGAGCCTGGCCGGACTCAAAGCCGGCAAGCACGTGGCCTGCACCGTGCCCATGGCCACCACGGTCGACGAGTGCCGGGCCATCGTCGAGGCCCAGCGCGCCAGCGGCAAGCACTATATGATGATGGAAACCGTGGTCTACAGCCGCGAGTTTCTGTTCGTCAAGCAGCTCTACGAGGGGGGCGAGCTGGGGCGGTTGCAGTTCCTGCGCGGCTCGCATTTGCAGGAGATGGGCGGTTGGCCGGGCTACTGGGAGGGCCTGCCCCCGATGCACTATGCCACGCACTGCGTCAGCCCTTGTCTGTGTTTGCCGGGCAAGCTGGCCGAGAGCGTGGTGTGTCACGGTTCAGGCCGCATCAGCGACGCGCTCACCTCGAAATACGGCTCGCCGTTTGCCGTCGAGACGGCCACCTTCAAGATGCGCGACTCCGAACTGTGCGCCGAGGTGACCCGCAGTCTGTTCGAGACGGCGAGACAGTATATAGAGAGCTTCGACGTCTATGCCGACAAGGTTTCTTACGAGTGGCCGCGGATCGAACACGAGCCGGCCGTGTTGCACCGCGGAGAAAAGCCCGAGCGGGTTGAAGTGCCGGACTTTGCCGACCGGCTGCCCGAGGGAATCCGCCGCTTCACGAGCAAGGGAGTGTACGACGCCAAGGAGACGCAGCACTTGTCGTTCCTGCAAGGCAGCGGACACGGCGGTTCGCATCCGCACCTGGCCCACGAATTCATCAGCGCGATCGCGGCCAACCGCAGCCCACTTCCCGACGCCGCGACTAGCGCCAATTGGACGATGACCGGCATCTGCGCCCACCAGTCGGCGATGAAGGGTGGCGAGCGGGTGGCGATTCCGCAGTTTTAGCGGACTTCATTGACGAAGACGGATTGCCACAGAGGGGTCGCCCGTAAGTAGCAGGCACACGCCTGTGTGCCGCAGCCGAACACCACGAGAGCGACGGCATACGGCGTATGCCTGCTACTTTTCAACCTGCCCGTGCCAGAGCGACAAATACGCGCAGTCGCGCAGCTAGTCCGGTTTGGCTTCCGGGGCGGCAAAGGTGCTCCCCCCATCGCGCCGACCGCTATAAGGCGACTTATCGCCGTCCAAATTTGCCGGGTTTTAAGCTAAACTTGAACCGGTAATCAAACGCTGCCTTTAGCATGCGGCGCAAGAACCTCCGCCCGAGCGCACCGAGCCAGCCATGTCCGTCGTATTGTTCGAAGACGATCGCGTTCGCCAGCTCGATCCGGTCGCGGTGGGCAAGCCGGCTTTCGCCATTAGCTGCGGCGGCTACCGGTTGTTCGATATCGTGGGCGAATTGAGCGCGGCAGCCAACGTCCGCGTCCGGCCGCACCTGGCCGACATCGTGGCGGCCGACTTTCCTCAGTTCTCCGGCCAGCCTGTTGACTCGTCGGGGCCTACTCTCTGGATCAACGCGCGGTTGGCTCCTTCGGTCAAGTCGCTCGAGCAATTGGCGGCTCTACTGAAAGTCGGACAGCCGGGCATCGTTCGCACCGATACGTCGGTAGCGGCGGCGCTCGTGCCCGCGGGGTCGCCCTTGGCGATCGCGCCGGGCGCTCTACCCAGTGACGAAGATTTCGCGGCCCTCGGTCTGCCGCCGCTGTCGGTCGAGCTGCCGCTGTTTGAGTATCCGCACGATATCATTCGCCATCATCTGACGACGTTCTCGGCCAACCTCGAGCATCGGCTGGCGCGGGGCGGTTACCGGCAGTTGTCCGACGGCGTGTTTGTCGCGGCCAATGCCACGCTGGGGCAGTACTGCGTCACCGATACCAGCAAGGGCCCCATCGTGCTCGACGAAGGGGCCACGATCGGTCCGCACTGTTATTTGAGCGGCCCGGTGTATGTCGGTCCGCGGGCCCGGGTGTTGGAACACGCGGCGCTCAAAGACGGCGTGGCGATCGGCTATACGGCTAAGGTCGGCGGCGAGGTCGAGGCCTCGATCATCGAGCGTTACACGAACAAGCAGCACCACGGGTTCCTGGGACACAGCTACCTGGGAAGCTGGATCAACCTGGGCGCCGGCACTTGCAACAGCGATCTGAAGAACACCTACGGCCAGGTGAACATGGAGTACCACGGCCAGAAGGTGGCCACGGGCATGCAATTTGTCGGCGCGATTATCGGCGACTACGCCAAGACCGCGATCAACACCGGAATCTTCACCGGCAAGACGATCGGCGTGTGCAGCATGGTCTATGGCTTCGTGACCACCAACGTGCCCAGCTTCGTCAACTACGCCCGGCTATTTGGCCAGGTGAGCGAAGCGCCGGTCGAAGTCTTGATCTCCACGGGCCGACGGATGTTTGAGCGCCGCGGCGTGGTGCAACGTCCCATCGACGTGCAACTGCTGCGCGACATGCACGAGCTGACGGCCCACGAGCGGCAGCGCACCGGCGAGACGCTGTCGCTCGAGCCGCTGTCGCTGTAGGTGCATCGGCGTCAAGCGAGTCGCTACGGACCTATCAAACGAAGATGGCTCACGCAAAGGCGCCAAGAATCTCAGAATGTACGCCGACTTGTGACCGTCGCGCATATCTCGTTTCATCCCTGCCCCTCTTCCCCGAATGTTTTTCTCTTCCTTTGCGCCTTAGCGCCTTTGCGTGAGCTCTTCCCGCTGTCGCCTTCGATTCTGTGCGCCGGCTGATTATCTTCGGGCGTTGACGACGAGCCCCACTATCATTCCCACAACCAGCAGCAGATTGAACAAGCCAAACAGGGCTCCGCAGATCAGGCCGACCCAGGCGTGTGCTCCGCCGCGGACCTCGGGATTTTGCCGCTCTCTCGTGAGTCCTTGCAGCCCAAAGTAGACCGCCGCAACTCCCATCGGCAGTCCGAGACAGGGCAGCAACGAGAAGATGCCGAAGTAATACGACGTGAGCGCCGGACCGTTGCGACTGGGAATAAATGTCTGCACAATCGAGTCGGCTGCGCTGGCCGGCGCGGGTGCGTCGGGCGCCAACGGAGACGCATAAGGGTTGTTCGACTCGGGCGCGGCCGGGATCGATTCGGCCGCGGCGCTCCAGGGATTGTCGGCCTCGATCGGCGCCTGGCCGGCAAAAGCGGCTACCAATCGCGGCCGCGTCATGAAGTACCACAGTAGCGCCGGATAAACCAACGATACGCAGCCGCCCAGCATGCCGCCAATGAGGGCTCCGATTAGGACCGGTCCCGGGCCGCGAACGTCGTCCAGGGTCCTGATCGCCGGCACGACGATGAAAAACCAATTCATCGCCATTCCGATGACGGTGCCCACGATGGCGTATACGGAATAAACCAGCGACAGCGTTCGTCCCCAGCCGCGCATCATCAGCACGCCGACGCCCGCCGCCAACAGCACGACGTTCGCGAAGAAACCCAGAATCGTGGCGGCCTTCAGCCACGTGGCCATCAGCGGGCTCAGTTCGAGTGCGTCGAACGGATTGGCGGCGGCATTGTTCGGATCGCTCGCGGCCAGGTACACAAACGCCGAATAGGCCGTGCCCAGGAACCCCAGCACGCTGAAGACAATGTTGAGCGTGCCAAAGACAGTCGCCGAGGTTGGCCGATTCATGATCGACACCTTAGAGGTGATCAGGTCAGGCCGCAGCACATTCGCGCTGCGATATCGCCTCTCGTACTCCTCCGCACCCGATGCCGCGTCGGAAAGACACCGGCAACGCCTGGCGCTGGTCCGGCGACAGTTTAATGGGCCCGCAGCCGGGCAACAAGTTCTTTCGGTGGGTCGCGGAGTTTGGGCCAGGGGAGCGGCGCGCGGCGGACGTTCCGGTACCAGGGCTTGAGCATTATACTGAGAGGCTTACGGGGCGGGAGGAAACTGCCGCCAGAGAAACGCCGCGAAGATAGCTCGGCGAAACGCATCGAAAGCCAGGGAACTGTTCACACCACCATGACGATTTCTCAAGCCTACGGACCTGGAAAATTCGGTTTGTCGTTCGAGCTGTTTCCGCCCAAGACGCCCGCGGGCGAAGCCGAGCTGTTCCTCCACGTGGAGCGATTGATCGCGTTTCGTCCGGACTTCGTCACATGCACCTACGGCGCCGGCGGATCGACGCGCAACAAGACACTGGAGATCGTCGCCGAGGTGCAGCGCCGCTTTGGCTGCCCGGTGGCTTCGCATTTGACATGCGTCGGATCGACCGTCGACGAGCTGCGCGATTATCTGCGCGAAGCTGAAAGCCGCAGGATCGGCAACATCGTGGCGCTGCGCGGCGATCCTCCACAGGGTGAATCGCAATTCAAGCCGGTCGAGGGCGGCTTGTCCTATGCCAACGAATTGGTGTCGCTCATACGCAGCGAGTTCAACTGCTTCGACATCGCCGTGGCGGGCTATCCGGAAACGCACCGCGAAGCGCCCAGCGCTCAGGCCGATCTCGACAACCTGCGGCGCAAGGTCGATGCCGGCGCGCACGCTGTCATCACCCAGTTGTTCTACGACAACGACGACTTCTGGCGCTTTCGCGATCGCTGCCAGCATGCCGGCATTCGGGTGCCTGTGGTGCCGGGGATTCTGCCCGTGACGAACCTGGCCCAGATCGAGCGCATCGCGTCGCTGTGCGGGGCCCGGCTACCGCACGAATTTCAAGCAGCTCTTGCTCGATCGGCGAGCAGCCCCGAGGACCAGTTTAACGTTGGGGTCGAGTTTGCCACGCGCCAGGTGCAGGAGCTCGTCGAGCAGGACGTGCCCGGACTGCACTTCTACGTGCTCAACAAATCGCCTGCTACGACGGGTGTTTTGCAGTCCGTGACGCTGCCGCGCACGCGCGACTGAATCTCGGCATCGGTTTGGCACACCTCTTGCAAGTCGGCCTGGGGACTTGATGAGGGCCGTCAGTCTCACTTCGTGACTGCCTTGGCCCCGCCGGCCCCTTCGCAATCGGGCGAAGAGAACCTGCAAGCGGTTCGAGGTGTCCTGAGCTAAGAGGGATCGATGCGACACTTTGGTCGAGAAGTCGGCAGAAGTTCTCAACTGAACCCGTGCTGGCGCTCGATAGAAAGATCAGGAGATTAAGCGAGATTTTTCGGTACCCAACGGCTGGGATTGACCCAAAAATCGATTTCGGATAATTGCTTTGTCTCTAGTTGGCGGGTGGTGTCAAGGACGACGTCGGCAAGTTTGCACGGCCACGCACCCCTGAAAGTTGCCTCCTGATCTGGTCGTATCGGTCACGCGTTGACCGCTTGTCGATCATTTGCAAGGAGGTAATCGTGCCACAGTATCACCGCATGGTGCACCGCCCCCCGCTGGCCCTCGCCAGCCGGGAACACCAAATAACCTGCCTGGCTCTGGGTATTGTCTGCCTCGCCACGCTGCTGGGCGGCATTCTCTGCCTTGTCGAGAATTCTGTCGAATATTCTCGCGCCGCCGCAGGGCGACTGCTGGTTCCGGCCGGACTGATGCTGCTCATCAGCGGGCTCATTCAGGTGCGGCTGATCGTGGCCGCCTGGCGCAATCGCCGTCTGGAACTGGCTGGCCTGCCGCTGGTGCAGTTCAGCTTTTGGCGCGCGGTTTCGAGCGGCGCGTTCGTGGCCTACCTGGCCGCGCTGGTCGTCGGTCCGCGCGAGTATATGGCCTGTCTCTGGGTGGCCGTGGTCAGCTCGTGGTATGCGATTTTGTTGCTGCCGCTGGCGGCGTCGCCCTCGATGTTGGAAACCTGGCGCCGCTGGACCCAAGGCCGCACGGCCCGTTCGAGCGGATGGCAGGTTTTCGCCGCGATGCTGCTGCTGGTCTTGGGCGAAGCGAGCCAGCAGGCGCGCCGGCAAGCGGCCGAGTTGTCCGCGGACGAACGGGTGGCGTCGCTGCCCGCGACCGACAATGTGGCCGCCGCGATTGATACTGCCGATGCGCTCGATTTTCGCGTGGCCGAGTTGCGATCCAGCCGCTTTCGCGTGGCGATGCTCGGCGATCGGGCGGCGCTGGCCGCCTTTCAGCCGGGCGGCGAACGGGCTCGCGTCGAGCGGATGTTGCCGGGATTGGAAATCATTCCGGTCGATTTGTCGCAGCCCTGGTCGATCGAGCGGCCCGCGGCATTGAGCGAGCGGTTGGCTGAGATTCGCCCCGACCTGGCGCTGGCTTTAGTTTCGGTTTGCGACAATCTTGCGCAGGAGCCGCCGCCCGCCTCGTGGTTTGATTGGCGGCAACTGGAATTGGCGCGGCTCATCGTGGGCGATTCGCCGGCGCCGCCGGCCGTCGCGGCACAGCAGGCGATTCCCGCGGACTGCGACGACTTCGAAAGCTTCCTCCGCATCCTGGCGCCGCAACTGCAAGGCTGCCGCGCTCCGGTCGACGCGGTCATGCGAGCGCGGTGGCAGCGGACCTTCGTCGCGCTGGATGAGGCGCTAGAGAATTGTCGTCGGCAGCGGATCCCGATGGGACTCGTGTTGGTGCCGGCCCAATTCCAAATCAACCGTTCGCTGTGCGAGACGCTAGTGCGCCGCGCCGGCGGCTCGATCGAACAGCTCGACGTGGACTTGCCGCAGCGGAGCCTGACCGGATTCGCCGAACGTCGACAATTGCCCGTGCTCGACCTCTTGCCGCACTTGCGACTGGCCTCCACGTCGCTCTACAAGCCGAACTCTCCGCAGTGGAACGAGCGGGGCGCCGCGGCCGCGGCCTCGGCGATTGGCGGCTGGCTCAAGAGCTACTACGGCGGCCAACTGGCCTTGGCCGCGCTGCTCAGCAGCACGCGCTGAATAGCGGCACCGATGTTCAGTTCTCTAGTGGGATTCCGTCGGATTATTACCGTGACTTAGACTAGTCCTTCAACCAGTTGGCATAACGTGGCGGAAGATATTCCATTGCCGCCTCTTTCCCGACGAGCTCGGGCATGAAGTCGCAGACGAGACGTCCGATCGAACCATTGGCATAGAGGTCAATATCTTCAAGGCCCTTGCCAATGGCCTTAGCTCGGTCTTTACCCTGCAAGCCAGCGGTCGAATTCAACAACAACTCGCCATAGGCCGCGCCGGCCACTAGATAGTGCATTTGCACAGTGAAACTGTGATTGCAGCAGGCTGTCGGCGTCACGCATTCCAAATCACTGCGCAGGATTTTGTAAAGTGCTCGAAGCTGTGCCAACGGATCATCCGACAGTTGACGGGCCGCGCGAACGTGTTGCCGGAACTCGTCGGCCGAACGAATCGAAATCTGCACGAAGTTAGACTGCTCGAACCGCGACAAAGTCCCATCGATGTTGCCAAGTGCTTCCAGAGTCGCCAGCGCCGCAGGCCATTGACCATCGTCGATTTCGAGAAACGCGCGAGCCAGAAGTGCCTCTTGGAGCGAGGCACCCCGCAGTCGGCGCTTCTCAATGATCGTGTCGACGTCGCGCGGGGCAAATGCTGGAACCCATCGCCCCTTGATGGCTCCGCCGTCCGACCATTTGTCGCACGTCGCAGCAAAGCCCTCGTGCAGTTTCCATTCAAGCGCCAGAAGCGCGCTGCGGGAATCAATAAACGCTAAGTAGCCGGTCTCGTCGGGTGGCTTCAACTTGCGCAATTGATCGAGCTTACCTGAATAAAACCTGACGACGAAGTCGGGCCGTACTTCCGCCAGAGCGCCGACGATGGATGATGCGCTATCCAAGTCCTGTGGCCCTCCCTCCGCTGCGAGAGCTGTTTTGAACTTTTGGCCACGTTCAAAAAGCGGTTCCAAGTGCTGCCAATACTTGCTTGGACTCTTGAGCTCGGGCACCTGGCCCGTTGCCGCGTAGGGCAAGCCATCGGCCGTGGCCAGCACGACGGTTGGGAATGCCTGTACTCCGTACCGCTTTTGCAGTGCTTCGTAGCGCTCCTTGCGACCCTCAGGCATCGGTTTACGGGCGAGGTAGTCGATGTCCAACAACACAAAGCGCCGAGAGGCCAGCTCGATAAACTCCGGCTGGCTGAGGATCTGATTCCAAAGTTGCTGGCAATTACCACACCAATCGGTGCCACTGAAGTCGATCAAGATGTCCTTGCCCTGTTGTTTGGCTGCGGTCACCGCCTCGTCGTACTCGTGTAGCCAATTGTCATCGGCGGAAGCGAGAGCCGGCAAGGCAACACAACCCAAGAGCAGAAAGACAAGCGAGACATGACGTAGTCGCTGGCACCGCATAAAAGGTCGCTCCAAGGAACTCAGGACAGATGCCGTTAGTGTAGCAAAGTGGCGGGGTAACGTTCCCAATTTGGCCGGGCTGGCTGCTGTTAATCGTTGCGTTTCTGGCTCGTCTCACAAATCGCACGAGATACTGGAAACAACTGGAGCGCTAGGGCTTGTCCTCTTTTAGTTTTCGCGCCAGAGTCGTTTCGTTACCTTCAGCGAGTCTCCCATCGGGATCGATCAGGATGGTTTTGTACCCCGGCACGCCGAATCGCTCCAGCGTCGTCATCGACGGATCTAGCAAGAGAGGAAAGGGGAGCGGCTTGCCGCCCCAGACGTGTTTGACAATCGGCTCCAATGCCCGATCTACCTCGGCGATCGATTTCATTTTATCGTCGCAGTCGATGCAAATAGCGAGAATCTCGAATCGATCGCGCTGGCTCTTATGATCGTCGTAGAATTTTGAAAGCTTCGGCAAATCTCGCGTCAAACAAGCGGAGCAGTTTAAGGCCCAGAAATCGACGAGCACCCATTTGCCCTTGAAGTCCGCAAGCTGGACATCTTTGCTGACTCCACGTGCATCCACAATATTCCAGGCTGGCAGTTTTTCACCATAGCGCTTGGTGTAATCGCCCATAGCGCCGCTGGCTTGGGATTGTTTGATCTTCTGGTTGATATTCAACCTGGTCACACGCGGGAGCATAAGCACACCCAGGTCGAACTCTGTTGTGTCTCCCGTCAGGACGATTTCCTTTTCGATTCTGCCATCCATTCGTTCTTCTTTGCCCTCTAGTCGCAAATTATAAGCATCGAGCACGTAACGCCCCGGCGGCAAAGACATCATGAAATTCGCCTCATGGGATCCACAACTGACGAGTTGGCAATCACCGAGTGGCCGAGTCGGATCTTCGAGCACTTGGGTATAGACGTGCGTCCAAGATGGCCGCTGACCAGGAGCCGGACCTTCAATGGTTCCTTTGACGCGAACCAAAGGTCGTAGCCGGATCTCAATCTCAGCCCCGTCATCCTCCTTGGGAATCGTGGCCAATCCACCATGGAGACGTTGCGCATCCATCGCCATGAGGGTATAGGAATTGTCTGTCACCTCGATCGAAAACCGCCCATCCGTCCCGCTTCGCGCAGAGCGAGAAGAAAAAGGCTCCATCTGTCCCACGTTACTCCAGAACAGCTTATTGCCTTCATCTGTCGCTGGGTTTATCGGCTTGCCGTCTCGATCCTTGTACGGGCCATTTGCTCGCCAAAAGAAGTCAATGGATGCGTCTTTGACGAAATTCCCGTTTTCATTTATCACTCGCCCCGCGATCTGACGCGACTCGCCTGTGTTGGCTGGACACACGAAAGCCAGCAGCAGTAATCCTATTGGGAACCTTGTTCGCATCGGTATCTCCCGCATCTTGAGTTACCCGTCGCCAATATCTCCCCATCCTAGCCAACCGGCGAGTCACTGAGAACATCTTAAGGTTTGACCGTATCGGCGATGCACGTCGGTGGCTTTCGCCCAGTCCCGCAAACCCTTGGTTGTGAGGTGAATTGCCCCTGCGACACCACTTGCCGCCTCACATACGGCGGAGCGTTCCCAAGAACTCTTCTCATGAATCAAAGTCCGAGATCGCAGCGCCTGCGCGCGCAAAAAAAGGGCCGCCTGCAACGTGCCAGACGGCCCCAACCAGGGAGGGGACTTCAATCGTAAGTTGTCAATTCGCGACCGGTTCTTAGGCTATTAAGCCTCTTGTGCCAACTCGACCGGCGGCATGTCGCCCGAGTCGAGAAAGCCCAGCAGGCCGCGGCAGCGATAAGGTTGTTGCAGTTTGCGGACGGCCTTGGCCTCGATCTGTCGCACGCGCTCTCGCGTCACCGAAAAGATCTTGCCGACTTCTTCCAGCGTGTAGGCGTATCCGTCGGTCAGGCCGTACCGCATCCGCAGGATCTCGCGCTCGCGGTGGTTGAGACTTTGCATGACGTCGGCCAGACGGTCCTTGAGCAGTTCCTGATTGAAGCCGTATAGCGGATCGTCTTCGCGATGGTCTTGCAGAAACTCACCGAAGTAGCTGTCGTCGTGATCGCCCACCGGCTGGTCGAGCGATAGCGGCTGACGGGCCATCTTCATGATGCAGCGCGTGTCGTCCAGCGACAATCCGGCGGCGGCAGCCGTTTGCTCGACGCTCGGCTCGCAGCCGTTGAGCTGCACCAACTCGCGAGTCACGGTCCGCACCCGGGTCATGGCGTCGATCATGTGTACCGGCACGCGGATCGTGCGGCTCTGATCGGCAATCGCGCGGGTGATCGCCTGGCGAATCCACCAGGTGGCATAGGTCGAGAACTTGTAACCCCGGGCACACTCGAACTTGTCGACGGCCCTCATCAGCCCGGTGTTGCCTTCTTGAATCAGATCGAGAAAGCTCAGGCCCCGGTTGCGATAGCGTTTGGCGATCGAGACCACGAGCCGCAGGTTGCCGGCCGAAAGTTCGCGCTTGGCCGCGTCGTAATGCTGTTGCAGCTCGGCGGTCCGCGACACGCGTCGCAGCAGCGTGGTCGGGCTTTCGGCCGCCACGCGCATCAGGTAGTGGAGCTCAGCTCGCAACTCTTCGCGGCCGCCGGTCACGCTTTGCTTGTCCAGCTCGGCCATTTGAATGCGCAGGGCCCGCATCCTATGGGCTATCTCGGCCAGTTTTTCCAGCAGTGGCTGCAAGCGCTGGGTACGGAGGTTCAATTCCTCGACGAGTCGCACGGCCCGATTGCGACGGCGGACCAGGCGGCGCCAGGCCTCGTGGCGCTTTTCCGGCGCGTTTCGCTTCGAGATGGCGATGCGGAAGTCGCGTTGATTCTCGCGCAGCAACTTGGAGAGGGTCGCCAGGTTGGGGTTCAGCCGCCGCAGAATACGCTTCTTTTCCACGGTGTTGGTCACCGAGACTTCGATCGTGCGGTCCAAACGCAGTGCCCCGTCGCGAACTTTCTCCAACAGACTGACCGCGCCTTGCAGGACAAAATCGCTGGCCAGCATGTTGTGGCGAAAGCGGGTGCGGGTCCTTTCGATGGCCCGGGCCGCGCTGAGCTCTTGCGGGCGGGTGAGTAGCGGGATCTCGCCCATCTGCATCAGATACATCCGCACCGGGTCGTCGATGCACACGCTCGATCCGCCGATCTCGTCATCGAGCGAGGTTTCTTCGGCCACGGCCTCTTGTTCCAGTTCGGCCTCGTCGTCCTCAAATGCGTCGAGCTTGGGATCGACCGCCGCGCCATTAACGGTCGCGGTCTCGTCGATCAGGTCCAGGTCGACCAGTCCGGCCGACGGCTTCTTCGTCTTGCGCGGGGCGCTCGCGGGCGCGGCGATTCGTCCACGCGACTTCGACGAGCTTTGGCCGGCGGTGTTCTTACGCGTTGCGGTCTTGCGAGCATTCTTGGCCAAAGACAGACTCCTCGATGTCAGACATGGTTGCGGGGCGGGCGTGGGTTCGGCAGGCAAGAAAAGCAGTTCGAGTGCCAAGTCCGCCAGAGAATCTGCGCACATCGGAATAAATCCTGGTGTGGTAAGGACTTAGGTGATGCTTTCGGGTGCCGTGCGGTCTGTTCAAGCCGCGGGCGCGTTGCTTAATGGCATCGTACGGCTGCCTTGAGACGTGGTTTTTCGGCAGCAGTCCTCTTCTCTCCCCAGCAGTCCTGGCGACGTGGTTCTCTGTTCGTCTTGGGACATATCAATACGTTCGTGGCAACCGGCTTAGCTTATTGCGTAATCCCTTTGGTCGGCCCGTGTATTTGCCCTCGTGCGCCTGGAGTTTCAAAGATACATTTTGTGTGTCGAGAACGAGCATGGGCGGCATTTCCGCCGTTTTTCAGCCATTTTCCGGGGCAAGCGCGCTTGCTGGTAGCCGGGACGCTATGCGCCTCGCGCGCCGGTGATGGTTCACCTCGCCCGTTTCTCTTCGGCCGCAACCAGCCAGCCCACAGAGACCCGCCATGTCTTCCGATGCGACTCCCACGATGAGTCAACTTGCTCGCCAGTTGGCAACCGACGAGCAGCAGATCTTGTTAGGGGGCGGCAAGCAGGCCATCGAGCGACAACGGGCCAAAAAACGCCTGTTTGTGCGCGACCGGTTGAAGCTGCTGCTCGACGAAAAAACGCCCTGGCTCGAGCTGGGTCTGTGGTCTGGCTGGGAGATGTATACGGAGTGGGGCGGAGCGCCGGCGGCCGGCGTGGTCTGCGGCATCGGCACCATCTCGGGACGCCGCCACATGGTGATTGCCAACGATGCCACGGTCAAAGCCGGCGCGTTTTTTCCGGCGACGACGAAAAAAGTCTTGCGCGCGCAACGCATCGCCATGCAAAATCACCTGCCGCTGGTGTACCTGGTCGACTCGGCCGGCGTGTTTCTGCCATTGCAAGAAGACGTCTTTCCCGACGAGGACGACTTCGGGCGAATCTTTCGCAACAACGCCGTGATCTCGGCCTCGGGCATGGGGCAGATCGCGGCCATCATGGGCAACTGCGTCGCCGGCGGCGGATACCTGCCGGTGCTGTGCGACAAGCTGCTGATGACCGATGGCTCGGGACTTTACCTGGCTGGACCGGCACTCGTGAAAAGTGCGATCGGGCAGGAAGTCTCCAGTGAGGATTTGGGGGGCGCGGCGATGCACGCCCAGATCAGCGGCACGATCGACTATCGCGACCCGACCGACGAGGAGTGCCTGGCCCGGCTGTGCCGCCTGGTGGCGGCGGTCCGGCCCGACGAGGCGCAACCGCCCGCCCCCTTTACGCGCGCGGCAGCGGCCTCGCCGTCGCGACCAGGCACCGATCTGTACGACCTGGTGAGCCCCAATCCGCGCGATGAATACGAAGTTCGCGAGGTCCTGAACTGCATCGTCGATGCCGGCAGCTTCGACGAATACAAGCCCGAGTATGGGCAGACGCTGGTATGCGGCACGGCGCGGATCGGCGGTTTTCCGATCGGTATCGTGGCCAATCAGCACCATCGAGTGCGCCCGGCCGACGGACCGATTCAGTTCGGCGGCGTGCTGTATGTCGACAGCGCCGAGAAGGCGGCCCGCTTCGTGATGAATTGCAACCAGGATTGGCTGCCGATCCTGTTCATGCAGGACGTCAACGGATTCATGGTCGGTCGCGACAGCGAGCGTTCGGGCATCATCAAGGCCGGCGCTAAGCTGGTCAACGCCATCAGCAATAGCCGCGTGCCGAAGTTGACGGTGTTCATTGGCGGTTCGTACGGGGCGGGTAACTATGCCATGTGCGGCAAGGCGTTCGATCCGCGATTCATCTTCTCCTGGCCCACGGCCCGCTGCGCCGTGATGGGGGGCGAACAGGCAACCTCCACGCTGCTCGACGTGACGGTCAAAAGCCTGGAACGCCAGGGGCACGCCGTCGATGCCGAAGAACTGGCCCAACTGCGGGCCACGGTCAGGGGGAACTACGAGCGGGCGACTGACGTTCGCTACGGTGCGGCCCGAGGGTGGGTCGACGCAATCATCGATCCGGCGAAAACCCGCGACACGCTGATTTTTGCGCTGGAAGCCGCCACGCGACATGCGGAGAATGAACCATTCAAGCTGGGCGTGTTTCAGGTTTGAGCAGACGGTTTTGGCATAGCGGCGATCACGATTCGCACGCCGCACTCTTCACAAGGATCGACGGCTGGTGACTTGTCGCATTGGCAACGGCGCGGGTTTCTTGGGCGATAATCTCGACGCCCCTCGGCTGCTGGCCGAGCGGGGCGAGCTCGATTACTTGACGCTCGAATACCTGTCCGAGTTGACGCTCTCGATCCTGGCCCGGCTGCGAGAGAAAGATCCGGCCGCGGGATATGCGGCGGATTTGATCGGAGTGCTGAGCAGTCTTTGTCCGTCGCTGCGCGATCAGCCGGGCTTGAAGCTGGTCACCAACGCCGGAGGCATGAACCCACCGAGTTGCGCCGCGGCGGCCGCCGGGCCACTAGTCGCCGCCGGTATGGGCGATGACCCGATCGGCGTCGTCACCGGCGACGATTTGGCCGGCCAGATTACCAGGCTGCAAGGCGAGGGATGCCGCTTCGAGAATCTCGAAACGGGCGAACCGCTGGATACTTCGAAGCAGCAGGTCGTCAGCGCTAACGCCTACCTGGGCGCTCGGCCGATCGCCGACGCGCTCTCGCAGGGCGCCCGCTATGTGATCACTGGCCGCGTCGCCGACGCCTCGCTCACCGTCGGCCCGGCCATGCACGAATTCGGCTGGTCGTGGGACGACTGGAATCGCATCGCGGCGGCCAGTGTGGCCGGCCACATCATCGAATGCGGCGCCCAGGCCACCGGCGGGCTGTATCGCCACTGGGAGTCGCTCGATCTGGCCCACGTCGGCTATCCGATTGCCGAGCTGTCC
>JANNQN010000311.1:0-13456 GCA_031400775.1 Planctomycetia bacterium | reverse complement strand
AACCGTCTCCCGCACCACCTGGTCCACGTGCGAGCGAATCTTCTCCTCCTCGATCTTAATCACGCCCTCAAAGTTCGCGCCGCTTGACAATCCTGCTACATTGTCCATCGGGCAGTCCTTTCGTGCTGGTAGGTTCGTTCTAGACAAACAAACTTCTACCAGTTCCAGGACTGCCCCTTCAATTTGTGCGCAACAATCAGGACGTTATCTGCCGCCGAAGTACCCCACGGTCATTGCGTACCACCTGGTGTGGACCGCCTACGGGACCTGGCTGCCCAATGATCCGCGGGGCAGCGGATCGAAAGAAATTGCCTCGCCGCTCCTGGCCGAGCTCGGCGAATTACACTTCGGCCGGAAATCGAGCCAGCCGCCATTTCACGAAGTGCGGGATTTTTACAAGCGCGCCGAGCCGCTGTTGAATTTTCCCGTCGTGCGCTTCGATCAAGCGCAAATCGAAACGATTGCTGCGGCGTTTGCTGATGCGATTTTGGAACGGCGCTATACTTGTTACGCCTGCGCGATCCTTTCGGACCACGTCCACATCGTGATTCGCAAGCATCGCGACCGGGCCGAATCGATGATCGCCCGCTTGCAGGAAGCCAGCCGCTTGCGGCTTAGCAGCGAGGGGCTCTCGCCGCCCAACCACCCCGTCTGGACCAGCGGCGGTTGGAAATCGTTTCTCGACTCGCCCGCGGCGGTCAGTGCCGCCGTCCGCTACGTGGAAAAGAATCCGCAAAAAGCCGGACTCGGCGCCCAGAAATGGCAGTTCGTCCGGCCCTACGACGGCTGGACGTTTAGGAAACGAATTAAATAACGCTAAGACGCATTGCTGACCGCTTGCGGCTTAGCGTCCAGCCACACCTACGCGGCCTTATAGTACTGCGCCACGATATCCCCGTTGGCCTGGGCCGCCTCGGCGTACCAGATGTTCAAAATCGTGTTTCGCACGCCCACCTGGCCGCCCAGCGTCGTGCGGCCGTGCCAACTCTTGAGCGTCAGGGCGTTGATCACCGCAAACGCATAGGCCACGTTCGGCAAGAACGGCGGCTGCTTGGCCACTTCGAACCCGCGCGGCTCGCGCAACAAATGCAACGGGTTGAAGCTGCGGCGGTAGAACTCGGTGCCCAGGTGCTTCTGCGCGTCGTCGGCCGGCAGGGCAATCTGCATCGTCACGACCTTCTTGCGCGTGTCGGGGTGCGGCTTGATCGAGTAGCCCGACGTTTCACGAAACAATTCCGGCAGTGGATACCCAGGCACTTTGGCCGCCTGCTCCTCGGAAACCCCGAAGCGGAACGCCAGGCCGGAGCGCAGCTTGGAAAACACGGCCGCCTTGAACTCGGGCGAGCCCAGCGCGTCTCGAACGCCCAGCCACAGCGACCGCTGCCGCCCGGCTAGACCGTCGATCTTGGCGTTGGTCAACTGAAACCGGCCGCGATTACTCGCACCTTCGGTGGAGTGCTTTTCGTAGGCGAACGCTTCGTACATCGAGGCCTGGGGGAGTAGCGTCAGCATCTCCCGATAAACGTCGGCCGGAAAGATATTGTGAGCGACCAGGTGTGGGAACGGTTCGCGTTCGGCCGGCGTCGCGTTGATCGTTCGCACCATATGCGCAAGCGCAACATTGCGAATCTCGCGGCGCGTCTCGTCGTGGATTTCCATCGGCTGGAGTCTCCCTTGCTCGTGACAAGCGAATCGATCCCATTCTGCTAGCGGGGGCGAGACTGTACCGCGCGGCCGCAAACGCAGGCAAGGTCATTCCGAGCCTAGATAAACCGGCAAAATCTCGCCCGTGAGCCCGGCAAAACCGCCACCGCGAGCCCTGGAAACCGGACCGGGCCTCTGATAAGTTGCTGGCTAGGCCTTTTTCGAAGTCACCACGGTTTATTGACACCATGCTCGCAGCCGACCGACCGATTGCCGGGGTCACTCCTCCGGAACCCCGCGAGGAAACCGTGATGATCGTCTTTCCGACGTTGTCGGCCATGGACGCCGGCCGGCTGATGGGACGGCTCTGCTCGGTCCAGGCCGGAATCGGGTTCTTCACGCTCGGAAAGCTCTTCGCCCTGCTGTTGATTCCCTTCGCCATCGGGCTGTTCGTGTTCTCGCTCTTGCCGGGCGTGATCACGCGGTATCGTCTCACGAATCGTCGCGTGATCGTCGAGAGCGGTCTCGGCGGCGTCGCGGAGCGCTGGGTCGATTTCGACCGTTTCGACGCCATCGACATCGAGGTGCTTCCGGGGCAGGAGTGGTTTCCGGCCGGTGAATTGATCTTTCGTCGTGGTCCGATCGAGACCTTCCGCCTGTCCGGCGTCTCGCGACCGCAAACGTTCCGGCACACTTGCCTGTCCGCCCAGCGTGCGTTTCTCGGCGCCCGCGGGCTTTGAAGCGGCTGAATTCGGGCCTAAGCCAGATTCTCCAGAATCATCCGCAGCGCGCCGGCCGACTTTTCCGCTCCCAACGACGCTAGGTCCAGCGCCTGGTTGGCCGTTTGCGAGTGATCCAGCGGCAGATGGATGAAGGCCGCCTGGGTCTTTAGCTCCATCTGCTCGGCCAGGTAGCAAGAGAAGTAAAGCGTGGCGTTGCACAAGTACGTTCCGGCGTGATACGAAACTTGTGCCGGGATTCCGGCGGCTCGCAGTTGCACCGCCCAATCGCCCAACGGCAGCGGGCTGCGATACGCGATCGGGCCGCCGGTTACCAGCGGGCGAAACTGATCGGGCGATTGCGTGCTGGAGCCGCCCACGTTGACCGCGATCGATTCCAACTGAATTCGGGTCGAGCCTGGCGCCTGCCCAAGATGCAGGGCGTAGTCATAGTTCGATCGCAAATCGCCGGCTAGTTTTTCCTTGACGGCGGCGAAGTCGACTGGGTAGAGCCGCGTCGTCACGTCCGGCCGCTCGGGCAAGCTTAGCGTGAGATTCATCAGCGTCAGCCAACTCGAGTTGGCCTGCCAGCGGTCGTACGGCTCGAAGGCAGTTATCAAGACGGAAGTCATAGCCCGTTCAGCCAAGCAATTATCTCCGCCTCGCATTACGTGGCGGCACGGAATGCGCGAAATCCTAGCCTGTTTAGAGGGCTTTGCCCACTCCTGGCTATTTTTTGGCACTCGAAATTCGCGACCACGACGGTCTTTTGTCCGAGTAGCCCGTTTACACCAAGTCCCTTGCGACAATAATCAATACCTTCTCCCGTTTGGTGTGTTAAATCATTTAATGAATAGCGAAGCAAAACCGACTCCGCCCGATCGTCTCGTCTCGTTAGATGCGTATCGCGGGCTGACGATGCTGGCCATGGCTTCCGGCGGCCTGAGCCTCTACCAGGTCCACAAGAACTTTCCCGACAGCCCATTTTGGGAGACGGTTGGCTTCCACTTCGAGCACGTCGAATGGATTGGCTGCGCGGCGTGGGACCTGATTCAACCCTCGTTCATGTTCATGGTCGGCGTGGCCATGGCCTATTCCTGCGCCAGCCGGCAGGCCCATGGGCAATCGTATGGCCGCATGTTCGCGCACGCCGTGGTGCGCTCGATCGTGTTGGTGCTGCTGGGCATTTTTCTCCGCTCCGACAATAGGCCCAAAACGAATTTCACGTTCGAGGACGTCCTCACCCAAATCGGCTTGGGCTACACCTTCCTGTTCTTGCTGTGGGGCCGGAGCATGCGCTTTCAGTTCGGCGCGGCGCTTGCGATCCTCATCGGTTATTGGTGCCTGTTTTACTTCTATCCCTTGCCTGGACCCGATTTTGACTACTCGAAGGTCGGCGTCGGACCCGATTGGCCGCACTTACAAGGCGTGGCGGCTCACTGGGACAAGAACACGAACGCCGCAGCCGCTTTCGACGAGTGGTTTTTGAACCTCTTTCCGCGCTCCAAGCCGTTTGTCTACAACGGCGGCGGGTATTTGACACTGAGCTTCATCCCCTCGCTGGCCACGATGATCTTTGGCCTGATGGCCGGCGAGTTGCTGCGCAGCCCGCGCACCAGCGGCCAGAAGTTCTGGATCCTGGTGATGGCCGCAGTCGCGGGACTGGCCACCGGCCAAGTCTTGCATTCCACGGGCATCTGCCCGATCGTCAAACGCATTTGGACCCCCAGTTGGACGCTGTTCAGCACGGGCTGGACCCTCCTGATTTTGGCCGCGTTTTACGGCGTCGTCGACGTGATGAAATATCGCCGCTGGACATTTCCGCTGGTCGTGGTGGGCATGAACTCGATCACCATGTACTGCATGGAAGAGCTGAGCCACGGATGGTTCAGCCGCACGTTGCGAACCCATTTTGGCTCGGGAATCTTCGAATTCATGGGCAAGCCCTACGAGCCGATGCTGGCCCGATTTTTCGTGTTGTTGGCCATGTGGCTGGTTTGTTATTGGTTGTACCGGCAGCGGATTTTCGTCCGCATTTAGCGGCCGCCATTTGCCGCCGTCGCCATTTCGCGGCAGAATTCGATCCATGACTTCGATCGCTCAACCTCGCTTGCGTCCCATCGAGAGCTTTCCGGTCAGTCAGCCGGGCGGCGAGGTGACGTTTGCCTTGCGCGATCCCGAGGGCTTTGCCAGCTCGATCCTACTGCCCCATGTCGCGGCCACTCTGGCTTCGTGGATGGACGGCACACGAACCTGCGCGGACCTGCAGGAGGCCTTTCGGCGAAAGTTCTCGCAGACGCTGGATTTGCAGGTGATCGAACAGTTGGTGCGCGACCTGGACGAGCGCTGGTTTCTCGACAACGATCGCTTTCGAGGGCGCTGGAAGGCGGAGATCGAGCGCTACCTCAACAGCCCCTCGCGGCCCGCGGCGCATGCCGGCGCGGCTTATTTTGATAGTGAAGATCGCCTGCGCGCGCAACTGGCGGCATTGTTCACCGGCGAGAAAGGTCCGGGCCTCCCGGCGCCTGTCGCGGCCGGCACAACAGCGGCGCGGTTGTGCGGCGTGCTGAGCCCGCACATCGATTTGCATCGAGGCGGTTCGACGTTTGCCTGGGCCTACAAGCGGCTGGTCGAGGAGAGCAGCGCCGACGTGTTTGTGATCTTCGGCACCGCGCACAGCCCGATGCGCAATCTGTTCTCCGTCACGCGGAAGAATTTCGAGACGCCGCTGGGCACGGTCCAGACCGATCGAAAATTCATCGCCAGGTTGACGGCCAACCTGTCGGCCACGCCCGGCGGTCGGGAGCTCAACCTGGCGGCCGACGAGCTTGCACACCGGCAGGAGCACTCGATCGAGTTCCAGGTGGTTTTCTTGCAATATCTGTTGGGCGACCGACGCCCCTTCACGATTGTGCCGGTCCTCACCGGCTCGTTCCACGAGTTCATCGTCGGAAAATCGTCGCCGGGCGAATCGCCCGAGGTACTCGCGTTTGTCGAGGCCATGCGTAAGACCGCGGGCGAATATGCCGGACGAGTTTGCTATATCAGCAGCGGCGACCTGGCGCACATCGGACAGCGATTCGGCGATCGGGAATTTCTCAATGCAACCCGCTTGCAAGATCAGGCCCAGTACGACCGGGAGCTATTGGAGGCCGCCTGCCGCCCCGACGCCGACTCGTTTTTCCAGCACGTCGCCTCGAAGGCGGACCGCCACCGGATTTGCGGGCTTTCGCCCACCTACACGCTGCTAAGGGTCACGGAGCCCAAGCGCGGTGAATTGCTTAAATACGATCAGGCGGTCGAGCTCGACGGCACCGCCTGCGTGAGCTTCGCCAGCGCCGCCTTCTACGACGGCTGACGCGTCTCGGTGGCCCGCCGTCCCCAGGCTTTCGCTCGACCGGCTTCCGCTCACTCGGCGTTTGCTCTAAAATCCGGCATTCTTACGCGATCCCCTTCGACCAATCGATTCGAAAGCGGCGGTTCCGGTGAGCACCAGCAAGATCCACATCATCGGCATCGGCGACGATGGCCTGGAGGGCGTGATTTCTCCGGCCCGGCAACTGGTAGAGCAGGCGCAATTGCTGATCGGCGCCGAATCGACGCTCGCCCGGCTGCCCAAGCTTGCGGCCGAGCGGCTCGTGGTCGGCAACAATCTCGACGAAGCGATCGATCGCATCTCGCGGGCCGGCAACAAGCGCGTGGTCGTGCTGGCCTCGGGCGATCCGCTGTTCTATGGCGTTGCTCGCTACCTGTGCGACAAGTTGGGCAAGGACCGCTTCGACGTGGTGCCGCACGTCAGCAGCATGCAGTTGGCCTTCGCCCGCGTGAAGGAAAGTTGGGAAGAGGCTTTCTTGACCAACCTGGCCAACCGTCCGTTGGATCAGGCGATCGAAAAAATCCGCGTGGCGACCAAGGCCGGTTTGTTCACCAGCGACACGAGTCCGCCGAAAGCCGTGGCCCGGGCGATGCTGGATCGGCGGATCGATTATTTTTCGGCCTATGTATGCGAGAATCTGGGCTCGCCCGATGAGCGCGTGACCCAAGGCGAACTGGCGGAAATCGCCACGCAAGATTTTTCGCCGCTGAATGTGATGATCCTGGTGCGGCGGCCCAACGTGCCCGACCGGCCGACTGAAGCCATCGGACGCCGTCTGTTCGGCAATCCGGACGAGGCTTTTTTACAATCCAAGCCTAAGCAAGGTCTGCTCACGCCGGCCGAGGTGCGTTCGATGGCGCTGGCCGAAATGGACCTGGGACCCCAAAGCACGGTGTGGGACATCGGCGCCGGCAGCGGATCGGTCGCCATTGAAGCGGCACAGTTGGCGGCTGGGGGCACCACGTACGCCATTGAAATGGATCCAGAGGATCATCAGCTCATCACCGCCAATGCCGAGCGATTCGGTCTGGCCAACCTGGTGGCCGTGCTCGGGCGAGCCCCGGACGCTTGGAAAGACCTGCCCGATCCTGACAGCATCTTTGTCGGCGGCAGCGGCCGAGAGATCAGCCACGTCGTGGAATTGGCCTTTGCGCGGCTGCGGCCCGGCGGCCGTCTGGTGGCCAGCGTCGGCAGCATCGAAAGCCTTTCGGCCGTACACCAGGCCCTGGAGCGCGCGGCCAAGAACGTCAACGTGTGGATGATCAACATCGCCCGCGGCACGTATCAACTCGAACGGGTCCGCTTCGAGGCCCTGAATCCCACGTTTCTGTTGGGCGTGATCAAAGACAGCGTGGTCAAGAACACCGACGCGGGGAAAAAACAGCCGTGAGCACGACTGAATTTCCCCGGCTCGACGTGATCGCAGTTGGCGCCCATCCGGACGATGTCGAGATCGCTTGCGGCGGCACCTTGGCCCAGCTTGTCCGACAAGGCTATCAGGTTGGCATCATCGACCTGACTGACGGAGAGCCGACGCCGAATTCGCCCGGGCCGGAAGTGCGCTTTGCCGAGGCGCAAAAAGCGGCCGCGGCGCTGGGCGTGCAGGTGCGCGTGCAGTTGGACCTGCCGAATCGCCGCTTGTTCGACACGTTCGAAGCCCGCGTGATGCTGGCCAAGGAATTTCGCAAGTACCGGCCGCGACTCGTGCTGGGCTTCGGCGACAAGACGCCGCTGGCCTCGCCCGATCATTGGCAGGCGATGCAAATCACCGACGCGGCAATCTTCTATGCCCGGCTCACCAAGTGGGATGGCTACTTCGACGGACTGCCGGTGCATACCATCTCGGCGCATCTCTACTACTCGCTCGGTTTCGGCAATTTGCAGTTGCCGCCGGCCGCCGGCCACCTCGTGGTCGACATCGGCGAGACCCTGGAAACCAAGCTCGAGGCCGTGCGCTGTTACGTCACGCAGTTCGCCAAGGTCAAGGAATTCATCTTCGAGCGAATTCGCGCCGCGGCCATACACGATGGCACAGCCGCCGGTTACGATGCCGGAGAGGTGTTTGCCAGCACGCGCACTTTGGGCACTCGCGATCTGGTGCATTTTCTTTTCGGCGCTACGCCGGGCGACGAACCGCGCAAGCCACCGATCCGATAACGCACCAAAGATATCGCCGATCGCTTTTTACCGCACCGGTCGCGATTTCCGGATCGCCGTCAGCACCCGCTCGATATCGGCCGGTACCGGGGAGACGAATTCCATCACCTGGTCGAGCACCGGGTGGCGGATCTTCAACCGCCGCGCGTGCAGTGCCTGACGGTCCAACAGCACGGTCTCGTCGGCCGAGTCGCGATCCAGCTCGCCCTGCGTGATTATCGCGCGGCCGCCATATAGCCGATCACAGAGCACCGCCGAGCCGATGCTGGCCAGATGCAATCGAATCTGGTGCGTGCGGCCCGTCTTGGGCAGCAGTCGCAGACTCGCAAAACCATCAAACCGTTCGATGACCTCGTAGAACGTCTGGGCCTCGCGACTGGTCGAGTGGTCGCGGCGCACCGCCATTTTCTCGCGCTGGTAGGGATGCGCCCCCACGGGCAAGTCGATCACGTCGCGATCGTGGTTGGGCACGCCCGCACACACGGCGAAGTACTCTTTTTCCACCGTGCGATTCTCGAATTGGGCCGCCAGTTGCAGGTGTACCTGATCGGTCTTGGCCACGATCATGACCCCGCTCGTGTCGCGGTCCAGGCGATGTACGATGCCGGGTCGCGTGGGTCCGCCGGCCGCGCTGAGCTGGTCGAAGTGGAATTGCAGCGCAGCGGTCAACGTGCCGGCCCAGTGGCCTTTCGCCGGGTGAACCACCATTCCTGGCGGTTTATCGATGACGGCCAGGTGTTCGTCTTCGTACAGAATGTCGAGCGGAATGTTCTCGGGCTCGGGCCCTTCGCGGGCCAGGTCCGGCAACACGATTTCGATCTGCTCGCCGCCGCGCAAACGATGCGCTGCCTTGACACGCAAGCCGTCGACTTTCACGCCGGCGGCATTAATGACTTTGCGCAGCATCACCCGACTGTAGTTGGGAAACTGCTGAGCGAGGAACCAGTCGAGCCGCGCGCCGACATGCGCTTCGCCCACCACCAGCAACGTGGGCTCTGAAGAAAGTTCCTCGCCGGACATCGCCAGATCTCCACCCCAGCGCCACCGAGGCTAAGACTGCGGCGCCGGTTCGCTGGGCGGCGAAGTTTCAGCGGGTGCCGCCGGCGAAGTTTCAGGCGTTGTCGCCGGTGGTTCCGCTGCGGGCGTTTCCGTTGCTGCCGGAGCATCACCGCCGGCTTCGGTTTTCGCCGGCTCGGCGGGCTTGTCGTCCGCGGACGGAATGCCCAAATCGGGCGGCGGCGACCCGCTGTCCAGGAGCGACGGCAATTTCAACCCGCCTTCGTCCAGCGTGTCCTTCATGAAGTCGGGCCGGACTCCCGGCGTTCCGGGTTCCTTCGACATCGGACGCGGTGGTTCGTACTTGGCAAACCAATCGTAAAAGGTCTTGGTCGCGAGCCGATCCAAATCCTTGGCGCGCGCCTCGGCCGGAGCTGCGTAAGGGCTGTCGGGCCATTTGGTCGCGATCGACCGATACTCTTCGCGGGCCTTGATCAGATCCTTCGCCAATCCCTCGCGGGCCCGGGCCAGGCCGAAAGTCGCCCTTTGGGTCAGCATCGGTTCGTCCGACTCTCGCAAGATCGCCTGATAATCCTCCAGGGCTTTCTGCAATTCCTCGCGCGCACCGGCGCGATCCGTGAAAAGTCGATTCGTGCCGTCGTCCAATTGGATGTCGGCCAGCACGGCCCGCGACCAGTGAGCGACGCTGGTGCCGGCGTAGCGCTCGGCGATATCGCCCAGACGTTCGCGCGGATCGCGCGTCATCATGGCGTCGTAATACTCGCTCCAGCCCTCGGATTGCCGGCGAACGCTTTGCGCGGATTGATAGCCCCAGACGAACACTCCGGCCACCAGGGCAATCACCACCGCCAGCGCGGCTCGGCTGTAGGGCTTCGCTTTGTCGATCCAGCGGGCGAGAGAATCCGCCAGCACGTTCGTCTGTAGCTCGTGGCGTCGCTCTGTCTTCATGCTTTGCCTATTCGAGGAGGATCCGGAAAACGCCGCGACCGCGCCGTACGGAACGGAAAGCTGCGGGGTGGAGAATATAGAACCTGAAGTATAGGACCGTCGGTCAAATCAGGTCAAGGCCGCGCGTGGCTCGCGCGAGATGAGTCGACGTGCGATCTGCGGCGAGTCCGCGACACTACAGCGACCGGCGCGGCAACTGGCGGCGATGGGGCGGCTCTTCGGCCTCGGGCAGCGGATCGTTGAAATCCTCGGCCCAGGCACGACGCTCTTGCGGCGTGGCGTAGTAGCGCAGCCACGTCGTTGCGTCGCCGCCGACGTCCGCACAGTCCCAGTGCAGATAATTCGTCGACGAGTCGATCTTCTTCTCCGAACAGGGAAGAATGTCGCGAAAGATCACGCAGTACAATTCACGATCCGAGAGATGATCGGTGAAGTCGAGCACGATCCGCCGCTCGAACAACTTGTGAATCGTCTGCCAGAGCAGATCGTGCAATCCGGCCTCGTCCAGCCGGTCGGGCTGCGGCAGCGTCAATTGCGGATCGAACCACTGACTGATGGGCAGAATCGGCGCGCGTTCCCAGGCGAGCATCGAGGCCAGGAATTCGTTCTCGACCGGAGTCGGCAACTCCTCGACGTTGACGTTGCGAATCGACTCGTCGAAATAAGGTTCGAGCTCGTCGCGCAATTCGGCATTGCGGAGCAGGTGCTCGACTTCTTCGGGATGCGGTTTGTGATTCGTGGACATCGAGCCAAGCCTTGGTGCAGTTGCAAAACGGTGCCTATCGAAATCAGCTCCAGTCTTGACTCTAACAACAAACCACCAGCGATCAAGTATAATCACGCCGTCATCTTTAACTGTTTTTCTCGCCGCTAGTACACGACCGATACGATTATGAATGTCACGCCCGCACAATCGACAGAATTGATACAGTCGCTCAAAAAACGGCTGCAGGGCGAGGTTTTTTTCGACGATTATCGGCGCGCTTTATACAGCACCGACGCTAGCATCTACCAGATTCAACCGCTGGGCGTCGTCGTGCCTCGCACTCGCGACGACGTCGTGTGCGCCGTCCAGGCCGCGGACGAACACAACCTCTCGATCATCCCGCGCGGCGGAGGAACGAGCCTGTCGGGTCAGTCGATCGGCGCGGGCTTGATCCTCGACTTCAGCAAGTACATGCGCGGCGTGGAAATCGATCCGACGTCGCGCACCGCGCGTGTGCAGCCGGGCGTCGTGCTCGACGCGCTCAACGCCGCGGCGGCGCCGCACGGCCTGCAGTTCGGACCCGACGTGGCCACAAGTAGTCGTGCGAACGTGGGTGGAATGATCGGCAACAACTCGGCCGGCGCGCGATCGATCTGGCACGGCAAGACGGTGGATAGCGTCATTGCGCTGGACGTCGTGCTGTCCGACGGCACGGCCGCCACGTTCGCGCCCTTGACTCCGAACGAATTGCTCCGGCAACAGGCGCGCACCGATCTGCTGGGACAGATCCATCGCGAGGTCGAGCGGATTGTCGTCGAGAACCGCGCCGAGATCGTGTCCCGATTTCCGCCGATCCTGCGGCGAGTCAGCGGATATAACCTCGATGAGTTCGTGCCCGAGTGCCGCGATCGCTATCCCACGCCGCGATTGCTCGAAGACGCGCGGCGGCGAGAAGCGCGGATGTACGAGGGAGCCGACTTCAACATCGCCAAGTTGATCGTCGGCGCGGAAGGGGGGCTGGCCACGGTGGTCGAAGCGCTCGTGCATCTGCTGCCGCTACCCAAGGTGCGCGGAATTCTCGTCCTGCACTTCGATTCGATGGCGCATGCCGTGGCCTCGGTCGGCGCGATCTTGTCTTGCGAACCTTCGGCGGCGGAATTGCTCGACGGGCTGATTTTGCGATTGGCCGAGCGGAGCCTCGAGTATCGCAACTATCTCGATTTCGTCGTGGGGCGGCCGGAGTCGCTGGTGCTGGTCGAATTTTGCGGCGAGCACCGCGACGAGGTCGAAGCCAAGGCCGCGGAGCTGACCGAAAAGCTTGCCGGACAGCCGGGCTTGTTCCATATTCTGCCGGCGCTGGAAAAGTCGATGTGCGATCACGTGTGGGCCTGCCGCAAGGCCGCGCTGCCGCTGCTACTGGGTCTGCCCGGCAATCGCAAGCCGGTGGCGTTCGTGGAAGATGGCGCCGTCGCGCCTCAGCATCTGCCGGCTTTCGTCGAACGATTCAGCCAGATCATGGCCCGGCACGGAACGGAGGGCGCTTTTTACGGACACGCGTCGGTCGGGTGCCTGCACATTCGTCCGATGCTCGACCTGACGAGCGCCGTCGACATCGAGCGGCTCCAGCGTATCTCGCAGGAGACGTGCGACCTGGTGCTGGAATTCAACGGCGCGATGAGCGGCGAGCATGGCGACGGACTCGCGCGTAGCTACCTGAACGAAAAACTGTTCGGTTCGCAACTCTATCGGGCGTTCAAGCAAATCAAGGCCGCCTTCGATCCTTACAATCGCATGAATCCGGGCAAGGTCGTCGATGGCCCCAGCCCGGTGGAGAACTTGCGCTACGGCACGGCTTACAAAACAATGGACGTGCCGACGACGTTCGACTTTTCACGAGACGGCGGCTTCGCCCGCGCTGTCGAACTTTGCAATGGCGCGGGCGTGTGCCGCAAGGTGCAAACCGGCACGATGTGCCCCTCGTTCATGGCGACGCTGGACGAAGAGCACAGCACGCGGGGCCGCGCGAACGCCCTGCGGATGGTGCTTTCCGGCGCCCTGCCACCAGAAGAGCTCACCGGAAAGCGGTTGTTTGACACCTACGATTTGTGCCTGGAGTGCAAAGGGTGCAAAGCCGAATGTCCCTCGAACGTCGACGTGGCAAAGCTCAAGATGGAGTTCCTCGACGGCTACTATCGGCATCATGGGGCGCCGCTGGGCGTGCGGCTGATGGCTCACGCGGCGAGCATTAATCGCATCGGTTCGCTATTGGCGCCGTTTTCGAACTGGGCGACTCAGTTACCCGGAGCAGCCTGGCTGACCGAGCGGTTGTTGGGCATCGACCGGCGGCGTCCCCTGCCCCGTTTCGAGCGGCTACACTTTCGGAAGTGGTTTCGCCGTCGATCCGCCGGGCAATCGACGAGCGCAACGTCCGCGCCGCGCGGTCCGATCGTATTATTGGATGATTGCCTGAACGGCTACTGCGAGCCCGGCGTGAATCGCGCGGCGGTGCAGGTGTTGGAAGCGGCCGGATACGAGGTACACCTGGCGGGACTGAGGTGTTGCGGGCGGGCGCTCGTCTCGAAAGGGTTTCTGGCAGCCGGCCAGGAGCTCGCACGTCGCAACATCGAGAAGCTGCTACCTTGGGCCGAGCGCGGCGTGGCTATCGTCGGCACCGAGCCCAGTTGCCTGCTGATGCTGGTCGACGAATATCCGGATCTCGTGCCGGCCGACGCGGCACGCAAGGTTGCCGCGCGGGCATCGCTCGTCGACTCGCACCTGATCCGCTCGGACATCGGCTTGCCGCTTCGCGCTCACGATCAGTCGATCCTGCTACACGGTCATTGTCACCAGAAGGCCTTGGTGGGAACTTCGGAGACGCAAGCGGCGCTG
>JANNQN010000310.1:0-44131 GCA_031400775.1 Planctomycetia bacterium | reverse complement strand
GCACAAAGTGGTGTTGTCTGAGCCACATGTGTCGCCACGACAATGACGGCGACGACAGTCAGATGCACGAGTGCGCGCAATGAATCGATCCCGGACTGCGGTAGAAATGACGACGCCTTGAACTCGGCAACCTATCCCCCCAAGCGACGGGGCGGAAGGTTATCAGCGATGGTATCGCGGGTCAAGATAAGCCACGCGGTTCGGAGAACCGAGGATAATCAGACAGCCGCCCGTCTACCGCTTCAGAAACTGCTGATAGGCGGCCACGGCCAGCTCGTCGCAACGGTCGTTTTCGGGATGGCCGCTGTGGCCGGCCACGCGGATGTATTGGATCTTATGCCGGGCAATAAGCTCATCGAGGCGGCGCCAGAGGTCTTCGTTCTTGACCTCCTTCCACTGACTGCCCTCGCGTCGCCGCCAGCCGTTGGCCTTCCATTTTGGCAGCCATTCGACCAGCCCCTTGCCGACATAGACGCTGTCGGTCAGCACCTTGACGTGCGAGGGCTTTTTTAGAATCTCCAGCCCGCGCACCACGGCGGTCAACTCCATGCGGTTGTTTGTTGTCAGCTTCTCACCGCCGAAGGACTCCATCTCCTTGCTGCTTGCCGGATGCTTCAAGATAAAGGCCCAGCCGCCCGGTCCGGGATTGCCGCTGCAGGCGCCGTCGGTAAACAGCTCGACTTCGGGAAGAGACTCGGCGTCGGAATTCGCTTTGGCTGACATGCCGGCCCATGTTAGCGGAATCCGCGCAAATGGGAAGTCGCCGCGTTTAGCAGAGATCAACCGGCAGGACGTGCGCGACTAGGAAGTTCCGGCCGGCGTTTCGATCCTGGGGAATTCGCCGCGTCGCGACTTGTTCTGTTCGTCGCCAACGACGGGCAGGAGCGACTCGCTCTTGGGCTGGTCGGCGCGCGCGAGCGGCAAGCGCACGGTGAATGTGCTCCCCTTGCCGAGCTCGCTTTCCAAAGAAATCTCGCCACCCAGCAGCTTGCACAATTCCTTGACGATCGACAGCCCCAGGCCCGTGCCCGAATACTCACGGGTCATGGCGTTGCCGCCGCCCAGCACGGTCTTGCCCTGGCGGAACTTCTCGAAGATAGCGACCTGGTCTTCCTCGGCGATACCGACGCCCGTATCGACCACTTTCAGCAACAACTCGTGCTGTCCGACGCGCTCGGCGCTGACCACGATTCGTCCGCCCTCGGGCGTGAACTTGATGGCGTTGGACAGAAGGTTGTTGAGAATCTGCTGAACCTTGGCCTGATCCTGAAACATGTCGGGCAGATCCGGCTCGACCTCGGTTTCCAGGTCGATGTTCTTGCGCTCGGTTAGGGGCCGGGCCATGTCGCACTGTGCCGAGACCACCGGACCAATGCGAAAATCCGATAGCCGGACTTCCATCTTGCCGCTCTCGATCTTGGCCAAATCCAAGATGTCGTTGATCATTTCCAAGAGCACCTTGCCGGAGGTCTGGATATTGCGCACATAGCGCCGTTGCTTGTCGTCGAGCGAGGCGATCGATTCCAGCACGTCGCTAAAGCCGATGATCGCATTGAGCGGGGTCCGCAGCTCGTGGCTCATGGTGGCGAGAAAATCGCTCTTGAGGCGATTCATCTCGTAAAGCCGCATGTTGGCCTGGGCCAGCTCGTCGACTTTGACGTTGAGATTGCCGTTGACCTGTGTCAGCTCTTCCTGATTGTTGGCTAACTGGCGCAACATGCGGTTGAATGCCGTGGCCAAGCGTTCGAATTCATCGCCCGTATTGAGCTCGGCCCGCAGCGTCAAATCGCCGTGGCTGATCCGATCGCTGACGTCGCGCAAGTGGGCCAGCGGCTTGACGATCACGTAGCGCACGATCAGGTAAGAGGCCGAAATTGCCAGGAACACGGTGATGATTGCCGTGGCCAGCAGCAGGGCGTTGTTCCAATTGAGCGCTTTGCGCATCTTCAGGTCGGGCAGACAGACTTTGACCACCGAGACCAGATCGCCGATCTCCTGCGGCGGCGCGCCGGCCACGGCGAGATTCCGGCTCTCGTGGCACGAAATGCAACTGGCGCTGGTGATGCGAACTGGCGTGTAGAACTGGTATTCAGGTTTCTTGTTCACGACCTCGCGGCGCTCGCGAAACTCGCCGGTCGCCAGTTGCGTGAGCCACTCGCGCGTGGCGGGCTTGCCGTCGTCGGGATGCGCCGACTGGGGGAATTGCTTGACGACGTCCCATTCGAAGTTGTCGCGGGGCATTTTATCCCCCTCCTGAACCGGTAGCAGGAATTCCCAACGATACTCGCGGCTGGCGAGGCCCTTTTCCATGTCTTCGTTGAGATCCGCGAAGTTGTAGCCCGACTTTTTGTCTGCTTCGGTTTGTTCGAAGCGGCGGTGCTGAATGAGGATGATCGTTTCGACCAGGCTGCGGGCCGTCTCGCGGCTGGCTTCGTACACCAATTCCTCGGTGTTGCGGCCGTACCAATAAAAGCTGCCGGCGATCAGAAACAGCAGCGAAGCGCCGAACAAGACCAGGAACTTCCGCTCCAGGCTGGTTTCGCCCAAGACGCGTTTTAGCGAGCGATAAGACATGCAGGGGGGCCCGGCGGGATAAAGTTTCCCCAACCTCTATAGTTTACGAGAATTGCCGGCCGAACTCCAAGAGGAAAGTTCCGCCGCGACCGCCTTCCTACAGCATGTCCACTGGATCGACGTCGGCGATCCACTGCACCAGTTCCGGCGGTTTTAGCGTGTCGGTGGCATCGCGCACGGCCTGGCGCAAGGCCGCGCCGTCGC
This sequence comes from Planctomycetia bacterium, assembly GCA_031400775.1. GTDB lineage: Bacteria > Planctomycetota > Planctomycetia > Pirellulales > PALSA-1355 > PALSA-1355. The sequence goes on along the minus strand of JANNQN010000310.1, from coordinate 41,353 downwards.
CCCCCTGTAACTGGATCTGGAAGCGGAAGTTACCCCGCAACTTGGCGATCGGCGCTGGCGCGGGACCCAAGACGCGCGAGTGGAGGCCCGCTTTGTCCAACGCGGCCCGCAGGCGGGTGGCAATCTGGTTGGCGAATTCGGCGGCCACCGGCTCGGCCGGACCGCGAACCACGAGTCGAATCATGCTGCCAAAGGGCGGATATTCGTATTTCTTGCGCGCCGGTAGTTCGCCGGCGGCGAACATTGCGAAGTCGTGCCGCACGGCGGCCATGATCGCTGGGTGATCGGGACTGAACGTCTGCACCAGCACCCGGCCCCCTTTCTCGCCGCGCCCGGTGCGGCCGGCCACCTGAGTGACGAGTTGAAACGTGCGCTCCGCGGCGCGGAAATCGGGCAGGTGCAGCGCCGTGTCGGCGTTGACCACGCCCACCAAGGTGACGTTCGGAAAATCGAGCCCCTTGGCGATCATCTGCGTGCCGACCAGGATTCGCACCTCGCCATCGCGAAAGGCAGAAAGCGCGCGCTCGTGGCTGCCCGGCTTCTTCATCGTGTCGGTGTCCATCCGCAAGCAGCGATAACCCGAAAACCGGGCTCGGACCTCCGCTTCCAGTCGCTGGGTGCCCAGACCTCGATAGTGAATGCCGGCAAACTGGCACTCGGGACACTCGGTGGGGGCGGGCACCTGATAGTCGCAATAGTGGCAAATCGCCTGGTCGCCATGCACGTGGTGCGTCAGCCCGATCGCACAGTGCGGGCAACGCATCACGAGGCCGCAACCTGGGCACTGGATGTGCGTCGAGTACCCACGGCGATTCAGGAGCAGGATGACCTGCCCGCCTGCTTTGAGCGCCGCATCCATGCCCAGTTGCAATTGCCGGCTGATCGCTCCGCGGCTGCGGCGATCTCGGGACTCGACGCGCAAATCGACCGTAATGACCTGCGGCAGCGGTCGATCGAACACCCGTCGCGGCAGCGACACCAGCCGATACTCCCCGGTGACCGTGCGCTGCCAACTTTCCAGCGATGGCGTGGCCGAGCCCAATACCAGCGGAATCGCTTCGGCCCGCGCCCGCTCGAGCGCTACGTCGCGGGCGTTGTAGCGAGGGGCCGTGTCTTGCTTGAACGTGTTCTCGTGTTCTTCGTCGAGCACGATCAGGCCCAGATTCGGCGTAGGCGCGAACACGGCGCTGCGCGCGCCCACAACGACCGACACGCCCGCCGCGGCGATTTGTTCCCAGTGGCGGCGGCGCTGGGCGTCTGTCTGATGACTGTGCAACACCGCGACGTTGCCGAAGCGCGAGCGGAAACGGGCTTCGGTCTGCGGCGTCAGGCTGATTTCCGGCACCAGCACAATGGCCTGCCGGCCGAAACGCACGACCTCCTGGATGGCGTGGATGTAGACTTCCGTCTTGCCGCTGCCGGTCACGCCGTGCATCAAGATCGTGGAATGTGCGCGCGAGTCCAGTGCCGTGGCAATTGCGTCGAGGGCCAACCGCTGATCGGAATTGAGCTCGAGATGGGCTTCGGTGGCCGCGGGACTATCTTCGATCGGGGAGCTATCGAAGCGGCGCAATTCGAACTCGACGATCCCTTTCTTCTGCAAGGTCTGGATCGGACCCACCGTACAGCCGGCGGCCCGCGCGACCTGAACAATCGGCGAAGGCGCAGCGCGGCCGGCCAGGTAGTCGACGATCCGCTGCTGGGTCGGGGTCAGCTTCATATGCACCAGCCGGGCATGGGCTCGATTCGGCAGCGAGACAAATTGCGTTTGCCGCGTGCCGGCCTGGGCGCGCACTCCGCTGGGAACGACCGCTTCGATCACCTGGCCCCACGGGCACATATAGTGCTCGGCCATCCACTCGGTCAATCGCAACATGGCCGGGCTGAGCAAGCTTTGCCGGTCGACGAGGCTGTCGACTTCCTTGAGCGGAGCGCCGGACATCGAGCTGGCCAGTCGCACGCAATACGCGGTTACCAGCCGATCGGATTTTCCCAAAGGCGCGCGAACGCGCTGCCCCGGCGAGATTTCTCCCCGCAGCCGATCGGGCACTCGGTAGTCGAACGGTTGCTGCGGCCCGCGCGAGAAGATCAACGTCGCTACCAGTTGTTCGCGCGCGTCGTCCTGGTCCCAGGGGGCCGGGTTCATCTCGAACAGGCTTTGTTGCTCGGCCTTCATGCGGCTCGCCGTGCTCTTACTCGATTAAACCGAACGAATACAATACCGTGTGGCGGTTCGGCGGGTGGAGGGCTACGATGCGCTGCGGGTTACGCACGGCACGTCCTCAATATCCTCCCCGGGAAGGATGCTGACAAGCGAAGGGCACTAGCGTCATGCGGCTGGGAATTTTCGGCGGTACGTTCGATCCGGTCCATTATGGACACTTGCTCCTGGCCGAGAGTTGCCGCGAGCAGCTTCGTCTGGACCAGGTCTGGTTTCTGCCGGCCGCCGTGCCGCCACACAAGCAAGAGCGCACGCTGGCCCCGGCCGTCGCCCGTGCCGAAATGCTCGAGTTGGCGATCGGCGGCCACGAGGCTTTCGCTGTTTGCCGCCACGAGATCGAGCGCGGCGGAGTCAACTACACGGCCGACACGTTATCGCGAATCCAGACCGAAGATCCGACGCGAGAATTGTTTTTTCTGATGGGGGCCGACTCGCTGCGAGACCTGCCAGGCTGGAGGAATCCTCAGCAGATTTGCGAGCTCGCCACGCCGGTCATGGTGTGCCGGGGCGAGCTCGGCGGTGAACTTGGACCAGCCGCCAGCGCCGGCGAGTCGTTCGACTGGAGCCGCCTGGAGACGATCCTCTCGGCCGAACGCTTGCGAGACATTCGCAATCACCAGGTTCATATGCCGCGCGTCGACTTGAGCTCCAGCGAGATCCGCGCGCGCGTGGCCGCCGGAGAGAGCATCCGCTTTCGCACGCCTCGCGCGGTGGAAAAATACATCGAATCGCATCGGCTGTATTCCTAAAACGCCGAGTTGGCCAGGGCAGGGGGCCGCGACACTGATAAAGCCGACTCAAGCGGCTTTGCGCGACGGCAGCAGTGATGGCAGGTGCGAAGTGGCGATGCTGGGCGATTGAGGAGGAAATTGCCTGAGCGCTTCGAGCACGAGATCAAGTTGCTCGCGGGGACTTTGGGCCAAATCGATCAAAAGCCAGCGGCGACCCTTGAATTCGCACGCGCCGGCAGCGGAGCCGGCCAGCCAGTCCTGGCGCACGACAAAACCGCGCTGTTCGGCGAGCGCAATTGCCCGTTCCAGTAATTCGACCGTGTGCATCGAGCGCGTCCGTGCGAAATCGAGCTAGCGTGAGATTTAAGGGATGCCCGCACCCGCTGGAGCGAATCGGGATTATATCGGCTTGCTCTATAGTTGCCCAGGCAGACACGACGATATCGACGTTGTATTAAATCATATCGACCGAACGAGTTAAGGCACGTCATCCGGCAAGGCGGCGGGATCGAAGCCGATCGCGTAAGTCTGCGAAAGCTCGTCCTCTTGCTAATCTGGGGCGTCTCGTCAGCCTCCAACTATTGGAAGACCGCATGTCGACAAGCCAGCCAGAGCACGCTCCGCCGAGTTTGGAAGACCAAGTAGCGTTCCTCAAGGAGCAACTTTTCCAAGCGCAAAAGCTGACGGCTCTGGGCGAATTGGTGAGTACGACCACGCACGAATTTAATAACGTGCTGACGACCATCATCAACTACGCCAAGATGGGCCAGCGGCACAACGATCAGGCGACGCGCGACAAAGCCTTCGAGAAGATCCTGGGCGCCGGCCTGCGAGCCGCGAAGATCACGAACGGAATTCTGGGATTCGCCCGCAATCGGCCGCAGGGCATGGAACCGGCCGACATGGTCAAACTGGTCGAAGACTCGCTGCTGCTGCTCGAAAGGGAAATGTCCAAGTACCGCATCGTGATCGACAGGCAATTCCATCCCATTCCGGCGGCGATGGTCAACGCCAATCAGATTCAGCAGGTGCTTATCAACTTGCTCGTCAACGCCCGGCAAGCGATGCCCCACGGCGGTCATGTCGTGATACGCCTCAGCCACGATGCACAGCACGACACGGTCGATCTGATGGTGCGCGACACGGGCAGCGGCATTCCCGCCGACAAGCTGCCGCAGATATTCAACCGGTTCTTCACCACCAAGAGCGGCCCTGACGCCAGCGGCAAGGGCGGCACCGGCCTGGGACTGGCCTTTTGTCGCGACGTCATCGAAGCCCACCACGGGCGGATCCGCGTCGAGAGTACGGTCGGCAAGGGAACAGCCTTCACGCTCAAGTTGCCGGCGGTCAAAACGGTCGAATCGGCCCGATTGCCGGTCGATATGACGCATGAGCCGGCTTCCGAGCAGCATCCAGCCGGCCGATAAAGCGTGTCGCCGACCGCCATGCTGCCACGCCGCTAGAACTGCGGCGGCCGGCTGAATCCGCCGATCCGCGACTGGATGTGCGCCAAGATGACTTGCTCCAGGGCCGGGTCGCGTCCTTGCGGAATCCAGCCCAGGGTCGGTTGCTGGCCGGCGGTTGGATTGGCGACGCGTTGCAACGAGTCGTCGTTGCGCAGGGCCTGGGAGTTGGTCGTGCTGATGACGCCCGTCTCCGGTCGGGGCACGTCCTCCAGTTCTTTGTAAACCTGGACGTCGACCAGGAATCCGCCTTGCGAGGGAATCACGCGGACCAGGGCCTTGCGGCGGATCGATTGCAGCGTACTCTCCCAGCGATCGTAAGCGGTGACCGAATCGCGATTCCACGGTTCGAAGATCGTCGATCCGCTGCGTGGATACGTGTCCAGGCGCCCCTCGGTAAGCAAATCTCCCACGAGGCGAACCCGCTCCTCGTGCTGCACGCGGAAGTAATCGTCGACGACGTCGACCACCTGGTCCCAAACGAAGTCGCGATCCATCGAGCTGACGACGATCGGATTTCCCTGCGGCGGGGGCAACGGTCCGAAGGGGGCCATTGGCGGCTCATAGCTGGGGGGATGCCAGGCATGGCAACCAACGAGCGCGCCGGCACTGGCGACGACAATCGCCATTGCGCGGCCAGAGCGCCGGAAAACAGCCCGATCGCTGCGCATAAGATCCATGCGAGGTGAAAGTTCGCGAGAAATGGGTCGGGAGTGTGACGAAAACCGGGTCTCGGGACAAGAGCAGGTATCGACCCTTGGATGGCCGTGCGTCCAGCAGGGGGCTCGGCAATGCCTCAGTCACCCGCCGCCAGATTGCTAGCACCGTGAGCGCCAGCAAAAAAACAGACCGTGCCAGGGGGCACGGTCTAGGATCGCATCGTGATAGTCGGAATTTGCCGTCGCTCGAGCTAGCAATAGCTGGAGTCGATGCCCAGGCGGCACTTCAGTTGTTCGAACTGCCCGGCATAGTACTCGCTGGACGAGTGCACGTGCTCGGCCTCGGTGATGAACTTCATCTGGTCGTTGCACCGCACGCCGCGCGAGCCGAAGATCCGCTCGTACTCGGCCAGTTCGCTGCCGTAGACGATCAATAGCTTGTGCTCGTCGAACTGCACTTCCTGCGGAATGCCTGGGTTCAGGACGGCAATGCCCGTGCAACCGTCGTTGACCAGCAAATCCTCGAAGTCCCACAGGATGCTCTTCAGCACCGGCAGGTCGATGTGTTCGCGATACAGGTCGATATGGCCGCGGGCTTCGCGGTTGTGGCTGGTCTCCAGCACCACGTCGACTTCCGTTCCCAAGGGATCGAGGACATCCATGAAAATCTCGAACAGATTTTCCTTGGAGGCCGCGCCCATCAGGACCGGAACGGCGGTCTTGTTTTCTTCGTCGCGGTAGACGTCGTGCCGGTATCCCTGCGAAGGAATGACTTGCAGATCGTACGAAGGCCGCACGGCTCCCGAGAGCATGAAATCGCCGTAACGCACCACGCCCAGATGCGCTTCCAGCTCCTCGTCGCTGAGGCGCTCAAAGCTGCTCGTCGTGTGGGCCGGAACGGCATCCCGGAACACGTTCGGAAAGAATTTTTTCAGAAAACCCATCGGCGACCTCAGAATCGTGGAAAGCTCAAAGGAGTGATTAGTCATTGCACCTTCCGCTACGAAATCTTAGGTCATGCTTCTGGCCGTGCTTCGACGGCCAATCGCGAGGTTGAAACAAGTTTTTGCGAGCTCGCCGAGTGGGCTGCACAGCCGGCATAATCGGGCTTTTCTTCCAGAATCGAGCCGGGTCGCGACCGGCTGTTTAGCGAAAAAGCCCGAGATTCTCCGTCACGGCTCGGCTCCGATCCCCGCTTCCGGAAAAACTCGCACCGTCCGTTTTTTCTCGGCCGACCGCAAAATGGGGGCGATCCCGTTGGGCTTCCGAGCTGCCACTAGTAAACGTACCACTCGTCACCGCGCGGCGCGGGCTCGACTAGCTGCCGCGGCGAAGAAACATGTCGTCGAAAAGTGAGCCTCTAGTGGAAACGTCGAGTTTGCCTGCGGCAGACTTCCCGCAGCCGGCGCGCGAGGCCCAAATTGACAGAGCATCATCGGCGAACCTTGCTCCCCATTCGAGGGCGACGTGACATGCTCAGTTAATCCGATCGGCTGGCCGGCTCGCCTTATCGGCCGCTACAATAACGCAAAGATTCAGCAGAGTCGCACCGCCGCAAATGTATTCGGTGAGGAGCATTTTTTTGATTCCCACGCCTGGCAAATTTTTGTGGCACGATCTCACGGCGCGCGAACTTACCGTGCGCACTGTACTGGCCTGCTGCCTGGCCGGTCTGGCCGCCCTGCCTTCGTGCCAAAAGGCCGTCGCAACGCACGATCCCGCCGTCGAGGAGACCTGGGAAGCCTTTTACTTGCAAAATGCCAAGATCGGCTACGGACAGACGACCGTTCGCCGCGTCAACCGGCAGGGCCGCCCGCTGGTCGAGGTCAAATCGCTGAACCATTTGGAAATATCCCGATTCGGCCAGCGGACCGAGCAGAATGTGAAAATGAGCACACTAGAAACGCCGCAGGGCGAACTGCTTGAGTTCGCCACCGACATGGCCACCGGTCCCGCGCCCGTGGCTGTCAACGGGCGGGTCGAAAACGGCAAGATGGTCCTAGAAATCAAAACCAAGGGGCGCCAGGAAAAGGCAAACATCCCCTGGTCGAGCGACATTGGCGGGTTTCGGGCGATCGAGCAGTCGTTGTCTCGAAAGCCGCTGGCACCGGGCGAAAAGCGGTCGCTCAAGATGCTGATGCCGCTCGTCAACCAGGTCGCGGAGGTGGAGATTGTGGCGGCCGATCGTGAATTGACCTCCGTGCTGGGCGTCGAAGTGAAGCTGCTGCGCGTCGACGTCGTCGCCAAATTGCCGGGCAATCAGTCGCTCAATTCCACACTTTGGATCGACGCGGCGGGCGAAACCGTCAAAACCCGCATCGATACCTTGCAGCAAGAGTCGTTTCGCACGACCCGCGAGATCGCGCTGGCCCCGGCAACAAGCGATGCCCAGTTTGATCTGGGCTCCGACCTTGTTGTGAAGCTTCCGCAGCCCCTTTCGGACCCGCACCACAAGCGCCGCGTGCGGTATCGCGTCGAGCTGGCGAGTGGTGATCCGGCGAAAATCTTTGCCTCCGGACCAACACAGACGGTCGAATCGCTCGACGACCATGCGGCGATCGTGACGGTGCGGAGCCTGCGGCCGGGCGAATCGCCGGGCGGGGCGGCCTCCGATTTTCCGGCCTCGCCCGCCGCCGGCAAGGAATATCTATCGGCCAACAGCGTGCTGCAAATCGACGATCCGCGCGTGCGGCAAACCGCCCGAGAGGCGAAAGGCGACATGACGGATCCGGCCCAAGTGGCGCTGGCCCTGGAGCGCTACGTTCACAACGCGATCGCCAAGAAGAACTTCTCGCAGGCCTTCTCGACCGCCGCCGAGGTGGCCGAATCGCGCGAGGGAGATTGCACGGAACATGCCGTGCTCTTGGCGGCGCTGGCGCGGGCCTGCGGCATTCCTTCGCGCGTGGCCATCGGGCTGGTCTACGTCGAGAGCGCCGGCGGATTCGGCTATCACATGTGGACCGAAGTGTATCTCGACGGAACCTGGACGCCGCTAGACGCGATCATCGGGCAGGGGGGCATCGGCGCGGCGCACTTGAAGCTGACCGATTCCAGTCTGGAAGGCGCGACGGCCTATATCAGCTTTCTGCCGGTCGCGCAGGTCGTGGGCAAGCTCAAGATCAACGTCGTCGAGGCCGAATAGCCGCCGGCCACCAACTTAGAGCCTATCCGAGAATTGTCTCGGAGAGGGGGACAGTCCCGACCATGGGTCACGGCGGAGCGTGCCCCACGGTGCCCTGCTCGAAGCCGTCGCAAAATCGATTAGGACACTACCCTCAAAGCAATCCCCATGACAGCACCTAAGCGCGGCGTGTAGAATAGCGCCATTAGCGAAGTGGCAATTAACCAAAGGGGAAAACCAGTCATGAACACTCAACGGCGCTTTGGATTCGCCTTGACGACGCTGCTTACCACGGTGACGGTGTTTTCCTCCTGGTTCGCGTATGAATTGAACTGGAAGCACCAGCGGCAGCAGGCAAGAGAGTGGCTTGCTGTGCAGGCAGACTCCTGGTACTCGCCATCTCTGGTGGGGGCCCGAGTCCAGGCGGACGCGCCCTGGATTCTCCGACTGTTGGGCGAGAAAGGCGTAGTCGCGATTGGCATGGACGTAGACCAGTTTAAGGGTCCCGTTCCTTATTCTCCGGAAGTCTTAAAGCGATTATTCCCCGAAGCGGAAGTCGATTTCTCGATCGATCAAAAGCTTGTTTTTGATCATGACCGCCCCTAAGCGCCGCTGGCTCCGCTGCGGCAACACACTGAACACCCAGTACCCAAAATCGGGACAGCCCCCGCCAATTCTCGGATAGGCCCTTACTCAGGCAGCTTGAAATCGGCGATCCAAAGCTGGCTGGAGTGGTCGTCCGTGCGATTGCTGGTCCACATCAGTTGCTTGCCGTCGGGAGAAAAGACCGGCAGCACATCGGCGGCTGGATTATCAGTGATTCGCGTGACGGGCCCCGCAGCGATCTTGCCATCCTTGGTCTCGTACTTCATGAGCCAAAGGTCGTAGTTCGGACGCGCTTTGGGATCCGAATGATCCGCGCCCGTCCAAATGATGTATGGAAGCGTGGGGTGCCAGTAGGGCGCCCAATTCACGCCCACCGTGTCGGTCAGCGCCACGTCGTTCTTGCCGTCGATACCGATGGCGTGAATTTGCAGCATTTCCGACTTCTTGCGGTCGCTGCGGTACACGACCCACTTGCCGTCGGGCGAGATGAACGGTCCGCCGTCGTAGCCCGGCGCGTTGGTCAGTTGTCGCAACCCAGTGCCGTCGGCATTCATCACGTAAAGATCGGGGTCGCCGTCGCGATCACTGCAAAAGGCGATCGACTTGCCGTCTGGCGAATAGGCGCCCTCGGCGTCGTAACCTTTGGCGTCCGTCAATTGCCGCAAATTCTTGCCGTCCAGATCGGCTTCGAATATCTCGGTGTAAGGATCAAAATCCCACTGGTAGCGGCGACGTTTGCCACTCTTGGCGTCGTCGGCTTGCTGTTTGCGCTCCTGCTCTTCGGTTTGCGAAAGCTGGGGATCGAGATGGCTGGAGGCGTAAATCAGGCGTTTGCCATCGGGCGAGAAATAGCTGCACGTCGTGCGACCCCGCCCCGTGCTGATTCGCTCGGGCGAACCGCCGGCCAGGGGCTGTTTGTAAATCTGATAGAACGGATACCCCTGCGGGACCGCCTGATAAATAATGGTCTGCCCGTCGGGCGAGAAATAGCCTTCGCCGGCTTTGACGAAGCCCGAGGTGACCTGTCGAATGCTGCCCAGGTGTTTGCCTTCGATGGAGTCAGCGGCAAGACCGTTCGCCGCTGCCCCGCTCGCGATCGCCAAGACGGTCGCGTAGATCGTCCACTTTCGGTTGCTCATCGTGTTTTCCAAAGCCCGTTGCTAGACTGTTTCCAGACCTTCGCGGCCGTTTGCCTGGTGCCATTATAACAGTCGCAGGACCGCCGGGTGAGGGTGGCGCGCGGGCCAAACATGGTCGTACGCACCGAAGGTTCCCTCGGTACTTTGGATTGAAGCTGACATGAAAATCTACACAAAGACCGGCGATCTGGGCGACACGGGCTTGTTCGGAGGACCGCGCGTCCGCAAAGACGCACCCCGAATCGAAGCCTATGGAACCGTCGACGAGCTCAACAGCGTGCTGGGTCTCGCGCGGGCCGCCGGACTCGACAACGATCTCGACGCCCTGGTCGGCCAGATTCAAAACGAGTTGTTCGCCCTGGGAGCCCAATTGGCCACGCCCGACCCGGCAGCCCACAACATGGCGCTAGTGGGTTCGCGCGAAATAACCGCGCTCGAGCAGGCGATCGACCGGCTTGAACAAGGGCTCGAGCCGCTCAAGCAGTTCATCCTGCCTGGCGGAACTCCGGCGGCCGCCCAGTTGCACTTCGCGCGGACCGTTTGCCGCAGGGCAGAGCGTCGGCTCGTGACGCTCACGGATCAATCGCCGGAGCCGATTGCCGGCGACATCGTGGTTTACTTGAATCGCCTGAGCGACCTGCTTTTCGTCATGGCCCGGAGTGTGAACCGAGCCGCTGGACATCCCGACGTGCCCTGGCAAAAACCGTCGTGAATCGACGTTCGACAGTGTGTGGGCGTGGCAGCGTTGTGTGAATTGCGGCAACCTGACCTGCTTGAACAGGCCAAGGCAGGGTATATTTTCCTGTGAGCCGTTCGCCGGATCGCCAGCCGGTTGACGGACAGGTCCGATTCGGTCGCGGCCCAAAACGGGTCGAGCAACGAAGCTCTACCAGGACTTCGAGAACCAACCCATGAAAAAAGTCGAAGCAATTGTCCGCATCTACAAGCTCGAAGACGTCAAGAACGCTCTGGCCGCTCAGGGAATCCAGGGGATGACCATCACCGACGTCAAGGGATTTGGCCGCCAAAAGGGGCACACCGAAATGTATCGGGGAACCGAATACAAAGTCGAGTTCGTGCCCAAGATCAAGATCGAGATCGCCGTTTCCGACGAGAGCCTGCAAGCCGTGGTGGACACCATTCTGCGCACGGCCCAGACCGGTCAGATCGGCGACGGCAAGATCTTCGTCTCGGAGCTGCGAAACACGGTTCGCATTCGGACGGGCGAAACCGGCGAACTGGCAATTTGACCGCGGGCGAGAAGCAACGACACACGCGAACCTTGGCAACACTCCGCTCGCAATTGAGCTTCCACGCCCGCCACTGCATCTTCCTTTCAAGCCCGCCATGTCGACTAATCCCGTTTTTCGCGAATCGCTGCTGGCCGCGCGCGAGCGACTGCTAACCGGACGCCAGGAAATCCGCGCCCAGCACGAGGCCGGCTCGCCAGGTATCCAAGTCTCCACGCACCTTACCGAGTTGTTGGACACGGTCCTGTTGGATCTTTACGAGGCAGCTCTGGCGGACCTGTGGCCGGACGGATCGGAAGAGTTCCGCTCGCAGATCGCGCTGGTAGCGCACGGTGGATACGGTCGTCGCGACGTGGCGCCGTTTTCCGACGTCGATCTTATGATCTTGCACGCCCCGGGCACGGAATCGCACGTGTTTCCGCTAGCCAGCCGGGTGCTGCGCGATCTATCGGACGCGCGGTTGGAAGTCGGCCAAAGCGTGCGCACTCCGGAACAGGCGCTGGCCCTGGCCGCTCACGACGTGAGCTCGTGTACGTCGCTGATGGAGTCGCGGTTCCTGGCCGGCAGCGAGAAATTGTTCAAGGCGTTTGCCGACAAATTCCGACACCGGACCCAGTCACGGTATCGTTCGTTGTTCGAGGCCATCGAAGCCGCCCGGCGCAAGGAGCGCCTGCAGTTCGGCGAGACGGTCTACCTGCTGGAGCCAAACATCAAGCGATCCCGCGGCGGGCTGCGAGACTTGCAGTTGCTGCGCTGGCTGGGATTTGCGAAGCACGGCACGACCGATCCCGACGCCTTGCAACTTTTGGGCGCCATCAGCAAGGCCGACCAGCGCAACGTGCGCGATGCGACCGAATTTCTGCTGCGGCTGCGCAACGAGTTGCATTTTCATGCCGGGAAGTCGAACGACGTGCTCGATCGCTCCGAGCAAGTGCGGCTGGCGCCCCTGTACGGGCATCAGGGAACCGAGGGAATTCTGCCCGTCGAACAGTTCATGGGGCGTTACTTTCGACACACTCGCGCGGTGCGCAGCGTGGTCGGCAACTTCGTAGCCAACTGGCGGCCGAGAAGTGTTTGGCTGGACGTGTGGGGCACGATCTTCAGCCACCAGGTCGAGGGCGATTATCGCGTCACGCCCAAGCAAATCATGGCTACGCCCCGCGGCCTGGACAAGCTGAAAACCGATCTCAACGAAGTGTTGCGGCTGTGCGAGCTGGCCAACGCGCACGACAAGCGGATCGCCCCGGCCACCTGGGAAACGGTGCGTGCCGCCGCGCCGAATCTGAAGGGGGAGGTCAACGCCGAGACGTCCAAGCAATTTCTGGCGCTCATTTCGCAGCCGGGCCGGCTGGGCGAGTTGCTCAGGCGGCTGCACGAGCTGGGCGTGCTGGAAAAAATCATCCCCTCGTTTGCCCACGCGCGGTGCCTGCTGCAATTCAACGAGTATCACAAGTTCACGGTCGACGAGCATTGCATCCTCGCGGTTCAGCGCGCCACCGAGTTCATGTCCGATCCGGGAGTCCTGGGCCGCGTCTACAAAGGCATCAAGCACAAGCGGACCTTGCACCTGGCGCTATTGATTCACGACCTGGGCAAGGGCTTCGTCGAGGACCACAGCGACGTGGGGCTGCGGATTGCCGAGGACACCGCCCGGCGGCTGCGGCTGCCGCTCCGCGAAGCCGAGACGCTCAAGTTTCTCGTCCACAAGCACCTCGTGATGTCGCACCTCGCGTTTTGGCGCGATACGAGCGACGATCAGCTCATCGTGCGGTTTGCCGTCGACGTCGGCTCGCCCGAGGTGCTCGACATGCTGTTCGTGCTGACGGCGGCCGACTTCGCGGCTGTTGGGCCGGCGGTGTGGAACAGTTGGAAAGCCGAAGTGGTGACCGATCTCTACCAACGCACGATGCAACACCTGGCCGGCGATTCTCCGGCGGGCAATTCGGCGGAGCGACTCGAACGTCAGCGATCCGCGGTGCGAAAATGCTTCGCCGGCCAGCCGGATGCGAAGAACTTTGCGCGGCAAATCGACTCGTTGCCGCACGCCTATACCTCCAGCTCGCCGCCCGAACGAATCGCCGCGGAATTGCGAGACCTGGCCGGCCTCGGGCCGGGGGACGTGCATGCCAGCGGGCGTTACTTGCCCGAGAGTCATACGTTGGAATTCGTGGTCGGCACGCACGAGAAGGTGTCGCCCGGCGTGTTTCATAAGTTGACTGGCGCGTTGGCCAGCCAGGGGCTGCGGATCCTTTCGGCGGAAATCAACACCCTGGCCGACGGCATGGTGCTCGATCGTTTCTATGTAAGCGATCCCGACTATGTCGACGAGCCGCCGCCGGATCGACTCGCGCAAGTCACGCGGGCGCTTACCCAGGCCCTACAAACGCCCCACGGGTCGACGCCGTCGTTTCGCCAGGTGTGGCGCAGCGCCGCCAGCCGTGAACGGGCCGCGTTCAATCAACTGCCCACGCGCGTCTTGATCGACAACAACAGCTCGAATCGGTTTACCATCGTCGACGTTTTTGCCTCCGATCGTTTGGGGCTTTTGTTTACGATCGCTCGGACCTTGTTCGAGATGGAGTTGTCAGTGTCGGTGGCAAAAATCGGCACGTATCTGGACCAGGTCGTCGACGTCTTCTACGTCACCGGCCAGGACGGCCGAAAAATCACCGACGAGCACCGCTTGCAGCAAATCATCGCCAGGCTGCTGGAGTCCATCGACGGAATGGGAAGCGATTGAGCCGGCCAGAGCGAGTCATCGTCGGCTGATTGTGCCGCGTCGCTCAAGGAGTCAGCTTGAGCGCCAGCATCGTTTCGCGCCAACGCGTTTGAAACGCGTCGAGCGGCATGCCGACCAAGGTCTCGAACCGCTGGACCGCGGAAATCCCGGCCGCAGGGCTTAGATAGGCGTCGAACTGTGGCGTGCCAAACACACCCTGGTCGAACGCCAGGTAATAGGCCAGACCCCACGAGTAGTAATACGATCGCGAGGCCGAGCGACCGTCGCCGGCGTGCGAGGCCAGAAACGTTTCGGCTCCGGCATTCAATACGTCGGCCAGTTCGAGCGGCTGGGGGCCTCGCAAGTCGCTTTGCAACGAGGCCAGAGCCACCAGGTTCGGCGTGTCGATGCGGAGCGTGTCGGCCTCGAGAAGCCCGGCCTCGAACGTCTGCGCCAGCCCCTCGTTGAGCCAGCGTGGCACGTCGTGCGCTTGTCGCGGATAGACCTGGTTCTCCAGATATGCGTGAAACGCCTCGTGGGCCAGCCGCCGGAACATCTGGCCGCCCACTTCGTTGAATTTGGCGGCGTTTTTGCGATCCAAGGCCGCGATCTTGCGCTGCTGCGCGCGGCGCTGATCGTCCCATTTTTTCTGCTCGGCCAGCACGATCCTCAGCCGCTCGGCCGTCGGTACGCCGTTCTTCTTCAAGTCCTCGCCCAATCGCTTGAGCCGTGCCGGCGTTTCGGCCGACTGCGTGTCGGACTGTTGCTTGATCTGGCGATGCTCGCGATTGACTTGAGCCAACTCCGCGGCAAAGCGGTTCAAATCGCTGCCGGCCAGGATCAGGTTCTTGTCGGGCAGATATACGGCGGGGTTCTTGATCGGCAAACCCAACTCGGCCAGCGCCGCGCGATACTGGTCACTGGCGCCGAATACCCGAATGTGGACGCGCACCGCGGTAGTCTGGCGAGGGGGCAATATCTGCCGATACGCCGTATAGATCTGGCCCAGCCGCACGATCACGCGCCGCGTCATCGGTTCGTCGGCCGTGCTCTCCAGGGTGAAGTCGTGGCCGCGATAGTTCCACAGCAGCACGCCGTCCTGGCGCGTCTGCGCAAGCGTCAGGTCCTCCATGCGGCGCCCCTCGATCAGGGCTCGCTGCTTGTATTTTTCCAGCCGGCCGCGCAGCGCCTGCTGCTGATCCGGGTCGAGCCGCTCCCAGGACTTAATCGCCTTGCGATAAATCGGACGCACGACCAGAAACATCGGCTTGCCGCGAGGACGGTGTACTTCGACAAACTCGATTGCGGCCGGGCTCTCGGATTCGACCAGCCCTTGATACGTCTTGCCGTCCGTGAGCGTCACGCGCTCCAGAGGCCAATCGCCGCCGGGCCGAGCGACGGGGTCCGATGCGGCCGGCTCTTGCGCTTCTTGCGCCGCGGTGCTGGCCACAGCGGCCAGCATCAGCCCAAGTACGACCAGGCCCACTCGGAATGAATCCATTTGGTCACGCGCGTACGATGCCCCGGTTCCGCCGCCAAGATTCACCATCGCGCGCGCCGTCGATCTTGTCAAGCAAAGGCGGTTTTGCTCCCTGCACGACAAAGAAAGCCGGCCTCCCCGGGGGGAGGCCGGCTCTTTCAATTGAAATGTCGATCGATCGGACATTCCGCAGCCGCCTGAGCGGCCGCACTGACGCCTTACGCGTTCAATTTGACGCCCGGATTGTCGGCGATATTCACCCACACGTGAACGTGCGGGGCGCCGCGGTAATACCAGACAAACGAGGGACCTTCGAGGCGCCAGCAGTCCCACACCTGGTCGTTGCCCACGTCGCCTTCGCGGTAGAAAGCCAGCGCGCACTTGTCCAGGCCGCCCTGTGCGTTCAGGCAGCTCAATGCTTCGTCGCGATCGCTCGTGCGATAGGGCTCGACGAGCTTCTCCAGCACTTCCTTGACCAGGCCCTTCTGGTCGCTCGACATGTCGGTCAGCGGAATTCCGGGGAACTGCCCGCTGGGGCCTTGGAAGGCGACCGACTGCTCCTTGGGCAGCTTGTCGACCAGGGCCTGCTTGCGCTGCTTTTCGTCGAGCATCGCGTAGACCTTGTTGGCGGCCAGGGCCTGATGCCAGAAGACATTGCCCGGATGGTTCGGCTTCTCGTTGAAGCCATCGGCGGCATGTCCGTAAAAGATCGGCCCGCCGAAGGCCACGTGGTCTTCGCTGTTGCCGTCGGCCCGCAGCGTCATGTGCCGGCCGGTCATCACGAATTCGAACTTCTCGCCCGGCTTGCCGAACATCGCGATGCTCTGCTGCTCGCCGTAGCCCTGGGCGTCGTCTTCCAACTGCTTGTAGATCCGCTTGTGCCAGTCGGGCTGGATCATGTTCTCGAAAATGTGCTTGATCATCGCCTGCTGGTCTTTGTTGTAGAAATCGCTGCCGATCGTGGGCTTGGTGATGTTCCAGTTATTCGCGATCCGGGTCCGCAGCAGGCCGCGCTTGTCGCCCGTGTCCTCCACGAAATCCCAAGCGAAGCAAATCTCCTTGCGCTGCGCGTCGCTGAGCGATTCGTAGAGCAGCTTGGTGACGGTTTCGGGCGCGCTGCCGGGGGCAATCGCCTCGGCCCCGCGGGCCACCAGCGGCGCGGCTCCCACGACCAGCGCGGCGGCTCCGGCCGATCGCAAGAACTCGCGTCGCGAAACCTCCGAACTCGATTCACAATCGGAACAAACGCGGATATTCGGTGTCATGGCGTGCCTCCTGGAAGGTTGGACGAAGGCGGACTCAACCGCCGGGGTCGGGACCAATTAGACACCAAGCCCAGGGGCAATGCAAATATGCTAGGGCGCCTTGAACGCACGGCGAGAAAGCCATGCGCAACGAGGTGGCGCCTCGATAGCGGCCTAGCAAGACTTCCCGCTACGCGGTTGGCAAACGGCACAGAAAAACGTCGAGCGCTGCGCCTGCACGATCCGCTCGACCTTCGCCCGCCGGCAACTCGGGCAGGCTTCGCCGGCTCGGTCGTAAACCCGATGGTAATTCTGGTAGCCGCCTTGTTCGTTGAGGGCATTGCGATATGTGCCGTCGGACAGGGTCGAGCCTTCGTGCTGGATGGCCGCATCGAGTACTTCCAGAACGGCCGCCTGGATGCGCTGCCAGTCGGCTTTTCGCAAAAGGTCGCAGCGACGGCGGGGATGAACGTGGGCAAGGTGCAGAATTTCGCTGGCATATAAATTGCCGACTCCGGCCAACGCCCGCTGATCGAGTAGCGCCACCTTGATCTCGCGGCGGCTAGCGCTGAGCCGCGTTTGCAGATCGTCGCCGGTCAACGTCAGGGCGTCGGGACCGAGCTTATCGGCGCCGTACAGCTTCTCGAACTCCTGGGGCGTAACGAGCCGCACCAGCCCCAGACCCCTACGATCCCAAAACAGCAACTCGTCGCAATCGCCCCCCGACAGCGCGATTCGCAATCGCAAGTGCTCGGTTGTGGGCGGGGAGGCCAACAGAACCAGGCCGGTCATCCGGGGCTCGAAGACGATCCGCGCTTCGGTCTCCAGCCGCACCACGACCCGCTTGCCCACGCGTTCGACGGCGACAATCCGCCGCCCCAGCACACGGCGGCGCATCGCCGCGGCGCTGGGCGCGAGCAGAATCGGCCGCTTCGTGCAGCGGGCAGCCCGTATATCGTCGATCCGGCTGCCCACGATCGACAGAATGCCACGCCGCATGGTCTCGACTTCTGGAAGTTCCGGCACCCGACGTCCTCCCTGGCGACTGCTTGCACGCGGTGGAATTCTAGTGCCGGGCGGCGCCGACGGACAAGCGGCCTCGCGCTAGATCGTTGGTCCAAGACTGCTGGCGTTGCGGAAATGGGCCGGGTAGATTGGCGTGCGCGCCGCTGACGAGCTTGCGGTTTGCTACCGCCGCGCGGCTGAACGACAACGATTCAACGCCGAGAGGGATTCGCCATGTTGTACCTGAATGTCTGGCTGACCGTGAAGGATCCCGCCCAGGTCGAGACGGTACGTGGGCTGCTGGTCGAGGCCGCGAAAAACTCACGGCAGGAGCCGGGCTGCCAGCGATTCGAGGTCTATCACTCGACGGCCGACACGACCCGATTCTTGCTCAACGAGCATTGGGAGTCGCAGGAAGCGGTCGACGCGCACCGCAAGGCATTCGCCTACACGCAAATTTACCAGCCCAAGGTTTTGCCATTGGTCACGCGCGAAGGTCATCCTTCGCTGCTGCTGTAGACGGCGATTCTCAGGAGAAAGCGATCCGCCCGCTGATTTTCCAGAGTTAGCAGGGTAACCACCACGTCACGGAACACAAAGGCAGAATTCAAAGCAAGCAATCCGAATTTCGTCCGCCGTGCCTTTGTGTCTTTGCGGTAATCACTCCACAATGCAAGAACTTGGATCGGCCAATGACAAAGCAAACGGGGGCATCTTGAAATCTCAGCCCAGCCCTTGCTCTGCGCCTTGGGCGGGACGACAATAGACGGTCTGTCCCTGAGTTGGTCCCCGTTTCCGTCAATCGCCAAGCGCCCCCTGGTTCGCGAGTTATGCCGATGCCACCGGTGAGTCAAGTTCCCGATAGCCTGGGGCGGTTCGGCCTTTTCGGCGGGCGTTACGTGCCCGAAACGCTGACCCGGGCCCTGGACCAACTGACCGCCGAATTTGCCAAGGCACGCGTCGATCCGGCTTTCCAGGCCGAGCTCGACGATCTGCTGGCCAACTACGTCGGTCGTCCCAGCCCGCTGTACCATGCCCGGCGGCTGAGCGCGGAATGTGGCGGAGCCCAGATCTACCTGAAGCGGGAAGATCTCAACCACACCGGCGCGCATAAGATTAACAACACGCTGGGCCAGGCGCTGTTGACGATTCGCATGGGCAAGCGCCGGGTGATCGCCGAGACCGGCGCCGGCCAACACGGCGTGGCAACCGCGACGGCCTGTGCCCGATTCGGGTTAGATTGCGTCGTCTACATGGGCGAAGAAGACATTCGCCGCCAGCAGCCCAACGTGTTCAGCATGCGGCTGTTGGGGGCCGAAGTCCGGCCCGTCACTAGCGGCTCGCGAACGCTGCGCGACGCGATCAACGAGGCCATGCGCGACTGGATGAGCTCGGTCGAAACGACACACTATATCTTGGGCTCGGTGGTCGGTCCGCACCCGTTTCCGGTGATCGTGCGCGATTTTCAGTCGGTCATCGGCCGCGAGACGATCGAGCAATCGCGCCGCCAACTGGGACGGCTGCCCGAGGTGGTCGTGGCCTGCGTCGGCGGCGGCAGCAACGCGGCCGGCATGTTTTATCCGTTTGTCGACGAGCCCGGGGTCGAGCTGGTGGGCGTGGAGGCCGGAGGCCGCTCGAGCAGGCCCGGCGAGCACGCGTCGCCCCTGTCGAATGGACAGCCCGGCGTGCTGCACGGCAGCTTCAGCTACGTGATGCAGGATGAAGACGGACAAACCTGCGACGTGCATTCGGTTTCGGCCGGTCTCGACTATCCCGGCGTCGGGCCCGAGCACAGTTATTGGAAGGACACGGGTCGGGTGACCTACACCAGTTGCCGCGACGTCGACGCTCTGGCCGCGTTTCATACCCTGGCCCGCACCGAAGGAATCTTGCCGGCGCTCGAAAGCTCGCACGCCGTGGCCAAGGCCATCGAGCTGGCCAAATCTCGCAAGCCCCATGAGGCGATCGCGGTTTGTCTCTCGGGCCGCGGCGACAAGGACGCGGCCGAGATCGCGCGGCTCACCGCGGAACGAGGCGCGCATTAGAAATCGGTCCGGCCATCCGGTCGCACGTTCAAGCCGCTTGGCAATCTGCTCAGAAAATTCCATGTCACCTATCGATCAACTATTCACCCAACTGAAACGCGAGCGCCGCAAGGCGCTGATGCCGTTCGTCACGGCCGGCGATCCGGACCTCGAATTCACCGCGGCCGTGCTGACCGAGTTGGCGCGTCGCGGCAGCAGCCTGTGCGAGCTGGGCATTCCCTACAGCGATCCGATCGCCGACGGGCCCGTGATCCAGGCGTCGTACACGCGGGCCTTGGACAAGAAAATCAAATTGGCCGGCATTCTGGAAATGCTCGCTGGCGTCGCGCCCAAGATTACTGCGCCGATCGTGACGATGGTCAGCTACGCGATTGTGTATCGTCATGGACTCTCGCAGTACGTGGCCGACGCCCAGCGGGCCGGCGCGGCCGGCGCGATCGTTCCCGACCTGCTCGTGGAAGAAGCCGCCGAGCTATCGCGGATTTGCCGCGCGGCCGATTTCAGTCTCGTGCAACTCGTCACTCCCACCACGCCGCGCGATCGGGCCTTGCGAATCGCCGAAAGCTCGACAGGGTTCTTGTATTACGTCTCGGTAACCGGCATCACGGGCGAGCGCACCCAATTGCCGCAAAGCCTGGTCGACAACGTCGGCTGGCTGCGCGAGCAAACCCCGCTGCCGATCTGCATCGGATTTGGCATCAGCACGCCCGAGCACGTCAAGCACCTGGTTCCGGTCGCCGATGGTTTGATCGTCGGCTCGGCCGTGGTGCGTCGCATCGCCGAAGCTTCGACCAAACCCCGCGCCGCCGTGCTCCAAGACGTCGGCGACTATGTGGCCGGCCTGATCTCGGCTTTGGAATCGGCGTAGCGTGTGAGTAGCAGGCACGCGCCGTGTGCCGTAGCCGAATTCAAACAGGGCGAAGTGTACTCGTTATGGTGTGCGCCGTAGTTCACCATTCATTGCTCGAATGTGGTGCAAGCGACGGCACACGGCGTGTGCCTGCTACTTTGTGCGCCCTCGCAGTGCAAAGTGCTTTCCAGGACGGGCGCTAGCCTCTACATTCAAAGTTGGAGGCCAGCGAGAAGAGGGTGGTACACGCCATGCGCGCAAGCACCGAGCGAACGACGAAACTCTGGGTCTTGTGCGCGCTGCTGGGATTACTGGCCGGCTGCGGGTCGCCGCCGCCGAGCGTCGCGAAACAAGCCACGGACAAGACCAAGCAAAAGGAAAAGCTGAAGGCGCCGTTCGATACGTTTCGCGTCTACGCCGAGCCCAACGAGCGCTCGTTCACGGATAAGAAGCAGAAGGACGCCGGACGCATCATCCAGGCTATCAAGCCGGGCCATTGGGCCAATCTGCTGGTCGAAACCAAGGCCAATAATTTCGATTTCGACGGCGAGCTGACCACCACGCCCTTGGACGGTCAACAGCATCCGGCTTTGTTGGAACGCAATCGCTACTCGGTCGTCACGGCGCGCGCCGTCGCGTTGGCCAAGGGTCAGCCCAAGACCTTGGAGTCAATTGTCTATCCGCCCCGCTCGGCGCACATGAGCACGATCGTTTCCAATCGTCTCGACGACCGCCGCCGGGGCGAGCAGTCACCCGCCTTTCCGGAAGTGCTCTCGCACATGCCCGACTATCAATACTTCTTGATCGTGCTGTCGAAGGATGCGAATCGGTATCGCGGCTTGAAGTCGTTGGAGGCCGTGCGGCCGCTGGGCGAAAACATGCCGATCAATCCCGAGGACGCGGCCTACTACCGCGTCGTGGTGCCGCGCGCGGACGAGCCGCTGGCGCTGCCCACGCAATCGTTGTGCTGGACCAGCACGGCGTACGTGCTGTGGGACGACGTGTTGCCGTCGGCGCTTGCGCCCGCGCAGCAGCAGGCCATGCTCGACTGGCTGCACTGGGGAGGCGGATTGATCCTCGCCGGGCCGCAGACGCTCGACTCGCTGCGGGGCACGTTCCTCGACAGTTGCCTTCCGGCCACGGTGGACGAGTCCGTCCGATTGGACGCCGCGGCATTGACCCCGCTCAACGCCCATTGGTCCCTCTCCGACCCCCAGGGCCAGCGGCGCGAGCTGGCGCCCGAGATCGCCTGGTCCGGCGCGCGATTGGTCCGGCATGCGGATGCCGAATTTCTGGAAGGCACGGGCGAGCTGGTCGTCGAGCGGCGAGTGGGACGAGGACGCGTCGTCGCGACGGCGTTTCGTCTCAGCGAGCCGGAACTGTGGAATTGGCCAGGTTTCGACAGCTTTTTCAACTCGGGCCTGCTGCGGCGGCCCCGTCGGGCATTTGATCCGACGCACGGTCAATTCGAGTTTGCCGACGGCGGCGACCGGCTCGACCCGGCACTGGTCACGGCCGTGCGGTACTTCACTCGCGACGCGCGCGATCCCGCACGCGCCAGGCCCGAGCGTGGCGGCGTCGTATTCACCCAGGAAAGCCTGGACCAGGCGCGGCTGATGGAACAAACGCAATCCGCGGCCGACGCGGCGCAATCTTCCGACCCCGAACTGCCCGCAGCTTTCGAGCCGGATGAAACGGACCTGCTCAAGACTCGATCGGGCGTGGCCGCCTGGAATGATTTCAGTTGGATTTCCCGCACAGCTCGCCAGACGCTGCGAGAAGCGGCCGGCATCGCCGTGCCCAGCCGCGAATTCGTGGTCTGGACGCTGGGCGTCTACCTGGCGGTGGTCGTGCCGTTCAACTGGCTGCTGTTTCGCCTGCTGGGGCGCGTGGAATGGGCTTGGGTGGCGGTGCCGGTGCTGGCCATGGTGGGCGGCGCGGCGGTCGTTTGGTTGACGCAACTGGATATCGGCTTTGCCCGCGCCGAAACCGAGATCTGCGTGCTTGAAGTACAGAACGATTATCCGCGCGGGCATGTGACTCGCTACACGGCTCTGTACACGGCGCTCTCGACGGGTTACGACGTTGCCTTCGACGAGCCGCCGGCGCTGGCCCTGCCGTTTTCGGCCGACGGGGCGCAGTTGCCCGTCCAAGCGCCGCTTGTTGCCAGGCTCGAAGGGATCGATCGCCGCGAGTTGAACGACTTTCAAGTCTCGTCCAACTCGACCGGAATGGTTCACAGCGAACAGTTGTTCGACCTGGGCGGCAGTTTGAGTTGGAGCACGCCCGAGGGCGAGTTACCCAGGCTGGAAAACAAAACCGCCCTGCGACTGGAGGGCGTAGCGATCCTCCGCCGGCGACTGGGCGACGACGAAAACGTGGTGGACGAAACGGCCTGGCTGGGCGACGTGCCGGCCGGGAGGGTCGTCGATGTGAAATTTGTCGCGGATCGCGGCGTGGCGATCGGCTTTCAGCGAGAGCGCTCGCCGCTGACGAGTCAGGAGCAACACTCCGGCCGATTGAGCCTGCGGCGGATACTGGACTGCGCCGAGGACATCGAATCGCTCGAACCGGGTGACGTGCGGCTGATCGGCTGGCGCGAGGGAGGGCTCGCCGGAGTGCATATCGAACCGACCTCGCCCGAGGCCCGCCGCGCCTGCGTGGTGGTGGCCCATTTGCAGTATGCCAAGGGGGCGCCGGCGCGGCCCGATTTGAATGTGCGCACGAGCGGCCCGCCGGCGATCGACCCGGCCGCGGACGTCGAGCCGCCGGAACCGAACTAGAAATGGCGAAGCACACATCATGATCGAGCTCGTCGAATTCACCAAGAAATACGGCGACTTCACGGCCGTCGATAACTTGAACCTCAAGATCGAGGCCGGCGAGCTGTTCGGATTCATCGGACCCAACGGGGCCGGCAAGAGCACAACCATTCGTTTTCTGGCCACGCTGCTCAAGGCCACGCACGGCGAGGGAACCGTCAACGGCTATAACGTCGGCAAAGATCCGCTTGCAGTGCGGCGCAGCGTGGGTTACATGCCGGACAATTTCGGCGTGTACGACGGGATGAAAGTCTGGGAGTTTCTCGACTTCTTCGCCGTGGCGTACCAGATTCCCCGCGCCAAGCGGCGGCAAGTCATCGGCGACGTGCTGGAGCTGCTGGATCTTTCGCACAAGCGCGAAGATTTCGTAAACAGCCTGTCGCGAGGCATGAAGCAGCGGCTGTGCCTGGCCAAGACGTTGGTACACGATCCGCCGGTGCTGATCCTCGACGAACCTTCGAGCGGTCTAGACCCGCGGGCTCGGCTCGAGGTCAAGGCCCTGCTCAAGGAGCTGCGGCGGATGGGCAAAACGATCCTGATATCGAGCCACATCCTTACCGAGCTGGCCGACTGCTGCACGTCGATCGGCATCATCGAGCGCGGGCAGCTCCTGATGCACGGGCCAATCGACGAGGTTTACCGCAAGATCCGCGGCAACCGCGTGGTGGAGATCAAATTCGTCGACTCGATGGACGTGGGGCTGTCGATCATTCGCGGTTTCCCGCAGACGCGCGACGTGCGGATCGACGACCACCAGGTGACCGTCGAGATGGCTGCCGACGACCAGCAAGTCGCGGCCCTGCTAGCGCAGCTCACGAAGTCCACGGCCAAGATCCGCTCGTTCTACGAGAAGGATCCCACGCTCGAAGACGTCTTCATGCTGGTCACCAAGGGGTTGGTGATTTAAGGTCGCCGCGCTGGCGCGACCCTTCCAATTGCATGTCAAATAGACTTGACATCTAGGATGTCTAGTTTATCATACACGCGTGCGGAATCGAAACCGGCCCGTTTCTAATTGGACGGAGAGAAATGATGAATGCGATGGAAAAGGTTGCCTGGACCGAGTTGGTGGTGTCCGTTGCGGCGGTCGTCTTGGCCAGCTTGCTGATTCCTTGGGGTTCCCAAACGGCGACCAGCGCTTTCGCCCTGTTGGGGTTGATCGGCTTTACCGGCGTGTTTCTGCGGCGGCGCGGCAATCGCGTCGTGGTGGACGAACGCGACCGCGAGATTGCCAGACGCGCCACGAGTATTGGTGTGGGAACCGCGTGGATAACGCAGTTTGTCGCACTGGCCTTGGCCACGACCTGGGCGAGCTACTCTGGCGCTCATGCGGTTCCGACCGCATTTCTGAACTGGCTGATCTGGATTCAGTTTGCCATATGCTATGGCACGCAAGGCCTGGTCATGGTCGTCATGTACCGGAGGCAGCAGCATGCCGCGTAAGAAAGAACCCACGCTGAGCAATTGCATTCGCGACCTGCGCAGCGCGAATTCCGGCATGACTCAGCAGGAATTGGCCGATCGCGTCGGCGTGACGCGTCAGACCATCGTGGCCTTGGAAGGTCAGGCCTACACCCCGTCGCTGACGCTGGCCCTGCGAATCGCGCGGACGTTCAAGAAGGCGACGGAGGAGATTTTCCAACTCGATGAATAGCGCCGCTAGAAGAATGACTTCTACCGCTCAGTTGAACACGAACAGCCGCCCCTCGCCCCCCGAGTCGCGGCGCTCCCATTCCTTGCGGGCTTCGTTCAAGCCGTACGCGCACAATTCGAACTCCTCGCTCAGCCGTTCCAGCAGGTCGCTGTGTACTTCTTTTTCGCTGGGGATGGTGCTCGCGATGTAGTAGGCGCGCTTGCCCTGCTGACAATAATCGACGAAGCGGTCGTGGGCGATTCCGGATCGCGTGTGAGCCGCGCCCAAGGCCTCGGGATAGACGCCGGTCCAAAACAGCGTGAAGTCGCCGATGTGGCGATGCACTTCGCGGCGGGCGTCGCCCGTGCGGGCTTCGGCCTCGACCATCATGTGCGCGATCTCGCCCAGGCGGTGGCCCGACAGGTTGCGGAGCGAATACAGGGAATCGGAGCGAATGAACCGCGCCAACAGGTCGGCAATGTAGTCGACCAGCGGCGGGTCGGCGATTCCGAGCCGCGACTCGAACGTATATTCGGCCACGCCGGCGAAGAAGTCCCGCAGCGGAAATTCGGGACGATCAGCAGTCATCGATGTCGAGCCTCCTCGATTCCGAACGGGCTCGGCATCCGTTCGCCAGGCGTGCCGAGCCCCTATTCGCATTTAAGTCGGCATGTTCCCAGGGGTCAAGTTCAACAAAATTGCCACAACCGGGCCCGGCACGGCAAGTTCTGGTTTTTCAAGGGGTTTTTGCAGCGCGGCCGCGCCGGCGCGAGGGCGGCCAACCCAGCGGGATGAGCCGCATTGGACACGCGCGCTAGGACACGCAGTTGGTGACACGGCCCAGGGCGAGATGTCAATCGCCCCGGCGAGTCGGTATACTTGGTCGCGACGCCCAGGCGCGACGCCGCCGGGGGTGCCGGGTTTGCTTCCACCGGAAAAACCGTGGAGACGATACGACCGTGTTCTCGCTCGACGATCGGCCCTACACCCTGTGCGATCGAATCTCGCGGCGCGAGCTGATGCGGATCGGCGGGCTCAACATGCTGGGCCTTTCGCTGCCGGCGCTGTTGCAAGCCCAGGCGCGCGGAAACACGGCCGGCGGCGACCCGACCTTCGGCCGGGCGAAGAACATCATCTACCTCTGGCTGCAGGGCGGCCCGCCGCAGCACGAGACGTTCGATCCCAAGCCGCTGGCGCCCTTGGAAATCCGCGGGCCCTTCAAGCCCATCTCGACCA
Source organism: Planctomycetia bacterium (assembly GCA_031400775.1). GTDB lineage: Bacteria > Planctomycetota > Planctomycetia > Pirellulales > PALSA-1355 > PALSA-1355. Next base: position 15,129 of record JANNQN010000310.1, on the reverse strand, counting down.
ACGTGCCCGGCATCCAGTTCAGCGAACTTTTGCCGCGCGTGGCCCGCATCGCCGACAAGCTGGCCGTGGTCCGCTCCATGTCGACCGACGACAACACGCACGACACCAGCGGCTATTGGGTGCTGACCGGCGAAAAGTATCCCTCGGGCAGCGCCCGCGAGATCAAGCCCAGCGACTGGCCTTACTTTGGCTCGGTGGTCAAGATGCTCAAGCCCAGCGAGCGGGTGCCAGCGCTGTCGAGCGTGTGGATTCCCGACATCATGCGGCTCAACGACAACGTGCGGCCCGCCGGGCAGACCGCCGGCTTTCTGGGCGCGCAGTGGGATCCCGATCGGTTTATCGGCGACCCTTCGGCCGACGACTACCAGGTCGACGGGTTGGGCATGCCCAGCGACATTTCGCCCTTGCGGCTGCAAAGCCGACTGTCGCTATTCGAGCAGGTCGGCCGGCACCTGGACGAAGCCGAACGCACGAGCGCCATCCGCAATTTCGACGATATTCGCCAGGCGGCCTTCGGCCTTTTGACCTCGGGTCAGGCGCGGCAGGCTTTCGAGGTTCGCCGCGAGCCCGATAAGGTCCGCGAGCGCTACGGCAAGAACCGCTGGGGGCAGTGCGTGCTGTTGGCTCGGCGGCTCATCGAGGCCGGCGTGCGACTGGTACACGTCGGCTGGCCCCGCGATCCGGGCGACACGGCCGTCGACAACCCGCTGTGGGACACCCACGCCCAGAATGCCGATCGCCTGCAAGATGTTCTCTGCCCGATGTTCGACGTCGGCTTCTCGGCCCTGATCGAAGACCTCGACGAGCGCGGCCTGTTGGACGAGACGCTGGTGGTCGCGATCGCCGAATTCGGCCGCACGCCCAAGATCAATACCTGGGGCGGGCGGGACCATTGGGGGCACGTGTTCAGCTTCGCAATGGCCGGCGCGGGTGTTAGCGGCGGGCAGGTTTACGGTTCCAGCGAAAAGACCGGCGGCTATCCGCTCTCGAATCGTGTGCAGCCGCAGGAGCTGACGGCGACGATCTTCCATCTGCTGGGAATCGGCCACGACTCCACGTTTCGCGATCGCACGGGGCGCCCGCTGCCGGTCAGCAAGGGCGAGCCGCTGTGGAAGCTCATCGGCAGCGCTCCGGCCACGACCGAGCGCGTGGCAGCCGGCGGCGACATAGGACTCGTTCCGCCCTACGACGAGCGGCAGGTCCGCGACACCGATTTCGAAAGCGGCATGCCGCTTGCGCCGCACGGCACGACGGAGATGCCCAAAGTCTGGCAGGCCTCGCCGCTCGGGCGAGCCGAAAAGCCGGGCGAGTTGGGGGCGGCGCTAGTCGACGATCCGGCGAATTCTCGCGGCGGACGATATCACGTGGCGCTGGGACTTGTTCCGGCGAGTGTTCGCGGAAACGTGCAGGTCGCCGGTTCGGCCATCGAAACGGCTAAGCCGCAAGCGGCCCACGCAATGGTGTCGCAGGAAGTACGCAATCCCCGCGCCGGGAAATTTACCTTCACGGTGTATGCCGCCGGCGGGGGCCCGTCGGGCGAGGTTTATCGCGAAGCGTTCTTGAAAAACTTTGTTTGCCGGCTGGTGATTTTTGGTTTCTTGGATCTCAAGAAGGACCATCGCCAGCAGCGGGTGTTTTCGACGGTCGAGTTTCAGCCGGCCTGGAGCGAGCCGGGGCGGCCGCGATACGAACGATTTCAAGTCTCGGCGACGCTCCGCAGCCAGGACGCCGGCGCGATGGAAACCAGCCGCGGCATTGGCGTGGCGGTGATCGTAGAGCCGATTGCACCGGGCCCGGCAGGTCCTCCGTCGCTCGCCATTCAAGACGCCTTCATCCGCATCGATGACGTCGAATTCTCGTTCAACCCCCGGCCGCGCGACGACCGCGTGACGGTGTGAACGGGCTCGCCTGTAGCGAAGCGATCTACGCCTTGCCCTGAAAATTCTGCTCGCGCAGCTCTTCCAATTCGGTGCTCAGGCGGTGACGCAGCGGGCTCTCGGGTCGCAGTTCGTCCAGCAAGGTCTCGGCCTTGCCAAGATTCTCTCCGGTGACTTCGCCCTTGAACAACTTGCCCCAGATTCGCGACACTTCTTGCTCGGTTAGCATGCTGGGACCTCGCGGCGGGAGAACGGGTGGCTGACAACGGGCTGCTCACTCAATTCTAGTTAGGATTGCCGCTGACGCCTAGCTCTGGCATCCTGATTGCACTCGCTTTTCGACCCACGAGGCGCGCCAAGCGAGAAAATGGACGGATTGTGAGGCATCAAAGGGCGGTACTCTTGGATTGCGCGATTCGGCAGATCGGTTATCGCGGGATCGACACGACACAACGGGAACAGACATCGGTATGGTAACGCTGGTCACAGGCGCCACGGGTTTGCTGGGCAACAATATCGTGCGGAACTTGCTCGAAGCGGGCACGGCGGTTCGCGTGCTGGCGCGCGACAATTCCGACGCCCGCCCGTTCGCGGGTTTGGAGATACAGATGGCCCGCGGCGACATGCGCGACCGCGACGCCGTCTCACGGGCGGTCAAAGGGGTTTCCTGCGTCATCCACGCGGCCGGCTACGTGCATATCGGCTGGCGCGGCCTGGAACAGGCGCGCGAGATCAACGTCGAGGGAACGCGGCACATCGCCGAGGCGGCCCGGTCGGCTGGGGCTAAGTTCGTACACGTCTCGAGTCTCGACGCCCTGGGCCCGTCGGAGCCCGGCGGACCCAACGACGAGGAGACGCCCCGGGTCGGAGGGGTCTTGTGCCCTTACGTCGTCACCAAGCGCGAAGGCGAACAAGTGATCCTGGACCTGGTTGCCGGTGGACTCGACGCGCGGATCGTCAATCCCGGCTACATGATCGGCCCCTATGATTGGAAGCCGTCCTCGGGCCGCATGCTGCTGCAAGTCGCCAGGGGCTGGGCGCTGTTCGCGCCTTTGGGAGCGAACTGTTATTGCGACGTGCGCGACGTCGCCACCGGCATTGTCATGGCGGCCGAGCGGGGCTCGCCCGGGCGGCGATACATCCTGGCCGGTCCGTCGCTCAGCTACTTTCAGGCCTGGCGAATTTTTGCCCAGGCCACGGGGGCCACTCCGCCGTTATTTCCGGCGGGGCCCATTCTGCGGATCGCCGCCGGCCGGGTGGGCGATATGGTGACGGCGGTTACGGGGCGCGAGCCCGACGTGAATTCGGCGGCTACGGCCGTCGCGGCCCAAAGGCGCAACTTCACCAGCGCGCGAGCCGAACGAGAATTGGGCTACCGGCCCCGTCCGCTGTTGGAATCAGCGACCGACGCCTGGCACTGGTTCCGCCAGAACGGATATGTGTGAAGGCATTGCAGATCGAGACTCAGCCGTCTTCATCCACGGTGCGCCGCATCTTCTTCGTTCGCGAGCGGGCCTGCTTCGTTTCGACGCGGCGGCGGACCGAGCCACGGGTGGGCTTCGTGGGGCGACGTTTTTTCGCCGGCACAGCCACCGCGGCCACGAGCGCCGTCAGCTTCTCCAGCACGTCGGCCACGTTGCGTCCCTGATCGCGGTAGCGCTGGCTGACGACGATAAAATCGCCCTCGACCGTGATGCGAGATCGATAGCGGGCCAGAAACCGCTCGCGGACGTCGGCCGGCAGCGAGGGGCTGTGTGCGACGCTCCACCGCAGCACGGCCTTGCTGTTCACCTTGTTCACATTCTGGCCGCCAGGGCCCGAACTGCGGACGTATGTCCACTCGAATTCCGAAGGCGGAATGCGAATGCGCGAATTGACCTCAAGCATCGGGCCACCAGATTTGCAAACGACACGGCGTGACGGCGGACGGCACGATCAAGTATAGTAAGCGGGCCCGATCGAGGGCAGTTTGATTGCGTCTGGGAGAGCGGAAATGCGTCGCGCCATGCTGTGGTTATTGCTCATGGCGCCGTGGTACACTTTGGCTTCGGCCGAAAAACCAGCCGCCCCAGCGACTCGGCCGACGGTTGCTTCGCCGGCCCCGTTAGGCGCAACCTCGCAAGCGGGCGACGACTGGCCCTGCTTTCTCGGCCCCACCGGCGACAGCAAATCGAGCGAACGGGGCATTCTCACCAAGTGGCCCGACACTGGCCCGCCCCTGGTCTGGCAGTTGCCCCTGGGCACCGGCTACGGCATGCCCACGATCAAGTCCGGCCGCCTGTTTCAATTTGACCGGGCGGGCGCGAAGGCACGGCTGCGGGCTCTGGACAGTCGCACGGGCAAGCCGCTGTGGACGTTCGAGTACGCCAGCGATTTTGAAGATCTGTACGGCTACGACAACGGGCCTCGCTGCTCGCCGCTGGTGGACGACGATCGCGTCTATCTGTTTGGCGCCGAGGGTATGTTGCACTGTCTGAGCGCGAGCGACGGCAAGCCCATCTGGAAGGTCGACACGGCGGCCGACTTCGGCGTCATCCAGAACTTCTTCGGAGTCGGCAGCAGCCCGGTGGTCGAGGGCCCGTTGCTTATCGTGCAGGTAGGCGGAAGTCCGCCGGCGAGCAAGAGCTTGCCGATCGGCCGGCTCGACCAGGTCGAGGGCAACGGCTCGGGCATGGTGGCATTCGACAAGCTCACCGGCAAGGTCCGTTACAAGATCACGAACGAACTGGCCAGCTACGCCAGTCCCACGCTGGCCACGATCGAAGGCCGCCGCTGGTGCTTTGTCTTCGCGCGCGGCGGTCTGGTCGGCTTTGAGCCGGTTAGCGGCAAGGTCGATTTCCAGTTTCCCTGGCGGGCGACCGTTCTGGAAAGCGTCAACGCCAGCAATCCCGTGGTCGTGGGTCAAAGCGTATTCATCTCCGAAACTTATGGGCCGGGCAGCGCGCTACTGCGAGTCAAGCCGGGCGAGGCCGAGGTGATCTGGTCGGACCTGAAGCGGCGGCGCGACAAAGCGATGCAGACGCACTGGAACACGCCGGTGCATCACGAGGGCTACTTGTATGCCTCGAGCGGCCGACACACAGAGAACGCCGAGCTGCGCTGCGTTGAACTGAACACGGGGCGTGTGGCCTGGAGCCAGCCCGACCTGACGCGTTGTTCGCTCTTGTTTGTCGATGGACATTTTGTCTGTCTGGGCGAGGACGGCACGCTGCGGCTAGTGCGTGCGAACCCGAATAAATACGACCTCGTGGCGGAAGTCGTGCTCACGGAGCGAACGGCCGGGGCCAACCCCTTCGGTTTTCGGCCAACTCGACTATTGAAGTATCCGGCCTGGGCGGCGCCGATCCTCTCGCACGGCTTGTTGTACTTGCGAGGGGCCGATCGACTGGTGTGCTTGGAGTTGATTCCCGGCAGCAAGCCCGAAAAATAATCCCCGGCGCGACGTAGAGTTTGCTAGCCATGCTGTTGGCATGCAGCTTGGCAAAAGCGCGGCTGCCTCACGTTTGCCCTCGAAGGAGATCTGTTGGCCATGGTGGATACATTGAAATATGACTTCGTGGTCATCGGCACCGGCCCCGGGGGCGAGGGCGCCGCGATGCGGGCTTGCAAGGCGGGCAGGCACGTGGCGGCCGTGGAACGCTTTGCCCAGGTCGGCGGGGGCTGCACGCATTGGGCCACGATTCCCAGCAAGGCCCTGCGGCAGGCCATCTACCACATGAGCCTGTGCAACCAGAATTCAATCTACAAATCCATGGAGATGCAGGCCAAATTCTCCTTTCCCGAGTTGCTGGCCACGGCCAATGCCGTGATCGCCAAGCAAGTCGAACTGCGCGAAGGATTTTACGACCGCAACGACGTGGCGCTGATTGCCGGCTGCGCGAAGTTCGTCGACCCGCACACGATCGAAGTCGAAAGCCCCGGCGCCGTGACGAAACGCATCACGGCCGATGCGTTCGTGATCGCCACCGGCTCGCGGCCGTTTCGTCCCAAGGATGTCGACTTTACGCATCCTCGCATTTTCGACAGCGACACCCTGCTCACGCTCGACCGCACGCCCTCCAGCATTGCCGTCTACGGCGCCGGCGTGGTGGGCTGCGAATACGCCTCGATGATGCGGAACATGCAGGTCCGCGTGCAGTTGGTCAACACCCGCGACAAGCTCTTGGCCTTTTTGGACGACGAGATCATCGACGCCCTGAGCTATCACCTGTCGGAAAACGGCGTGCGCATTTTGCATAAGGAAGAATACGAACGGGTCGAAGCTACCGACAGCGGAGTGATCTTGCACCTGCAAAGCGGCAAGAAGATTCGCTCCGACGTGCTACTATGGGCGAACGGCCGCAGCGGCAATACCGAGGACCTGGGGCTGGAGACGATCGGCGTCGTGCCGAATCACCGCGGCCAGATCGACGTCAACGAGCACTATCAAACCGCGCAGCCCCACGTGTACGCCGTGGGCGACGTGGTTGGATATCCATCGCTGGCCAGCGCCTCCTACGATCAGGGCCGCTTCGCCGCCGGCCATTTTTGCGGCGATCTGAACCATCGCCTCGTGCAAGATATTCCCACCGGCATTTACACCAGTCCCGAAATCTCATCCATCGGCAAGACCGAGCGGCAACTGACCGACGAGAAGGTGCCCTACGAGGTCGGCAAGGCCATGTTCAAGCACCTGGCCCGCGCCCAGATCACGGGTCAAACCGTGGGCATGCTCAAGCTGCTGTTTCACCGCGAGACTCTGGCACTGCTGGGCATTCACTGCTTCGGCCAGAGCTCGGCCGAGATCATTCACATCGGCCAGGCGATCATGCTGCAGCCGGCGCCGAATAACACGCTGCGCTACTTTACGAACACGACGTTCAACTATCCGACCATGGCCGAAGCATATCGCGTGGCGGCGCTCAATGGCTTGAACCGCGTGTTTTGACGTTGGGGCAATCGCCGACTCGCGCTCGCCTGCTTAGCGATCGGCCTCGATGCGTTCAATGCGCCGCGATCGGCTTCACGCCGTCAATAATTGCTGATACGCCCGTTTCGAGCATTCCAGCAGCGCGTGATAGTCGTGGCTCTCGATTTCTTCGCCGATCAGCTCGACGTCGTAGTAGCCGTCATAGCCCGCGCGGCGCAGCGCCTTGACGATGCAGGGCAGCGGCAGCATGCCCTCGCCCAGACAGCGGCGGCTTTGCTCGTGCTCGGGCGGGCACTCGCTGTCGCCCAGGTGGACGATGCCCACGTGGCGGGCGATGGCCGCGATCTGGCCGATGATTTGGGGATCGTGCCCCAAGTGGTAGGTGTCGAAGGCCAGCTTGAGGTAGGGGCTTTTCATGTCGTCGATCACCGACATGGCCTCGTCGAGGGTGGTCAAGAAGGTCCATTCCTCGGCGCAGCCGGCGTGCATCGGCTCGATGGCCAGCTCGATCTGCAATTCTTCGGCCAGGGGCAGCAACTCCACAAGCGCGCTGGCGAACAGCCGCCGGGCGTGGTTTTGCGTGTGGCCGTTGCGGGCCCCGCTGTACACGACCAGGCAACCGGCCTTGAGCGCGGCCGCCAGGTGCAAGGCGTCGCTGGCGTCGGACAGGCTTTCGCGATAGGAGTGGCCGTCGCTCCCGGTGAAGCCGCCGGCCCACAGCAGATTCGAGACGCGCAGTCCGCTGGCTGCCAGCAGCTTTAGCCCTTTTTCCTCGCCATAGTCGGCCAGCTTCTGTCGCCAGACGCCGATGGCCTCGATCCCGGCCGCTTTATATCGTCTGACGTCTTCCTCGAACGACCAACGAAAGGTCGTCATCTCATTGATGGACAGGGCCGCCATTCCTTGCTCCCGCACTCGTGCTCCCAAGCCGTTCCAATGCTCGGGTTGTTCCCTCCGACCAATTCGGTTCACCAGTATGGAGAATGAGTCCCGATGTGTAAAGCAACCCGAATGGATTGCTCGGGTCCGACGCGGCGCGGATGGCTCGCAGAGCCCAAGATTGCGTCGGTTAAGAGCAAACACGCGTGCGGCGGGGCGCTAGCGGGCTGTGCTGGCACTTTGCTTTCGAGCGGGAACTTTCGCCGGCGCCGCCTTTTCGAGCTTCCAGGCGGTCAGCCAATCGGTCGTGCCGCGGCGCATGTGAAAATCGGCGACCAGTCGCTTCTCCAGATCGTTCATGTGCCCGGCGCCGTAGAAAATGGCGATCTTCTTTTTGCCGCCGGCGATCTGCTCGGCCAGTCGCTTGAGGGCCACTTTGTTGCGCTCGCCGACGATCGTCGAGCCCTTTGGGCCTTCAAGCGCGTCCATCGCCCCTTCCATGGTCTCGAATTGCTCGGCCATCATCCGCTTGAGCGAACCGGCACGGTCGCGGTCGAACAACGCCGCCAGCAGGTCGAACTCGCTGGTTTTGTTCTTTTGCAGCGATTGCTGGGCCATCGCCTGCCCCATCATCCGGACCATCATCGTGAAAAAGCTTTCACCTCGATCGGTCATCGATTTCGAGAAATCGTCGGGCGACATGTCGGCATGCACCATGTTCGCCTTGGTGTAGTCGACGTGCTCCAGTTGATGCTCGAGCTCCAGCATGCCTTTCAGGCCGTTTTGCAGCATGGCGACCGGATGCCCTCCGGTCTTGGCCCCCTTGGGAACCTTGGTTCCCTCGGGCGCGACGAGCTCATAGAGCACGGCGTCGTATTTCTCGAACAGCTTATTAAGCGCTTCGTAATAGTCCTTCTCGCCGACGTGGACCGCGCCGACCAAGTCGACCGTGACGCCCGAGCCGGCTGTTGCGTCGTCCGGAACGAATTGCACGACGGCCGTTTGCAGGGCCACCGGGCGATCGAGCTTGTCCCGTTCCAGGCGGACGTACTTGGGCCGCGTGACGACCGGCACTCGATCTTCCGCCACGAGCGGCGCCGCCACGGCCGCGGCCAGCAGCGACAACGAAAACACGATGCTAGCTGGGCGGCTTCGTTTCATGAGAGGCGTTTCCGGCGGCAGGCATGGAGATATAGAGTCAGGCGAAGCGCTGGCTCCCAAGTATACGCGTCCCTGGAGGGCTGGACAAACCAGGGCGATGTGCTGGACATAACGGCTGCTGCCTCTGTGTTAGCGTGTGCTAGCGAGAGGTTGCCAGCCGTAGAGTTTTCGTATTCAAAGGCCCACTCTTGGCTGAAATTGCCCAGCAGTCGCGGAAAGTTCTCTTTCCAGCTTTCCTATCTCCCCGCGGTGCCGGGTGAATAATCGGCTTTTTCGGTAGAGCTTGCCGTTCTTACTTAATTCACGTGACAGGCAAGGCCGATATTACCGTCACACCCAATGCGCGGGCTTTCCGTGGTGGAGAGACCGCGCAGGACTTATTCAGTGCCGAGCCAAGGTGGATGCGAAACATGTTGATCAAACGCACGGCAATGTGGCTGTTCGCGTTAGGAGTGTCGATCGCGTTGGGCCCCCTGGCAATCGCCCAGGTGCCGTCCAATTCGAATCTCGACTATCAAACTCCCAACCCGACCTATGAGAATGGCAGCGCCCCGTTTGCGGAATCGGCGCCGAAGTCGCATCGGTCGATTTTTCCATTCCAGCCGCTGGGCTTTGAGCCGAGCTGGGATTGGTTTGGACCGGCGGAAACCAGCAGCTACGGCAACGGCCCGCGTGCAAAGATTGGTTTCTTCGCCAGTTACGAGCGGCTTTACTGGTCGTTCGCCAAGCCGATAGCAGCCGAGGTCGGCAGTTCGGCGGATCCGTCGCCCTCTTCCCTTTCCGGTCTAACCGATAACAGCGTCGACACGGGCTGGCTCACCGCCAACGGCGCGTGGGGCAATCGCTGGGAATTGGGCTATGTCGACACCGACAATTACGGCTGGATGGTCAGCGTGTTGGACCGCGTGTCGCAGGGACAGCACAACATTGCCGAGAACGCCTTGGTGAAGTTTGACGATCCCAATAATTTATTGAGCGGATTCGTTCCCTTCGTCGATCCGGTCACCGGCGGCGTCATCGATGCCGACTTGAACAACAACAACGTCTTCGGACGGTTCGGTTTGGATCTCGGACGACCGAATCCGCTGCCGCCACCGCCGATTTTCGTTCCGCCGCCGGACGGGCACCCCGACACCCCCGCGCCCACGGACTTGGGCGACCGAGTTCAATTGCCGGTGATCTATTCGCTTCTGGATATGAAGAACATCACGCGATTGAATGGCGTTGAAGTCATGCGCATGTACCGGGCTCCGAGATTGCACAACGGCGGCTTCTTCGAGCTGCTGTACGGCGTCCGCTACTTGCAATTGGACGATGCGTTCAAGGTGTACGGCACCAACTCGGTGACCACGGTCGACACGGATATCTTTACCGGGGTTATCACGACCAACTCGTTTATTGACCTGACCAATCCCTTGGCCGACAGCCAATGGTCGATCCGAGCGCAGAACAACATGGTCGGTCCGCAGATCGGCGGTCGTTGGGCCAATCAGCGGGGACGTTGGACGTCGTCGGTGGAAGCCCGCTTCCTGGCGGCTGCCAACTTCCAGAACGTACACCAGAAAGCTTCATTGGGTACCAACCTGCTCTCCAACCCCAACTTCAACTTGGGCTTGCTGGGTAGCGACCTCAGGCTTTTTCATGGCTTCGGCACCGAAACCCATTCGTACGCCACGACCTTCTCGCCGGTCGGGGAGCTGCGCGTGAACGTTGCTTGCAATGTGACGAGCAACGTGGCCTTGAAGGTGGGCTACACAGGCTTGGTCATGGGCAACATCACCCGAGCCAGCAATCGACTCGACTACAGCCAGTCGAACCTGATCAGCATTCTGCCGACGGGCATCCACCAGACATTCTTTGCCAACGGTATTAACTTCGGCGTGGAGATCAATCGCTAAAGGTCTTCCGGTAGGTCATGCTTTGGCATGACAAGAACGACCCTTGGCAACGCCAGCCAGACTGAAGCCTGACCTACCAAGAGCGGCCCCGCCTCTTGACAGAGGCATTTAGTTTGTCTACATAGATGGCATGACAGCCATCAGCGGCGATCAACTGCGCGGGCATCTCGAGGGCCTGATCCTGGCCGCGCTCGAACGCGGCACGGCCCACGGTTGGGATATCTGGCGCAATCTGGAAGCCGCCAGCGGCGGCGCTCTGGCGCTCAAGGAGGGCTCGCTCTACCCGGCCCTGTATCGCCTGGAGAGCCAGGGCCTCATCGCCGCCCGTTGGGAGGCGGCCACCACCGCCCGGCCGGGTCCCCGGCGGCGCGTCTATCGGCTGACGGCCAAGGGCCGCCGCCGGCTGGAAACGGCCCGCGGAGAGTGGCGACAATTTGTGGCCGTTCTGGGCAATCTCTTGGGAGCACCGGCATGAAAGCTCTGCGAGTACAAGTCGAACGCGTCGTGCGACCAATTCGGGCCAACTCGGGGCGCAAAAATCGCATGCGCGAGGAACTGCTCGCGCATCTCACTCGCCTGCATGAGGAAGAGCTGGCGAGAACCGGCGATGACGCTCAAGCCACGGCTGCGGCGCTCGACCGTTTCGGCGATGCGGCGTCGCTCTCGCGAGAATTGCAAGGCAGCGTGTCCTGGATCGAGCGCTGGGCGTGCGTGCCCGTTCTCGGGTGGATGCAGATTCGCCGCCGCGTCGGAGAGTCGGCGGTCGGATACATCCTGCGAATGAACGCCTGGGTATTTGCCATTTCCGCTGGCTACTATTCACTGATGATGCTCGTGGTTCTGATCGCCCGCGGCGGGCGGCAGCGAGTCGATCAGCCTACCACAAGTCAAATATTGATACTTTTCGCAGGCCTCATCTTCATTCAAGGCGTGGGCCTGCTCGGTCAGGGATTATTTTGCGAGGGAATTCGCCAAGAGATCGGACGACGCGTCGCCGCGGGGGATGCTCGCGGGCGGCGCAAAGCGACTTGGCGAATCGTCGGCTACGGAGCCGCCAACTCGGCACTTTTGGGCGCCGCATTCGCCGCGGGGATGCTCGTGATCGATGCCTCCTCGCCCATTTCTTTCATCACACGCGCGCAGTTCTGGTGGATTACGCTGGGGGCGGTTGTTCTTGGCGTGCCGTACACGCTGTTCCAGTCCAGAAACTGGAACACCTCGATGCGGCGGTTCGAGAATTGGGAATCGCTCGATATCGAGGATCTAACGCCCATAGCGGGCGCGTAGTCGTTCATAATCCTCGGGCGTGTTCAGGTCTTCGAGAATCGCGTCGGCACTGGCTTCGACATGCGCCACTTCGTGCCTGGTCATGAGCGCGTTGATTCCTTCGTTGGGACCTAGTTCGGCCACTTCGGACCCTAGCGCCCAAGGAAACAACACAGGGTGTCCACGCCGGTCACCGCAGCGCGGCGCCCAGATTCGCGGGGCTGCGGCAGGGCCGGCAATCAGGCTCGACTCGTAGGCCCCGATCAGCGCGTCGATCGTGTTCGTCTCCAAGCCCGGCATATCGGCCGGCGCGAGCAGCCAGGCATCGGTGGGCTGCGGCGCGAACTCGGAAATATAATCCAGCGCCAGTTGCACCGAGATCTTCATCTCGCTCGGTGCGATCGAAGGCTGCACGACTTGAGCTCCCGCAGCAGCGCCAAGTGCCACGATCTGCTTATCCTCAGGATGAACCACCAGAACCACGCGGCCCACGCGGCTCGCGCGCCAGGTCGCGATCACGTGCTCGAGCACCGTCGACTGGCCCCAGGGCAATAGCAGCTTGGGTTGCCCCATGCGCAGGCTGCGGCCCGCGGCCGGAATGATGGCGAATGTCTGCATGTTCGACGGGCGGTTGATTGAATTCGCCGAGCTACGAGTTGCCGGCGGCCAGGGCCGTTCGCTCGCGAGTGTGGTGGCCGGCGATTCCCAGATTGCGATGCGCGACCAACTCGGCTGCGATGCTGACGGCGATCTCCGTCACGGTCTGCGATCCAATGTCCAAGCCGACCGGGGCATAGACCCGATCCAGCGCCTCGGCCGTCACACCCTCGTTCAGCAGGTCGTCGAAAATCAGCTTGATCTTGCGCTTGCTGCCGATCATGCCCACATAGCGAGCCCCGCGATTGACCAGGTGGAACAGGGCCTCTTCGTCGTGGTTGTGTCCACGGGTCACGATCAGGCAATAAGTATTCGGCGTGATCTCGAGCGCGGGCAGCACTTCGGCCATCGATCCGGCGATCCGCCGCTCGGCGCGCGGGAAGCGCGATTCGGCGACGTACTCTTGACGATCGTCGACGGCCCAGACATCGAAGTCCAACTCGGCCGCCAACTGGCCCACCGCCTGGCCGACGTGGCCGCCGCCGACAATGACCAGCCGGCAACGGGGCAAGAGCGGCAAATAGGCCACGCCGTGTCGGGCGCTCGGCCGGGGGCGTTCGTCCAGCGGCTGCAAACCATCGAGCACGATTTGCGGCGCTCGGTCGTCGTCCAATGGCCCGCGGAGGTGATCGATCAGTCGGCCGGCCGCGTCGAACAGATAACTGGCCGAGGCCGGCAATCCGCTGGCTTCGGCGTCGAATACGATGGCCTCGGTCAGGCCCGCGCCTTGACCGCTGATGGCGTGGATGCGTGCGTAGTAGTCGCGTGCGGCGGCGTGGGCCAGGGGATCGATCAACACTTGCATGCGGCCGCCGCAGATTAATCCGTCGTCCCAGCCGTAGTCGTCGTCGAGCTGAAAGCGAACGATCGCGGCGTCGCCCTCGCCCAGGATGGCCAGGGTCTGCCGCTTGACTTCGGCTTCGACGCACCCGCCCCCCAGCGTGCCGGCTTGAGAGCCGTCGTCGAAGACGAGCATCGCCGCACCGGCCTTTTGCGGCGTGGACCCGCGCGTCTCCACGAGCCGGCAGCAAGCCACCCGGCGGCCGCGTTGAATGGCCGCCAATAGTTGATCGACGAGGTCGTGCATGGTTGGATGGTCGCTCAAGGACTCGCGGTGCGAACCGAACCCGTTCAGTATATGTCAATGGAAGGCGGTGCGGCACTCCCCCACCGGTCCGATTCGATTCCGCGATTTTCACCGCACAAGTCAGTCCTTCAGGAGGCCCAGCCGGCCATGGAAATCGTCACGCGAGCCGAACAACCGGGCGACCTGGAGGCCATTCGCACCATCAACCGGCGGGCTTTCGGCCGCGACGACGAGGCGCAACTGGTCGATGCCTTGCGGAGCCAGGGATATCTGCGGCTGTCGCTCGTGGCCGACGTGGCCGGACAAACCGTTGGGCACGTGTTGTTCAGCGCGCTGCCGATCGAGACCGATCGCGGGCGAGTCGATAGCCTGGCGCTGGCACCGGTCGCCGTGTTGCCAGAGTTTCAGAACCAGGGCGTCGGTTTGAAACTCGTGCGTCAAGGGCTGGACGAATGCCGGCGGCAGGGGCACCGGATCGTCATCGTGCTGGGACATCCGGCCTACTACCCACGGTTTGGTTTTTCACCCGAGTTGGCCCGGCCGCTCGAGTCTCCGTACGCGGGCGATTCGTTCATGGCGCTAGAGTTGGTGCCCGGGGCGCTGGCGGGCGTGACCGGCCGCGTCGAGTATCCGCCGCCGTTCGGCGGGTTTTAATCGCGCCGAACTTAAGCAGGGCTGCCGGGCTTTGGCTGGGTATCGCATAGAACGGGCGACTTTGGCTTGCCATGGTTTATGCGGTAGAATTAAGGGCATTGATTGCATGCGGCTGGGCAACGCGACGCCCACTCCCAAAGTTGACTTTTTGAGGAACTGCCATGATCTCGCCGTCTAACCTTCGTGGAGTCATTCACGGCAAGACGATCGAACTGAGTAACGACCCAGGATTGCAAGAGGGTCAAGAAGTCGAGATTACCTTGCACCCCATGACAAAGGCCGAGTCTTGGGGGGCGGGGTTGCAACGCTGCGCCGGCGCGTTGGCCGACTCTTGGCATCCGGAGGACGACTCCATCCTTGAGCAGATTCAGGACAGTCGCAAGCGTTCCAGCGGTCGCGATTTGCCGCCATGAGCTTTCTGCTCGACACGAATATCTGCTCGGCCCATCTCAAACGGCCCAGCGGATTGATCCATCGTTTCGTGCAGCATGGAGGGAGCCTGCACATCTCGACAATTGTGCTGGGCGAGCTCTACACCTGGGCGTACCGTCGTGACGATCCGAAATTATTGCTCTCGTTGATCGAGAATGATTTGCTTCCTGAAATGACGGTCCTGGATTTTGACAAGGCATGCGCCTCACGGTTTGGCGAATTGCAGAGCGAACTTCTCCGACATGGAAACGCCGTCAATCCAGTGGATCTAATGATCGCCGCCGTGGCGCTGGCACACGGTCTAACGCT
>JANNQN010000309.1:0-20647 GCA_031400775.1 Planctomycetia bacterium | reverse complement strand
ATCGTGTGGCACGACGGGGCCGTGTTCTGCTCGTCGCCCCCCAGCTTCTGGAAGCTGGAAGACACCGATGGTGACGGCGTGGCCGACCGGCGCGAGGAACTGGTCACGGGCTTCGCCAACACGGGCGTCGCCGACGACATGCACGGCGGCAGCCTGGGGCCCGATGGGCGGCTGTACTGGTGCGCCGGTCGCTTCCCGCACGAGATCCGTCGGCCCGGCGGACCGGTGGTCCACAAGGGCACGGCGCCGCTGATTATCCGCTGCCGTCCCGACGGCTCGGAACTGGAAGTTGTGTGCGGCTCGCAAGGCAACGCCGTGGGAGTCGCCTTCACCGACGAGGGCGACATGTTCGCCAGCGGCACGTTCCTGGCGCCCAACTCGATGGGTGCCGGACTGCGCGATGCTCTGGTTCACTGTGTCGACGGGGCCGAGTATCCGGTGCGCGATCGAACCCTCAACGAACACCTTCGCACGGGCGACGTGCTGCCGCCGCTAACGCACCTGGGTGTGTCGGCCTCGAGCGATCTGACAATCTGCCGCACTGGCGCAATGGGCGAACACTCCACCGGCGATCTTTTCTCGGCGCTGTTCAACATGCACAAGGTCATGCGGCATCGCTTGGAGCGCACCGGCGCCACCTTCGCCTGCCGCAACGAAGAGTTTCTCGCTTCGAGCGATCCCGACTTTCATCCCACCGACGTGTTCGAAGATGCCGACGGCAGTCTGTTGGTAATCGACACCGGCGGCTGGTTCCGCATCGGTTGCCCCGCGTCGCAGATCGCGAAGCCCGAGGTGCTGGGCGGAATTTATCGCGTGCGAAAAACCGACGCGCCTCGAGTCGATGACCCTCGCGGAGCCAAGATCGTCTGGGAATCGTTGTCGGGCGACGAGCTCGTGCGACTACTGGCCGATGGACGCTTCGAAGTCCGCGACCGGGCGGCGCGCCGTTTGTCCAAGCTCGGCGCGGTCGCCATCGCGCCATTGACCGCACTACTCTCGGGCAATGCCACGGCCGAGGCAAAGTGCGCCACGGTCTGGGCCCTGACCGCCATCGACGGAGCCGAGGCCCGCGCGGCAGTTCGCGCGGCTCTCAAAGACTCGCTGCCCGGCGTGCGGCAGGCCGCGGCACGATCGGCCGGTTTGTATCGAGACCGTCTGGCACAATCGCGGTTGATGACGCTTGTCACGAGCGACACGCCCAGCGTGCGGCGCGAAGCGGCCACGGCGCTGGGGCGCATCGGCCAGCGCGAGGCGACGTCCGCCTTGCTCGAAGGATTGAACTTCGAAAGCGACCGCTTTCTGGAACACTCGCTCATCTTCGCTCTGATTCGCATCGGCAATAGCGAAGGCCTACACAGGGGGCTCGTTATCGTCAACCCACCGGTCCAGCGCGGGGCGCTGATCGCGCTCGATCAAATTGGCGATCGGAACCTGACGCCCGATCGGGTGATGTCGCTCTTGGCGTCCGGCGATCCGCTGTTGCGAAAGACGGCGCTGTGGGTCATCTCGCATCACCCCGAGTGGGGCGGCGCGATGGTCGATGTGTTTCGCGCGTGGCTCGCGCGGCGCGACATGGACGATGCGCGGCGCGAGGAGCTGAAGCTCCAGCTCGTGGCTTTCGCGGGCGACTCGGGGGTGCAGAACTTGATCGCCGCGGCGCTTACTAATTCGCGCACACCGGTCGAAACCCGATTGTTGGTGCTGGAAGTCATGGCCCAGGCGGGACTGCCCAAACTGCCCAGCAGTTGGGCCGGCCCGTTGCAACAGATCCTGGAAGTCTCCGACGACCGGATCGTCCGCCAGGCTGTGGCCACACTCCGCAGCTTGCCGCTCGACAAACGGCCGCTCGTGTCGCGCGTTGACCGTACGATCGACCATCCGATGATCGAAAAGAATTTTGCCGGCACCCGGCTTTCGGAAAATTTCTGCGTCCGCTGGTCGGGATTGATCCGCTGCCCCTCCGACGGCGAATACACGTTCAGCACGAATTCGGACGATGGCTCGCAACTGTTCATCGACAGTGGCCTGGTGGTCGATAACGGCGGATCGCACGCCATGCGCGAAGTCTCGGGCCAGGTACGGCTATTGGCCGGCGATCACGAGCTGCGGCTCGACTTCGTGCAGGGCGAGGGAGAAGCCGGCTGCATCTTGTCGTGGGCATTCGCCGGACAAGCGAAGCAAGTCATTCCCGCCGGCGCGCTGTTCCACCGGCCGAAATCTTCGGCCAGCGCTGCCATCGCGCCGCAGCCGGGTGTTCATGTCGACTTCTATGAACTTGGCGGACGGCGCGAGACATTTCCCGATCTGGCCGCCAGTCAGTTCGATCCGGCGCTGGTGCGCGTGGCCCTGGACGCCGAGCGACCGCTCGAAGTGCGGGTGCAGGCAGTTTCGGCGGCGGCGCCGCGACTGACCGGCATCGAACCGCCGCTGTTCGCGTTCTTGTTGTCCAGCCTGGACAAGCAGCGCCCCGCGCTGGTGCGATTGGAAGCTGCCGAAGCGGTGGGCAGCGCCCGGCTCACGGGCGAGCAACTCGCAGCGCTGGCCGGCGCGGTGCGCGATGCGGGAGTTCTAGAGATGCCGAAGCTCGTGCGGGCTTTCGAGCAATCCTCTGATGCCGCGATCGGCCAGGCGCTCGTGACGGCCATCGGCGGCTCCGAGGGATTGCGAGGACTGCGGCGCGAGACTCTGGCGCTGTTGATCGATTCGTATCCGGCGGCAGTCCGCGAGCAGGCTGCCCCGCTGCTCGAGCAGTTGACCGTCAATCGCGAAAAACAAAAGGCCCGGCTGGCCGAGCTCGACTCCGTTCTGGCGGGCGGCGACATTCAGCGCGGCCGCGATTTATTCTTTGCCAACAAAAAAGCCATCTGCGCCACATGCCATGCCGTGCAAGGCGAGGGGGGCAAGTACGGGCCCGATCTGACCCGCATCGGCGCGGTCCGCGCGCCGACCGACCTGTTGGAAGCCATCGTCTTTCCCAGCGCCAGCTTCGCCCGCGGTTATGAGCCCATCACGCTGGCCACCGACAACGGGCAGGTTCTCTCCGGCATCATCGGCCGAGAGAGTTCCGACGCGATTTACTTGTTCAACAACGCGCGGGTCGAAGTTCGCGTGCCTCGCTCGTCGATCGAATCGCTCGAGCAGGGCACGGTTTCGATTATGCCCGAGGGGATGGACTCGCAATTGAGCCGGCAGGAACTGGCGGATTTGATCGCGTTTTTGCAGTCGTTGAAGTAGTCAAGCGAATGGATCGACGCGAAGCTAGCTAACCACAACGACAAAAAGAGCACGGAGGGGGAGCATTATGAGAATGAAAATCTCCGTGTTCTTTGTGTCGTTGTGGCCCACATTTTATAGCGCGTTAAACTGCGCGTGCGGCAAGGCGAGCGACATGGTAGGTTGATGACCGGTTATTGATACGTCTTGGCGACGATCGAACTCTCCTGAAGGAAGTCCTATGAGAATGGCAGCGATCGGTTGTTGTGCGTGGTTGATTGCGGCGGCGGCCTGGGCTGCGCCGAGCGAGACGGACTCCGAGGCCCTGCGCAACTGGCCGCATTGGCGCGGACCGCTGGCAAACGGCGTGGCGCCTTTGGCCCATCCGCCCACGCAGTGGGACGAGAACACGAACATCAAATGGAAGGCAAAGATCCCCGGCGATAGCACTGCCACGCCGATCGTGTGGGGCGACCAGATTTTTCTGATCACGGCCGTCAAGACCGATCGAGTGATGGAAGCGCCGGAGCCCGCGGCCGATGCTCCCAAGCCGCGATTCAATATCAAACCGCCCACGAACTTCTATCAGTTCATCGTCATGAGCGTGGATCGCAAGAGCGGTCAGACTCGCTGGCAGCACATCGCCAAGGAAGAGGTGCCGCACGAGGGGCATCACCCCGATGGCAGCTTCGCCTCGGCCTCGCCCACCACCGACGGCAAGCATCTCTACGTTTCCTTCGGCTCGCGAGGCGTGTACTGCTACGATCTGGACGGACATCAAAAGTGGTTCCGCGACCTGGGCCGCATGACGATCACGAATCGTTTCGGCGAGGGAGCGTCGCCGGTGATCTTTGGCGACTCGGTGATCGTCAATTGGGATCACGAGGGAGGCTCGTTCCTGACGTCGCTCGACGCCGACACCGGCGAAACGCGCTGGAAGGTCGATCGCGACGAGGCGACCACCTGGGCCACGCCGCTGTTGGTCGAGTATCAAGGTCGCACGCAGGTAATCGTGAACGGTTCCCGGCGCGTCCGCAGTTACGACGCCAAGACCGGCGAGTTGATTTGGGCCTGCGGCGGGCAGGGTCCCAGCGCGATTCCTTGTCCAGTGACCGACGGCAAGCTGACTTTCGCGATGACCGGCTTTATCATCAACTCGCTGTACGCGATTCCGCTGGACTCGGTCGGCGACATCACGCGGGATAAAGAGAAGATCGCCTGGAAGCGGAATCAAGGCACGCCCTACGTGCCCTCGCCGCTTCTGTACGGAGATTTGCTGTATTTCACGGCCGGCAACAAAGGTATCTTGTCGTGCCTGAACTCTCAGACTGGCGAGCCGCTCATCGAGCGCCAGCGATTGCAAGGAATCGACAATGTCTATGCTTCGCCAGTCGGCGCGGACAACCGCATCTACATCACCAGCCGCGAGGGAACGACCGTGGTCATCGAGCGCGGCGCCTTGGAGAAGCCGGAGGGTGAGGAGAAAGGCGGGACAAAGCCCGTGATTCTGGCGACCAACAAACTGGACGATCGCTTCGACGGCTCGCCGGCCGTGGTCGGAGAAGAAATCTTCCTGCACGGTCGCGAACACCTGTACTGTATTTCGGCCAAGTGAGCCGTCGCCGGCTTTAGCGCCTAAATCATCGGCCCCACATCAGCAGCTTACAAATCGCGACGTGGAGAAACTTCTCGTGCTGCTTGCGGAAATGAACTGGCCGGCCGTGGCCGCGTTATCGAAGGACACGCCGGTCGTGATTCCGCTGGCCGCTCTCGAGCAACACGGCCACCACCTGCCGGTTTTCACCGACAGCCTGCTGGTCGGCGAGATCGCGCGCCGCGCCGAAGAGCAGTTGCACGACTCCGTGCTATTCGCGCCAGTGATGTGGCTGGGCAATTCCGAGCATCACTTGGATTTTCTCGGCACGATGTCGGCCTCTCCGCGAACGTACATCGACCTGGTCGTCGACATGATCGAGAACTTCATCGCCCACGGCTTTCGGCGGATCGTACTGGTCAACGGCCACGGCGGCAACAACGTGCCGGGCCAGCAAGCCACGTTCGAAGTGCGGCAGCGGCACCGCACGCGCGACGACCTGCTGCTACTGTTCGCCTGCTACTGGGCACTGGGCGCGCAGCCCCGCCAGAGCGATCCGTCGCTGGAGCAGTCGGCCATGGGCCACGCTTGCGAGTGGGAGACGTCAATGATCCTGGCCCTCAGGCCCGAGCTCGTGGGCGACTATCGCCAGGCGAAGACGGTCGACCCGGCCGGCGCTTTCGATCCGGTCCAACGGGCTTGGACCACCAAGGATCGTAGCGCCGTCGGTCACATCGGCAATCCGGCGGTCGCGTCAGCCCATAAGGGCAAAGCGCTGCTCGATCTGTTCACCGCCGACGTGGTCAACCTGCTCCAGCGCGTAGTTTATTGGAACGGTAGTCGCTGGAGTTAGCGCGCAAGCAACTCGCACGGCGAACCTCCGCAGGCCGTGGGCCGTCTCTCTGACAAGCTTGAATTCCGGCAACCTCGCGACGGGACGCGGTCGTGGCAAACAATTCCTCGGGCCCGATAGCCCTCTACGAGCATCTCGACGAAATCGAAAGTCTCGCCGCGCGCTTCGAAGATTGTAGCCTGCCTTGCGTCGAGTGGACGCACCGGGCCCATCTCACCGTCGGATTATGGACCCTGCGCGACCACGCGGCGGAGGTAGCCCTGCGGAGAATTCGGACGGGCATTCAGCGCTACAACGCCGCCTGCGGCGTCGTCACCACGCCGACCCGCGGATATCACGAAACCATAACCTGCTTTTACATGCGCGTGATCGGCCATTATCTGGCGGCGCTCGCCGATCGCGCCGACTGGCTGGCCGCTACCAACGGGTTGCTCGACCGATATGGAGCCCCCGATCTGCCGCTTGCGTATTACACACGCGAGCGGTTGATGTCGCCCCAGGCCCGGGCCGCCTGGGTCGAGCCAGACCTGCGGAAGTTGGCGGGACCGTCTGTGGACAACGCACTTGTCGCTCCTTAGGCTAACGGCATGAGCGAGCCGTTGAAGATCTCTCGTCGCGCGGTTTTGGCCGGCGTGCCCGCGGCGGCGGCGCTGAGCCTGACCCAAAATCGCGCCGCGCCTTCCGCCGAGCCCGCGCGACGGCCACGCGTGGCGGCATTGATCACCGAGTTTCGCCAGCTTTCGCACGCGGAAGTCATCCTGGATCGTTTTCTGGAAGGGTTCGGCTGGGAAACCCGGCACCACCGTCCGGCGGTGGATCTGGTGTCGCTCTATGTCGATCAGTTTCCCGCAGGCGACTTGAGCCGCGAGCGGGCCTCGCGTTTCAATCAATTGAAGATCTATCCCACGATCGCCGAAGCGCTGCGCGCCGGCGGAGACAAGCTGGCCGTCGATGGCGTGCTGATTATCGGCGAGCACGGCGATTACCCTCGCAACGAAAAGGGCCAGACGCTTTATCCCCGCTACGATTTTTTCAAGCAGACGGTCGACGTGTTTCGTCGCGACGGTCGCACGACGCCGGTCTTTAACGACAAGCACTTATCGTGGGATTGGGCCAAAGCGCGCGAGATGGTCGACACGGCGGCCAGCATGGGCTTTCCTTTCATGGCCGGTTCCAGCCTGCCGGTGACGTGGCGGATTCCGTCAGTGGAAATGCCGGCCGGCGCCGAGATCGAAGAGGTTGTCGGAATCGGTCCAGGTGGCGTCGATAGCTACGACTTTCACGTCCTCGAGGCGATCCAATGCCTGGTCGAGCGGCGCCGCGGCGGCGAGCGGGGCGTGTCGCGCGTCAAGGCCCTGCGCGGCGAGGCCGTGTGGCAGGCGATGCGGGCCGATGGTTGGAAGGCCGGCGGATGGGACGCCTCGCTGTTCGAGGCCTGCTTGTGCCGCAGTCATCAACTCGCGCCCGCGCGCGAGGGATTCAATCACGTCTATCCCACGCCGGACGACGTCGCCCGAATGGTCAAGGATCCGGTGGCGTATCGAATTGAATATGTCGACGGCTTGCGGGCGACGATGCTACTGGCCGATGGCCTGGTGGGGGATATCACGGTCGCAGCCCGCTTGGCCGGCCGGGCGGAGCCATTTTCGACGCAAATGTATCTGGGCGCCGACCACGCCATGCAGCCGCACAATTTCGATCCACTGGTGTGGCACATCGAGCAGTTCCTCACGAGCGGCAAGCCCTCGCAACCCATCGAGCGCACCCTCCTGACCACGGGTCTGGTCGCAGCCGGCGTCGATTCGCTCGCCCAAGACGGCAAACTGCTGGAAACGCCCCATCTGGCGATCCGCTATCAACCGAATCCCAACTCGACCTTTCGCAGGACGTAGACGCGCATGGCCGAGCCCACGAAAACTCCCCGCAAGCGACTGGCGATCGTCACCACGATCTGGAAATACCTGTCGCATGCGCAGCACATGGGCGACCGATTTCTGGTCGGCTATCCGTGGAACGGGCGCTGGCACCGTCCGGCGATGGACGTGGTTTCGCTGTACGTCGACCAGCGACCCGAGGGGGACCAGAGCGAACTTCGGGCTCGCGAATTTGGCTTTCGCGTCTATCCGACAATCGCCGAAGCGCTGCGCGCCGGCGGCGACAAGCTGGCCGTCGACGGCGTGCTGGTGATCGGCGAGCATGGCGACTATCCGCTCAACGACAAAGGACAGGTTCAATATCCGCGCTACGAATTCTTCGAACAGATCGTGAAGGTGTTCGAGGCCGACGGCCGCAGAGTGCCGGTGTTCAACGACAAGCATCTGTCCTACAGCTATGAGAAAGCCGCCAAGATGGTTGCGGCGAGCAAGCGGCTGGGCTTTCCGATGCTGGCCGGGTCCAGCCTGCCGGTCTCGTGGCGATTGCCGCCCGTCGAAGTGCCGCTGGATGCGCCCATCGAGGAAGCGCTGATGGTCGGCGTCGGCTCATCGGATCCGATGGACTATCACGCGCTGGAAGCCATGCAGTGCATGTTGGAGCGCCGCCGCAACGGCGAAACCGGCGTCAAAGCCGTGCAGTTGATCCAAGGGCCCGCCGTGTGGCAGGCCGGCAAGGATGGCCGCTGGTCGCGACGCCTGCTGGAAGCGGCGCTAGCGCGTTCCACGTCGCGCTCGGGCAAGTCGCTCGTAGACGGCCGCACGCAAGATCTCGCCCACAGCGGCGAGTTGGAGGAACTGGTCAAGGATCCGGCCGCTTACCTCATCGAGTATCGCGACGGACTGCGGGCCACGCTGTTGATGATCAACGGCGCGGTTCAGGACTTTACGTTTGCCTGTCGCTTGCGCGGCGACGAGATTCTTTCGACGCAGTTTCTGTTGCCAGTGCTGCCCAACGTGGCCTATTCGACGTGCCTGATGAACAAGGTCGAGGAAATGATCGCCACCGGCGTGGCCCCCTATCCGGTCGAGCGGACGCAAATGGCCTCGAGCATTCTGGACTGGTGCCTGGAATCGAAGAAGCGCGGCAATATCCGGCTCGACACGCCTGCGCTCGATATTCGCTATCGCGCGCCGCAGCGGTCGCAATTCGGCGGAGCGGCGGAGATGGTTTAGATTTGAATATGCTGGCGTCGGCAAAGGCTAAGCCGCAAGCATTCAACAGCGTCAACAGCCATCAGGACAACCATTTCAGGAGAACTACCATGATACGACAATTCATGATCGTAACCGCCGTACTTGTTGCCTTCTCTGCCGCTGTGCGCGCCGACGCGCCAAAGGTCGGCGACAAAGCTCCCGACTTCAAACTAACGGGCTCCGACGGCAAGGAGTATTCGCTGGCCGATTTTGCCGGCAAGAAGGCGGTCGTGATCGCCTGGTTTCCCAAGGCGTTCACCGGCGGTTGCACGGCCCAGTGCAAATCGATGAAGGAAGACGGCGCCGCGATTCGCAAATTTGACGTGGCTTATTTCACGGCCAGCGTCGACGACGTGCAAAAGAATACCGACTTCGCCAAGTCGCTGGGTTTGGATTATCCGATCTTGAGCGACCCCTCCAAAAAGACAGCCGAGGCCTATGGCGTCGTACACGAGGGCCGACCGTTCGCCGAGCGCTGGACCTTCTACATCGGCCCCGACGGCGTGGTGCAAGCGGTCGATCAGAAGGTGAACACCAAGGAACACGCCAAGGACATCGCCAAGCAGTTGGAGGCGATCGGCGTGCCGAAGAAGTAGGGGGGGAAGGTAGGAGGTAGGAGGCTGGAGGCTGGAGGGAAGAAGAAAAGACAGCTACTCGCTCGCCGCATCGCCATCCGGCACGTGCTTGTTGGCATCGACGAACAGCCAGCAGCAAGCTCCGATGAACAGAACTCCGGCATAAACGTAGAAGGCCGGGTCCCATTGCGCGCGGCCCTCGTAGCCCCGCTCCTGCATCCAATCGACGAAGCGGCCCAGGAACATCGTGGACGCAAACGCGCCCGGCACGCCCATCGAGTTCATGAGTCCGAAGATGACGCCCAGGTGCTTGCCGCTGATCTCCATGGTCACGGTCCAGAACGTGGCCTGTTGCGAGATGGCCGCCATGAACGCCACGGCCGCCCACAAGCTGGTGGCCAGTGGCGAAGTGGACTCGATACCGGCCCACAGCGCCACGGCCGCGGCCGCCGTGCCCACGAATCCGTAAATGCGATGCCGGGCCGGATTGCGATTTGTCACCCGGGCCAGCCAGTCGGTGATAAATCCGCTCGCCAGGCATCCCACGGCTGCGCCCGACAGCACGAGCGACGACAGCCAACCGGCTTCGATCGGATCGACGCCGCGCCCTTTTTCGAGGTAGGTCGGAAACCAACTCATGTACATGTACGACACGAACGACGAGCAGGTTTGCAGCAGGCCCAGCAGCCAGACGTTGCGATTGCCGAGGATGGCGCGCCAGGGAATCGGCAGCGCGTGCGCAGCCTGGGGCGATGCCTGGCCACCGTCGATCAGCGCGCGCTCGGCGGCGTTCGTGCCCCGATGGTCCGCCGGGTTGTCGCGAAACCAGGCGTAGAATGCCGCGGCCCAGACAAGCCCGAACAGGCTGAATACGACAAACGTCCAGCGCCAGCCAACGCCGGCGATCAGATAGGCCGCCAGCGCCGGCGCGAGCGCCGCGCCCAACTGGGCGCTGGTCAGCATGACTCCCTGCACGCGACCCCGCTCGACCAGCGGAAACCAGCGCGCGATCACGCGGGCCGCGTTGGGATAGGCTCCGGCCTCGCCGGCGCCGAACAAAAAACGGACGCCGATGAGCATCAACAGTCCGCTAGCGGCGCCGGGCAAGGCCGTGAACAGCGACCACCACACGACGATCCGCGTGAGCACGCCCCGCGATCCATAGCGATCGCCCCAGCGCCCGGTCGGCACCTCGAACAGCCCGTAGGCAATGGTGAAAGCGCCCAGCGCGTAGCCGATCTGGGTGTTGCTCAGACCCAGGTCCTTCTGGATCTCGACGACCGCCTTGCCAATGCACACGCGATCGAGATAGAGCACAAACGAGAGCGATGCGAGAAACCCCAACACGCGAAAGCGAACGCGGGTCGATCGCGGCTCGAGCGAATCAACCGGCGCCGTGGCAAGGGTTTCGTGGAATGCATTCACAGTAGAGAGGAGTCTAAGTCGGGCCATAGGGGGCAGCAAGCAAATTCGAGATCGCCGCGCGGCCCCCTCGCCAATCGCGCGGCGGGGAGACATAATTCGGCTCGCAGACTTACGTTCGATATGAAATCAAGGAGCCTGTCATGGCCAACAACTTCGTGGCTCGTGCCGCCCTATTGTTCAGCACTGCGTTCGTCGTCCTCGCCGCGCCGGCGGCCTCGGCCGCGCCGCTGGTGGTCGACGCGGTCCATTCCACCGTCCTGTTTCGCATCAAGCACCTCAACACCAGCTTTGCCTGGGGTCGCTTCGACGACATTTCGGGCAAGGTGAACCTGGACGACAAAAGTCCCTCGCTGGAAATCCAGCTCAAGACTGACAGCATCGATACGGGCAACGCCAAGCGCGAAGAGCATTTGAAAAGTCCCGACTTCTTTAGCGCCAAGCAGTTTCCCACGATCTCCTTTCGCAGCACGAAGATCACCAAAAGCGGCGACGGAAAATACACAGTGGATGGCACGCTCAAGCTGCACGGCGTCGAGCAGCCGATCAGCGTGGAGCTCGAACGGACCGGCGCTGGCAAGAACCAGCAAGGAACCGCCATCGAAGGTTTCGAAACCACGTTCAAGATCAAGCGCAGCGATTACGGGATGAAGTTCCTGCTGCAGGGACTCTCGGACGAAGTGCTGCTGATCGTCAGCCTGGAGTGCGGGGCGAAGTAGCGCGACAGCCCGCGCGGAACCAAGTGCGAGGCATGCGAGCATGTTTACCTCCGGCGACTTGTGGGCCGGCGCGGTCGTGCCGCTGGCGATCACCGCGGTTATCTTGACCATCGGATGGCGGGCCACGCGCCGGCGACTCGGCGCGCGCGAAAGCCGATCCTGGGCCGGTCCGCTGGCGGTCGGAGCGGGCTTCGCCAGCGGATACTGGTCGCTATTCGGCTGGAGCGAATTCCCGCCGCTGGATGTGACCGAGTGGTTGTTCTTCCTGACGTTTCCGCTGGTCGTATTGGGAACGCTCGATGCGCTCTTGCGCTTTCCCTTGCACGGCCGGCTGGCGGCCAGCGTGGCGGCCGCGCTCATGGCGGTTTTTCTGCTGAGTTGGCCGCTGGTCTCGACCGATGACGGACTTCAAAAGGAGACGGCAGTCGTCGTCGCCTTGGGGGCACTCCTTTCGGTCGGCTGCGTCACTTCGCTCGAGGCCCTGGCCGTCCGCATCTCGGGCGCCCGATTGAGCGCCATCTTGCTGGCCGCGGCAATTCCGGCCAGCATGGTGCTGGTGCTCTCGGGCAGTCAGCGTCTGGGGCAAACGGCCGGAGCGCTCGCCGCCACGCAGGCGGGCACGCTGGCGGCCAGCCTGATCCTGGGCCGGGCGGCGGTGGGCCGGGCCACGGTTTTGATTTTCGTGATCCTCTACGCCGGGCTGCTGCTGTGCGGTTGCGTCTATGCCGGGCTCACCGCGACCAATGCCTTGATCTTGTTCCTGGCCCCCAACATGGCCTGGCTGGCTTGGCGGTGGACCGGTCGGTTTGGAACCTGGCAAGAGCCTGTGGCACAGGTCGCCCTGGTGGCGGCGGTCGCCATGATTGCGGTGTTCCGAGCATGGCAGAGCTTTGCCATTGAAGTTGCCAGCTAGGTCGCGATTCGCACAAGCGGTGCGCGGCATCCGCCCAGCGATTGCGCAATTTGACCCCCCTATGGGCCTGCAAAGGGTAAAATTGGGCCCTGGCACGAGATTCGCTACTAGCGTGAGAGGCGCGTGGGCCCAATTCGCCCCTCAAGCACTTCCATTTTTCCGCAATCGACTCGATTAGGACTTCAAACGACATGATTGCAATCGCCAGCCAGTCGACGGAGTGTGACTTGGGCAATCCTTGTGACCGCCAAATGCGCGCCGCCGCCGCCTCCGCACTGGCCGCGAGCAAGTACGGCCCGCTGCGTAAGCTGGACTGTCGGGTTTCGGCCGGGGTCGTCGAGATAACCGGTTCGGTGCCAAGCTTTTACTTGAAGCAATTGGCTCAGGCCGCGGTCTTGCAGCTCTATCCCTCGAGCATCATTCGCAATCTCGTGCGGGTCAGCGGCGAGTCCAGCATCTTTGTCGCCAAAAGCTGCGACGACCCGCAGGCAGACGGAACCTGAGCCGCGCTAGCCTATGGCAGCGGCACCAGCAGGACCGAGCAAGGGGCATGGTTGAGCACGGCTTCCGACGTGCTGCCCAGGATGGCCTGAGCGAACGCCCGCTTTCGCTTGATCCCCATCACGACCAGGTCGATTTTCTCACGCGCGATCGCGGCCAGAATCTCCGTGGCCGGCTCCCCCTCGACCACCAGAGTCTGGCAATCACGACAAGGGGCGGGCAGGTCCTGACAAAACTGCCGCATCCGCTCCACGTTAGTGCGGACTTCGTCTTCGTGTTCCTGGGCCCAGTTCTGCACCATGGCTTCGACTTCGGGACTGCGGGCCTGCCGCTCGACCCAGTCGGGCACACGACCCACGAACATCGGCGAGACCACGGTCAGCGTGCGGCAGGTGGCGCCGGCTGGCCAGGTCAGCCGCCCCAACAATTCCGCGCCCGAGCGGCCTAGCTCCGGGCTTTCACACGCCACGAGCAAGTTCATCGTCGGATGGGCCGGCACGGTCGATGCGCGGGCCACCCAGACCGGAACCTTTGACGCGTTGACAACGGCGCGCGACACGCTGCCCAACAGCAATCTTTCGAGCAAACCAAGTCCACGCGCGCCTACGACGGTCAGATCGGCCCCCCATTTTTCGGCGGCCTGTACGATGCCAACCCGCGGGTCCTGCGTGCCGACGATCGTCTGCGCGGCGGCCAGCAGGGCAACTGGCAGTCGTTTGCGAGCTTCATCGAAGATCACCTGGGCCAGCGCCTCGCGGGCTCGCGCCTGCAAATCGGCGCCTGTCACCTTCGACGCGCGAACGTTCGGCGGGGTGTAGAACAAAGCCACTTCGTCGGCGCCCG
Organism: Planctomycetia bacterium; assembly: GCA_031400775.1. GTDB lineage: Bacteria > Planctomycetota > Planctomycetia > Pirellulales > PALSA-1355 > PALSA-1355. Next base: position 6,886 of record JANNQN010000309.1, on the reverse strand, counting down.
CCGACAACAGCTTGCCAATTTGATCGACGGCTTCGAACGAACCGGCGGATCCATCGACAGCGACCAGCACTTTCATCGCATTCTCCCTGCCCAAAACTCGTCTCGACGCTTTCGCTCCGCGCCGTGAAAAAAACTTTGGTCGTTAAGCGGGCGTCGTGCTTCCCTCTTTGACCGTCAACACCGGACACGTGGCCAACCGCATCACCGACTCGGCCACGCTGCCCATCAACACCCGTTTCAATCCCGTGCGTCCGTGGGTGCCGATCACCAGCAGATCCGCGTGTTCCTCGTTGGCTAGCCGCACAATATCGTCGGCCGCGATGCCCATGACCAGCCGATGCTCGTATCGCACGTTGGGATCGGGCGGCACGACCTTCTCCAACATGCGGCGAATCTCGGGATTCGGATATTCAACCTGTGCGTAGTACATCTCGCCGCCAATGAAGGGCATCGGCATCTCCTCGACGTGGGCAATCACGAGCAGCGCCCCGGAATCGCGGGCTAGCGCCGTGGCAAACTTCAACGCGGCTTCGCCGGCGGTCGAAAAATCGGTCGGAAACAGAATTTTCTTGAATTTCATGGCGTCCGCCTTTCGTGAAAAGTGAGCTTCGTTCGGCCAACCTCGCAATCCACGCGGCCAGGTGTGGCAAGACTAGCATACAGGAGCCCTACCTAAAGTGTATCGCTTGGGAAGGGCGAGTGGGCGCATCCAACCGACAGCCTACGTGCCGAAAATGAGAGCGAAATAGTCCCAGGATTTCTACCGCCTGTGTGGTAGGCGTCGGCCAAATGGCAGGTTACAATGACGCCCAGCCTGCCCGACTCCGCGTCGAACCGCCCGCCTCCCCAACTTGCCCACAGAGATGAGCCGGTGATGCAACGCCCCCTTGGACTCTCTGCGCTCACATGTCTGCTGGCCGTTGCCGGCGTTAGGGCCTCGGCCGACGAGGCGCCGCCGGCAATTTCTTACGAACAGCATGTCCGCCCCATCTTCAAGGCCCATTGCTTCCGCTGCCACGGTGGCGAGGAAGAGACCCAGGGCGGGCTCGATTTGCGGTTGCGGCGGTCAATGGCAGGCGGCGGCGATTCCGGCCCCGCGATTGTGCCCGGCAAACGCGACCAGAGCCTGCTATACGCTCGCGTGCTAAGCGGCGAAATGCCGCCGGTCGATCACAAGCTGAGTCCGGCCGAAGTCGCCCTGGTGGGGCAGTGGATCGACGGCGGTGCGGTCACGGCTCGCGAGGAACCGGAAAAGCTGGATCCCGGATTGGAGATCACGCCCGAGGAGCGCAGCTTCTGGTCGTTTCAGCCGATCCCCGCGGCCCAGGCCATTCCCAGCTTCACTTCGGCCGATCGGGTGCGCACGCCGATCGACGCCTTCCTGGCCACGGCGCTGCGAGCCAAGGGCCTGGCGTTTTCGCCCGACGCGAGCAAAGCGGCGCTGCTGACCCGGGCGTCGTTCGATCTGGTGGGCCTGCCGCCGACTCGCGAGGAGCTTGCACATTTCCTGGCCGACAGCGACCCGTCGTCGTACGAGAAAGCGATCGATCGCCTGCTCGAGTCGCCTCATTACGGTGAGCGCTGGGGGCGCTACTGGTTGGACGTCGCCGGCTATGCCGACTCCGACGGCTACACGGCCGCCGACGCCGTGCGGCCGTTTGCTTACAAGTTTCGGGACTACGTCGTTCGCGCGCTCAATGCCGACATGCCGCTGGATCAGTTCATCACCGAGCAGTTGGCCGGCGATGAGATGGTCAACGCCGATTTACGAAACTTGCCGCCGCAAGATTTGGAGCGACTGGCGGCGACCGGATTTGTGCGGATGGCGGCCGACGGCACCGCGACCCCGGGCATCGACGTCGACGTGGCCCGCAACCAGGTCGTCGCCGACACGATCAAGATCGTGTCCACGTCGCTGCTGGGCTTGAGCGTGGGTTGCGCCCAGTGCCACGACCATCGCTACGATCCGATTCCGCAGGCGGATTATTATCGACTGCGGGCCGTGTTCGAGCCGGCCTACAACTGGAAGGCGTGGCGCGTACCTGGAGAGCGGCTGATATCGCTGTGGACCGATGCCGAGCGAGCCAAGTCGGCCGAAGTCGACGCCGAAGCAGGCACAGCCTCGGCCGATCGCCAGGCCAAGCTGACCGCTTACATGGCCGAAGCGCTCACGAAAGAGCTAAGCAAGTTCGCTGCCGAATTGCAGGAGCCTTTGCGAAAGGCGTATGAGACCGCCGCCGACAAGCGGACCGACGAGCAGAAGAAGTTGCTCGCCGCGAATCCCAGCGTCAACGACCTGAATGCCGGCACGCTCTATCAATACAATCCCGCGGCGGCCGAAGAATTGAAAAAGATCGACGCAGCCATCGCGGCCATCGCCGCCAAAAGGCCGTTTCAAGATTTCATCCCCGTGCTCAACGAAGTGGCCGGTCAGCTTCCGCCCACGCTCCTGTTTCATCGCGGCGACCACCGTCAGCCCAAGGGCGAGATCGGGCCCGGCGGTTTGACGGTCTGCGCAGCGGCGGGCGAACGGCTGCAAATCGCCCCCAAGGATCCCGCGCTTCCCACCTCCGGCCGCCGCACGGCGCTGGCCCGTTGGCTGGTGAGAGACAAAAACCCGCTCACGGCCCGAGTGCTGGTGAATCGTTTGTGGATGAATCACTTCGGCCGCGGGCTGGTGAACACGCCGGCCGATTTCGGCTCGCTGGGCGAAAAACCTTCGCACCCCGAACTGCTCGATTGGCTGGCGCGCGATCTCGTGGCCGGCGGTTGGAAGCTTAAGCGGATTCACAAGCAGATCATGACCTCCACGGCCTATCGGCAGGCTTCGGCCCGCGACCCGCGCGCGGCGGAGCTCGATCCCGAGGTCCAGTTGTACTGGCGCATGCCCGTGCGGCGGCTCGACGCCGAGACGCTGCGCGACCGGATTCTCGCGACCAGCGGCGTGCTCAATCGCAAAATGTATGGCCCGCCGATACCGGTCAAGGAAGATGCCGTCGGACAAATCGTGGTGGGTGTCGAAGCGCCGGCCGCCGGCGCCGATCCCGGGCCAGCGCACGACGCGTTTCGCCGCAGCCTGTACATCCAAGTGCGCCGCAGCCAGCCGCTGGCCATGCTGCACGTCTTCGATCAGCCAGTGATGGAAACCAATTGCGAGCGGCGCGTGGTGTCGACCGTGGCCACGCAATCGCTGATGCTGATGAACAGCGAGTTCATTCTGCAGCAGTCGGGCTATCTGGCCGCGCGGATTCGCAAAGAGGCGGCCGGCGATCCTACCCGGCAGGTGCAGACGGCCTGGCAATTGGCTTTTGCCCGCGCGCCGGAAGCGGCCGAATTGGAAACGGCCTTGGCGTTTTTGGCAGCCCAGACCAATCCCACGCCCGCGGCTGCCCCCGCAGTCGCGGCGGGCGCGAACCCCGCGGCGCCGGCAGCGTCCAGCGCCGCCGACGCGCCGGCCGACGCGCCGGCCGACGCATTGGCCAGCTTGTGCCAGATATTGCTCAGCGCGAACGAATTTCTGTACGTCGAATAAGGATCCACGCATGTCGCTTGTTGATCTTCGCACGCGCCGGCAATTTCTGGCTCAAAACGCCATGGGCATCGGCAGCGTCGCGCTGGCCTGGCTGATGCAACAGGAAAAATTGCTGGGCGCGCCGCATCTGCCGCGGGCCGATCGCGCGTTCGACATGACCGCCAAACCGCCCCAGGCCGCGCCGCGCGCTCGGGCCATGATCTCGCTGTTCATGCACGGCGGTCCCAGTCATGTCGATTTGTTCGACCCCAAGCCCGAGCTGTCGAAGCGCAGCGGCAGCGACTACCCGGGCGAGGTCGTGTACAGCTTTGCGAATCGGGCCAGCAAGAAGCTGTTCGGCAGCCCCTGGAAATTTGACCGCCACGGACAGTGCGGCACCGAGATTTCGGAACTGTTGCCGCACCTGGCTAAGATCGTGGACGACGTAGCCGTGATTCGCTCGATGCATACCGACATCAACGGCCACGAGTCGTCGATCTGGTATATGAACACGGGCAAGTCGCAGCCGGGCCGGCCGGCGCTCGGTTCTTGGCTGACCTATGGCCTGGGATCCGAGAGTCAGGACTTGCCGGCCTATGTCGTCTTGAGCGATCCCGACGGCCATCCGGTCGACGGCGTGCGCAACTGGTCGAACGGCTGGCTGCCGCCATTGTTTCAGGGCACGGTCATTCGCCCGCGCGAACCCAGGATTCTCAACCTCGACCCACCGGCCCATCTGCGAGGAGCTCGCCAGCAGCAAAACCTGGCGCTGTTGGCCGATCTCAATGCACGGCACCTGGCGCGCCATCCGGGCGAGGCCGACCTCGAAGCCCGGATCGCCAGCTACGAACTGGCCGCGCGGATGCAAACCGCCGCCAAAGAGGCGCTCGACATCAGCGGCGAGACCGAAGCCACGAAAAAACTTTACGGGCTCGACGATCCGGCTACGTCCGAATATGGCACGCGCTGCTTGATCGCGCGGCGGCTGGTCGAGCGCGGTGTGCGGTTCGTGCAATTGTTTCTGGGCGGGCAGCCTTGGGACAATCACCAGGATATCCGCAATTCGCTGCCCGGTATCTGCCGCCGCACCGATCAACCCAGCGCGGCGCTCGTGCAGGACCTCAAAGCCCGGGGACTGTTGGACTCGACGCTCGTACACTGGGGCGGCGAGATTGGCCGGCTGCCGGTCACCGAGGGAGACGGCGATAAGTGCGGCCGCGACCACAACGGCCAGGGCTTCAGCATGTGGCTGGCTGGCGGCGGCATCAAAGGCGGCATCGCCTATGGCCAGACCGACGAGTTCGGCCATCGCGCCGCGGTCGATCCGGTCAGCCCCAACGACTACCAGGCCACGCTGATGCACCTGTTCGGCATGGACCACAACAAGTTGTCGTACCACTATAACGGTCAGGAACAAAAACTGACCGATAACCACCCCAGCCGCGTGGTGCAGGAGATCCTGGCATAGAGTCTCCCGATCGCCTGCGCCCGGCAATTGCGTTGCCGCCGCTTGCCGGCTTAGCCACTCAATCCGCTCAATTGCACCGACACTCTTTGACCAATTGCCAATCCACTTCCACGCCCAAGCCCGGGGCGCTGGTGATCGTGGTGATCGGCCCGGCAATCGAGACGGGATTCTTGGCGACGCGGATCTCGTGATAGTCGGCCCCCAGCAGATCGCCCGGATATTTTTCGACCTGCATGTTCGGCGAGGCCACGACCAGGTGCGCCATCGCCGCGGTGGCGATGTCCAACTCCAGGTTCGAGCCGATCGAGCAGGCGATGTTGTGCTCGGCCGCGAAGTCGATGATCTGCCGGGCCTTGCGGATGCCTCCCTGCTTGCCGGGGTAGACGCTGATCACGTCGCAGCAGTCATTGCGCACTAGCTCCTGGGCATGCACCAGGTTGAAGCAGATGTCGTCGGCCATCACCGGCAGGCCGGTCTCGCGCCGCACCCGCGCGAGCGCCGCGTAGTCGCCGTCGGGCGTGGGTTGCTCGACCAGCGCCACCTTGTAATCGGCCATCTCGCGAATCGCGCGGATCGCCGTGTCGACTTGCCAGCCGCAATTGGCGTCGATGGTCAGCTCGAGCTCGGGCCCAATCGCCTCGCGCACCACGCGCACTCGCTCGACGTCGGCCGCGGCGTCGCGACCCACCTTGACCTTGATCGTGGTGAAGCCGGCCGCCACCAGCTCTTTGGCTCGCGCGCTGGCCCGTTCCGGCTCATAAGCGCCCATGCTGTAGCGGCTGCGAATCGCCAGCGGGCGGACCGCTCCGCCCAACAGCTCGTAGACCGGCTTGCCCTGGGCCTTGCCCACGATATCCCAGCAGGCCATTTCCAGGGCCGCTTTGGCGAACCAATTGTGCAAACAAGCCGCGTCCATCCGCCGGTCGATCTCGACGGCGTCGGCCGGATCGCAACCCAACAGCTCGGGCGCGAGCACGCGGTCGATCAAGGCCCGGGCTCCCCACACGGTCTCGCCGCTCCAACGTGGAATCACCGTGGCTTCGCCGGCGCCTTCGATTCCCGCGTCGGTCAACACTCGCACCAGCACGTAACGCGACACGGTGTGCTGCCCGAGCGCGCTGATCATCCGCCGCTCGGGCTTGACTGGAATCTCGACCGGATAGGTTTCGATCTGCGTGATCTTCATGGCGGGGGCAATCTCGGCTGGTCGAAATTCTGGCGGCGGCACTTTTGCGGCCGTGCGCCAACTTATCTGCCCTGCGCCGGCGGATGCAAGCGGCGAGGGAAAATGTGCGATATTCCAGCTTGAATTAGCCTTTTGCTCAGTCGGGGTACGCCAAGATTAAAGCAAAAGTTTGTGCCCGGACCGACATGCACATGCAAGGAAATGGCGGCTGTCCAGCGAGGATTTCGCAACAGCGATCAATGAATTTGGGCACCAGCCGAATGGCATCCGACCGCGATATGGGCTCCTCCCCGATTTCCTCAAATGGCTCATCTTCATTAGCCAAGTCGCTCAGTAGAGCGCTAGCAAACTCAAGCGTGTTCCCAACCGCTTGGTCGACGCTTTCGGCATAGGGCACTAGCGGACCGATTGCGAATTGACGCGTGCTCTCGACCGCCATCGCAGATCGTAACAAGTCCAAGGCCGCACGCAGCTTTTCATCCATCGGTCAGTCCTCCCACGCATGAGGATAGCATGACCAAGCTAGCGCTTCACTGCGGACTGGTCAGAATCTTTCCGACCAGGTGCGTGTCCGGAAAGTTTGCAAGAAGATAGGTGTTGCGACCGTCGGCGAGCGTGACGTGCTCGATCGCTTCGCGGCCCATGCCCGAGGGACCGAGGGCTTGCAGCGAAATCTGGTGGCTGCCGGCCGGCAGCTCGACTCGCAGCACCTGAATCTTGT
>JANNQN010000308.1:0-6143 GCA_031400775.1 Planctomycetia bacterium | reverse complement strand
CGCGACTACGTGATCGAGGATCTGCTGCAGGCCGAGCGGATCGAAGCCTCGGGCTACGTGGATGGCGTCGGCTCGTGCGACGTCAAGGCGCCGCGGAGAAATCTGACCGGCGACGTTTACTACACCGACGGCAAGCGGGCGGTCGTGCTGCTGGCCAAGAACCGCACGGCGCCCCGGTTCGTGGCCTGGAGCTGACCGAGAGACAAAGAGCCTATCCGAGAACTGTCGGGGAGAGGGGGACAGTCCCGACCATGGGTCACGCGGCAGCGTGCCCCACGGTGCCCTTCTCCCAGGGCACCCAAAAATTGGGACAGTCCCCTACAGTTCTCGGTTAGCCTGTAAAGCCAAAACGGCCCGACGCCGGCCCGGTCACTCCCGCGCAAACGGAGAGTGTCTGAGCTCGGCGTCCTGGCCGCGCGGGTACGTCAGTTCGATTCGATCATCGGGGTGCTCGGCCCTGTGGCCACGGCGGGCTCTTCCGATCGGGCGCTGACGGCTTGTTGCATCGATTCCACGGCCTCGCGCGTCATGCGCTCGGTCATTTCTTCCAAGCCCGCGACCGAGCCATTGCCAACCGGTTCGAAGCCGGATTTCTCGGCGACCAGCAAGCTGATCAGCGTTCCGAGCAATCCCTGGCCGGCTCCGCCGGCGTGGCCGTTTTCGCCAGTCGATGCGGCCATGAACAAGCGCTCCGGCACCAGCGGCTGGCTGCTGTTGGACAGCTTTTCGGCCGCGGCCAACAGCGCGTAGAGCCGCGGGTCGCCAAACGAGCCGATTTTTCGTAGCAGAACGGAGGCCTCGGCCAGACCCGTTTGCAACACGCGGGCGCCTTCGCCTTTACCGGCCAAGATTCGCTGCTGGCTGTCGGCCCGCGCGGTGACGAGCATTTGCTCGGCCCGTTTGCGCGCCTGGGCCAGATCGGCTTCTCCCTGATTCTCCGCGATCTGGATCTGGATGCGCGAATTGGTCAGCTCCGTCTGCTTGGCGGCCTGGGCTTGCGCTTCGCTCAAGCCACGCTGCTTGTCGGCGGCGGTGCGCTGGCGCTCGAAGGTCTCGAGCTGCTCGATCGACAACTGCCGCAGGCGGAGTTGCTCGAGCAGGGTCTCGATCTTGCCGCCGGCCTCGGCCGTGTCGGGTTTGCCGATCAACACGTCGACGCACTCGATGTCGAACTCGCAGAATCGCTTCCGCAGCTCGGCGCGCGCTTCGGCTTGGATGGAGTCGCGCTCCAGCAATAGTTCGAGCATCGTGCGCTTGTGCGCCACGTCGCGGAAAAAGGCGCTCAGCATCGGATCGAGCGTCTGCGTGATCAGTTTTTTCACGTCGCCGAACCGCTGGATGACGTTCGGCGCCTTCTGGTAATCGATATGCACGACCACCGACAGCGGCAAAAGCGGCTCGTAGGCGTCGCGCGTCACCAGGTCGATCGATCGCAGACTTTCATCGTAACGGTGCGTCTCCGTGCGGCCCGTGATCCAATGCAGCACGAAGTTCGTCGTCGGCACCAGGATGATGTTGCCCGCATACGTGTTGAAGGCGTACTTTCCTGGGCCCAGGGCTTGTTCCCACACGCCTCGTTCGCCTTCGGCCACGCGTTCGCCGTGGCGAAACGCCGTGCCCGACAGGTCGCGTCCCAGCCGGCCGTAGTAGCTCACGACCACCCCGACATAGCCGATCGGCACGACGGTCTTGGGAATCATCTCGATGCTGGCGAACCAGCGATTGATGAAGTAGGTGCCGTCGGTCAGCGATACATACTGCCGGCCGCGACGCCCCCCGGCGGCCAGAAAGGCCTCCGGGTTCTGAAAGTTGTTATGAAAATTGGGCTCCGCGGAGTCCGTGCCAACGGGCGGGGCGATAATTTCGCCCGGCGGCAATGACGGACCATCGTGGATCGTCACGATGGCGATGCCGTCGACTTCCCGCATCAGCTCGTGATTGATCGGGTCCGGCGCTTCGATTGCCCCGCCAACCACGACGGGATCAAAGCCGTTCAACTCCGCTAACTCACGCTGCCAGCCGGTGAGCATGGCCAGCGACTGTTTGTCGTGCAAGCTCCGCAGCAGGTAAACGTCGTTGTCCGTCATCACGACGAACAGCGCCAAGTTGATCGCGTACACGCCTTCCCGCAGAACGGCTCTCTGACGACCTCGTTGCCCTCGCAAGCGGTCGGGCGAGTCGCTGGTGAGAAAAGCGCGCGTATCCTGGAAGTTTGCACACTCGACGATCCGCGCCAACGTCTGGCTGGCTTCCAGCGGTTCGCCGTCGCGAGCGTAGAGATAGCCGATCTTGCCCTGGGGAATTGTCACCAATCGAATGCGATGGATTCGATACTGCCAGCGCCACAGTCCGAAGTGGAAGCCACCGCGCAACACCTCGGCCTGATAGCCGGCCTCGTCATCGATCGCGATAATGCTGCCCTCGGACACCGAGCCGGCCCGCGACCAAAGTCGTTCGACGATTCCGACCTGGTTGTTCGAGATGTAGCGCAGGCCCATTGCTTCCCACAGCAACAGAAACGCCACCAGGGCCAGAAAAACTGTTTCCGCCGACGAAAACACCCACTCGAACGTAACCGGCCAATTCGCCATGAGATTGGCGGCAAGTACGAACAAGTTTCCCGTAACCATAAAAACATCGCTCCTTGATGCGTCAATCGCAGCGAACGCTGTGTTTGGTATTCAGCACACATCGATACGTTCGCCTGCGCTACCGCATTGGCTTCCATTGTAAGGACGCTGCGAAAACCGCTTTGCCTTGCGTCAATTGTTGTTCGAACGAAAGGATTAATGATAAGGCGTATCGCCAAGGGGCAAGTCGAATGGCGAGGCTGCGTTCCGACGCGATCAGACGCAAATTGCGCAAGAAACAGAATTCGCATTCCAAATGCGCAACAGGATATTGACAGCCGTTTCGACACAGCGGCGAAAAACGGTACCGCCCAAGGAGAGGCGTCAACCGAGAAACTCCTGCGCACGGCTCAAGGACGATATCCTGGCGATCGGCGTCATGCGGCGCCGATGCGATCCCCTCCATTGACCGCGGCCCGCCCAGCGATTTTAATTTGGGCTCACAACGTTTAGCCCAGCATAAGGATCACCGCATGAGTCGCATGAAATCTGCCCAAGCCCAAATCGCCCACTTCTCGCTCGGCTGGCTCGTTTCGATCGGCCTGGCCAATACGGCCCTGGCCCAAGCGGTTTTGGCCGCGCCGGCCGGCGACGACTCCTGGGCCCGAGTGACCGAGGACGACCGGGCGATCAAGATCGAGACCGACAAGCTCGAGGCCGTCATTCCCAAGAAAAACCCCAAGCAGTGGATGACCGGCATCGAGAAGGGATCGTTTCTCGACAAGACCACGGGCTTTCGCGAAGTGGGCGACGGACTGATGGTCGTCGACTGGCTGATGGAGGCCGGCAGCTACGCGGACTGGAGCGACCAGGTGATCGCCCCCGACGGCATCGGCGTCGGCCGCTATTCCTGGCACACGAACGAGGCCGATCCGGCGCGGCAGGTCTACACCCGCATGTCCCACGGCACGAGTCACCGCAAGCGGATGGTCGAGGGCCCGCAGCTTTGCCATCGTATGAAGGCCGTCGAGCCCCAGATCATTCGCGGCAAGGATTACGTCGCGATCAAGACCACCTACAAGTTCGAATACGCCGCACCGGGCCGCAAGCCGGGCTCGCAATGGACCCAACTCATCGTGTTTCCCAAGGGAGAGCGGTTCTTCGTCTTGATGGACAAGGTCGACAGCGTCAACGACTCGCCCGAGATGTTTCTGCGCAACGACACGCCGGGCTGCGTCCGCCACGAGCAGGGAGACACGTTCAGCGAAATGTATCTGAGTTACTTGAGCGGCCCCCAGGGCGTTCGCATTCCCTCGAGCGAGTTCTTCGCCCCGTTTCCGCCCGACTTGAAGTTCGGCTATCGTCGCGACACGCACAAAACGCCGGAGAGCTTCATCCGGGCGTATCATCTGCGCGACAAGGCGACGGGCAAGGATGGTCCCTGGCTGGCCGGTTTGACGCTCGATCCGAACGTGGTCTACGAGGCCTGGGCCAGCCAGCGGCCCGGCGGGATCATCGTGATGATCGAGGAGATCCACGGCCGGCCGACCAAGGCCGGCGAATCGTTCAGCGCCGCCCACATCGTGGGCTACTTCGACACGATCGACGCCATGCACAAGCTCTACGACCGCCACAAGGGCCACACCGGCCTGGCCGCCGACGCGGCGGGTTGGAAACTGCTGAAGTAGGTATCCGACTGATCCTTCGAAAGTCGGCGCATCGGGCGAACTCAACCGCCCTGGGCCATTTCGATGGCCGACCGCAGCTCCTCGACTCCCTTGAAATCACTGAGGATAAGATCGAAGGAGTAATCCCAATCAACGATGCGAAGCGTCGACGGAAGGTGTTGGTCCAGGATCAACGCGGCTCGCAGCGCAGCATCGGTCATGCCCGTTAACGTGATTCCTTTTCGACTGTCACTGAGGCGGACGAAAGTCGAGTCTTGGTCGTCAGTGTAGGTGGCTTCGATCAGGGCGCCGCCGGCTTCGTCAAATCGCACGCTGCCAAAACCGCCCTCGGACTCAAAGATCTGCTGGATCGTCTCGAGGTCGAAGGGCTGTTCGTCGGCATTGAGAATAAGAAGGTTTTGCACGGCATTCACACCAACTCGAGCCAACCGGACCGTATGCTCAAGTAAAGTCCGCCGCCATTTTTAAAGACAGCCTCAATTGGGCGAAATCCTCAATGCGCCATTCTTCCACTCTTCGATGGCAAACTTCGCACACGAACTCACGTGAGGATTCTCTGATTTCTGAAGCTGTTCGAGTTTCGCAAGTGCGCGTGCCTCGTCAATTTCTAGGGTGTGGGCGGCTGCCCATGATTGTACCCACGGATCGAGGTCGTCATACAGTCCGAAAAGCTCGTGTCGGCGTCCGGCTCGGATGAGTGACACTAATGCGTCTTGCAATCGATCGTAAGCAGAATTGCTGGCATCGCCCTCCCCTTCCAACATGGCAGCGCCTTGATCGCAAGCGTGGCGACGATATTCGTCGAGTAGTGACGTCATGTGTTTACCTCGCGCCTTGGTCGTCAGCGTAGATGGCTTCAATGAGTGCGTCGCCGGCTTCGTCAAGATGCACGGTACCAAAAACGTCAGGCAAGATCTGCCGCCATTCTCAACGCGGTGAAGGCAATGTATTCGTCGGAGAGGCTCGGGTCGTCCGCTTCCGGACCCGCCAACCAATCGTCGAACGATTTATCGAAGCTAGCGACCACGTCCTTCAAATTCTCCTGCACGTCGGCAGGCGCTTTTTCGACGAGTTCTTCTCTTGTCCAATCGTCTGCGACGCCCCAAAACTCCGCGTAAGGCAGAAGTGGCCGTAATTGTTGTGGAACTTTACTTGAGTCCAAGTGCAACTTGGGACTGCTTTCGTAGAAGCTGCCGTACAGCCGCTGCATCTGGTCGGCGCTCAGAATGTTAGGTGAGTCGCCCATTTGATCTCCTCCAATGATTCGGACATCCGCAGTTTTCGCAACACCGCCTTCATTCTTTCGAACTCTGCCCAGTACTCCGCGCGGACGTTGGCTGGTACTTGCGCGGCTTCAAACATCTTCTCAGTAAGCGAATGCATGTCTGACTCGCTAACTTTATTCCAATCGAATGTGCCGCCGGATTTCCGCCCCATTTCGGCCCGCCATTTGTTATACACGCTGTAAGTTGCATGATGATTGATGTCGGGCATCAGAATAGCCGGGGCTTTTCTGGGGTCGTAACCAGGATACATTCTCTTCATCCATTCAGACATAACTCCGTGATGTGAGTGCTGTCCAGGTCGCGGAGTGGGCATTTCACCATGTTTCCCGACACGAAAATGAGCGGCTGGGGCCGGTGCTGGAGTAGGTGTCGACGCAGGTGGTCGAGGCGATTGCAGGTTTCTGGCAGCATTGACGTTTGCCCCTGATAACGTCCTGATTGTTGCGCACAAATTGAAAGGGCAGTCCTGGAACTGGTAGAAGTTTGTTTGTCTAGAACGAACCTACCAGCACGAAAGGACTGCCCGATGGACAATGTAGCAGGATTGGCAAGCGGCGCGAACTTTGAGGGCGTGATTAAGATCGAGGAGGAGAAGATTC
>JANNQN010000307.1:0-10963 GCA_031400775.1 Planctomycetia bacterium | reverse complement strand
CGATCCGAAAAAATGCGGGAAACCGACTCCATGCGCTCAACCGTCGTCGCTCCGCTGACTTGGGGTCCGTACATGCCGGCCTTCGTCTTGGCGATCCGCCCCAGCAGCCCGCGGCGAACTTCGGGATCTTCAATCGCGCGGACTTCCTGCCACAGGGCCATCGCCAAATCGACGAAATTGGCGCCTGTCTGTCGGCGGCCCTTTTCGGTCAAGGCATAGCGATGACTCGGTCGCCCCCGGCCGGCGCGGGCCAATTCCCGATCGATCAGGCCACGGGCCATCATCCGCACCAAACGCTGCCGGACGGCCGTGGGTGTGACTTGCATGGCGCGCGCCAATTCGCCCACTCCCAGCGGACCCGCTTTTCGCAGCAGATCGAGAATGCCGACGTCGGAACTTTCCGCGATATGATCCATAAGCGCTCGCCTCGGAGAATCTCTATTAATCCTAGCGGTTGGCGGACTTTTGACAACCCGATATGCGAAAAATAGACCCAGTGACAATATTCACGTAATTCCTTAGCTAGGGTGGCCTTGGGTCGATTGGCGAGAACCCGGCTCAACCGTCGATCGCGATTTCCACCCGCTGATCGGCCGGGAAGTACCGCTGGACGATGGCGGCGAACTCACTGGGAGACGCCACGCGGGAAACGCGGGTCCGAAATTCCCGGGCTCCGAACCGCCCCTGGGCGTAGCAGCATGCGTATTTCCGCATCAGAATCGTTCCCTTGTCGTCGCCGAATCGCTGGCACACCAGCGCGTAGTGGCGCATCAGAAGCGCGCGCTCTTCAGCCAGAGTCGGCTCGGGCGGAATCGGTTGACCCAAAAGCGCCGCGCGAACCTGGCTGAATAACCAGGGGCGGTTGAGCGCCGCGCGGGCGATCATCACGCCGTCGACCGCATAGCGGCGGAAGGCCTCGAGCACGGCGGCCACTGAGTTCAAGTCGCCGTTTCCAATCAAGGGGATGCGCCGCAGGTGCGGCTTGATCTCGGCGATGCGCTGCCAATCGGCGGAGCCAGAAAAAAAATCCTGCGCGGTGCGACCATGCACGGTCAAAGCCGCGGCGCCCGAATTTTCGATCACGCGCGCCACCTCGATGGCGTTGATCGAACTGCGCGTGCAGCCGAGGCGAATCTTGGCCGTGACCGGCGTGGGCTCGCAAGCCCGCACGACGCGCTCGACGATCGCGCCGACTCGATCCGGGTAGCGCAACAGATACGAGCCGCTGTGCGCTTTCTCGGTCACTTGCTTGACGGGACAGCCGAAGTTGATGTCGACGACGCTGACCTTGAACTCGTGGGCCAGCTTGGCGCCGACTTCGGCCAGCGTGGCGGGGTCGTTATCCCAGATCTGAACCGCCAGCGGCCGGGCTTCTTCCTTCACTCCCCACAAGCGATCGGGAAGCTCATCCTCTTCCTTCTCCAGCCACAAGAAGCCCTTGGCATGGACCATTTCCGTGGCTTGCAGTCCGGCGCCGCCGAAATCGCGCACGATCTGGCGATAGGCATAGTTGGTGAATCCGGCCATCGGCGCCTGCAACACCGGCGGATCGACCACAAGCGGGCCGATGCGAAGCGGCCGAACTTGCGGAAGGGAGATGTCGCTCGATGGCTCCTGTTCCGTCGCTGCTGTGGCCATCGCTATCGAGCCTTCTCAGGTATCGCGCCGCGTGTTGCGGGCGATCACCAACTTCTTGACCAACTCGTCATTCGAAATGTTTTGGGGCCACGTGGCCAGCGCATAGCGCACGATAGCCATATTGTAGCCGGTCAGATCGCGAAGGAAGGCCAGCGTTTCGAGATTTTGCTGGGATACGGCACGGCGGGCGACATCCAGCGGCGTGGGCTCTTCGGCGTCGGCCGTGCTTTCGGCGTGATTCGGCTTTGCGCCGGTCCGCGCCAGATTGATCAATTCGGCCCGATGCACGTCGGCTTGAATGACGCCGTCGGCCCGCTCTTCGAGCTTTTCGTGCTGCAATCGCACGAGATCGCCCAGCCGCGCGGTGGGCGAATGTTGGCGGCCGTGGCCCGCCGAAGAAACGATGTAGCGGCCCGACTGCGGCACCGTGGCCGGCGCGAGCCACGGCTGGTCGAGTCGACGGCCGGCAGCGGCAGTCAACGCGAACTCGGCGCCCAAGAACTCGATCTGTGCGTCGAGCAAAGCGGCGCGGGCCATCTTGCGGGACGCTTGCAGCCGCACGCTGGCCTCGGCCATGCCGGGCCGATCTCGCAGTCCGATCGCGATCGCCGGCAGAGCATTGAGCTGCTCGACCTGGTCGGCAAACGCCTGATAGCGGGCCGCCTGTTCGCGGGCCTTCCAAAACGCGGCAATCACGTTCAACCGTTGCGCCGGCGCGACGCCGCGGAGGCACTCGGCCAGCGTGGCCGGTTCGCTGCCATCGGACGGAAGATTCCGATCCCAATGCAGCAAGCTAGCCAACTTCTGCACACGCTCGGGAGCATCGACGTCCAACAAGCCTTGATAGACGCCCAGGTCGTCGCCGTCGTCCGCGCGAAAGTTGGCCGTGTGCGCCGCGGCCAGCGCCGCTTCTTCGGCCTCCGCTGAATCGGCAGTGAGTGTGCCGCGACCCGCGCGGGTGGGCACCCTGCTGCCCGAGCGGTTGCGTGGCGGGTCGTTCGATGACGGCTTGGTTTTGATCAACATCGAGACCAGCGTCGCACCGGTGGCTTCGGCCGGCGCCACGGCAAAAGCATATTCGGCGATCTCTTGATTGTAAGCGCGGACGTCCGCCACGAAGGCGCGGCGCTCGTGCTTCAATTGTTCGA
This sequence comes from Planctomycetia bacterium, assembly GCA_031400775.1. Lineage (GTDB taxonomy): Bacteria > Planctomycetota > Planctomycetia > Pirellulales > PALSA-1355 > PALSA-1355. The sequence goes on along the minus strand of JANNQN010000307.1, from coordinate 8,177 downwards.
ACGTCGCCAGCACCGTGGCCAGCCCCTGCCCACGATCCCTGAATTCCTCACCGGTCGATTCCAGTGCGTCGAGCGCGGCCACGATCGCCTCGGCGTGCGAATCGATCGCTTTGCGGCGCACCGACAGGGTGCGATGAATCAGACGGATGCGCGGCGGCGGAACGCGGCTGCTGAAGATGCTGTTGTAGTGCGTGTTGTAATCGCCGACGTGCGGCCGATCGCTGGCCAGCGGCGGGCCGATCTCGAGGCGCGAGCCCAACAGGTCGGAAAGTTCCGCCTGGGCCTGCGCCACGGCAAGCTGCGCGTCGCGAACGTCGGCCCGGGCCGAAGCGCGGGCGCTCTTCATGCCGGGCAGGTTGGCTTGCGCGCCGGTGAAATCGCCGAGCATTTGCAACTGGTTTCGCGCCCAGTGGTGATCGACCTGCGCTGCGCACAAATTCCAGTAGGCATGCGCGATTCTGAGTTGGTGCTGGCGATCGTTGGTCCGCGCCAGAGCCGCCTGCAGGGTCAAGGGCTCGCCGACGACGGCTCCTTCCTGCAGCCTCTCCAGGGCCTCGGCCAGCAACTCCGGCGGACGCAATTTCTGCTTGGGAGTGCTATCGACCGGCGCCAGCCGTTCGTCCGGATCGGGCTCCCTCGCCTTTCGATAGCGGGACGACACTTCGGCATCGTCGCTGGGAGGGTCGTCGGTTTCGGCCTCGTGACGCGCCGGCGTGGCCTCGCGATCGGCATCGGGGATTTCGTCGAGCTGCGCCGGCGGGGCCTTGCGGCGCATGTGCGGTTCGAACTGCTCGCCCTCTCCCGGCGCCTGCGCCAACAAGCACCAGATGATTCCAATCGCGGCGAAGTTCATATCAGGCATCTCCTACGCCAGGCAAAACGAAGCGGGTTTTGTACCCCTAAAACTGACAGGTACGCCCGAATGCGTCAATGTGAACTCGCCCGGCAGGCCGGCGAGGGGCACGCTCGCGGGTAAGCTGGCGGTTGCAATCGACCTACTCGAGCGAGCCGTGGCGGAGCACGAAGAGTTGCTTGTAGAGGTAAGTTTCGCCGCCCCTGGGCCAGGGCAACGCCGATAACGTCTCGACCAGGCGTTCGTTCAAGATGCCGTCCACGGCGGCCTGGATCTCGCGCTCCTCGGCGCCGCAGGTGGCCAGCACAAAGATGGACCGCAGGGTGAAGCGATCCGGCGCGTCCCAGGCGGCTACGAACTGACGCAAGTGTTCGAGCAGGGAGCGATAGAATGCCCCGCCGGCGCGCAGCTCGGCCGGCACTTTTCCCCGCACCACGACCCGGCCGGGAAACAGGTCCCAGTCCGCCAGTTTTTGCAGAATTGGGGCCGAGCGGCGGTTTTCCACCGAGGCGCCCAGCGCCGCAAGCACGGGCGCTGCCGCCAGCAGGTGCCACTCCGAAACCGCTTCGCCCACGGCTACCGTGCGGTTGGCGCCGACCCCCAGCGTGCCGACGCGAAAGCGATCGCCGTTGTCCCCGTCGACGTGGATCTGAATATCCAGCGGCGCCAGCACGTGGTCGCCCTGAGTGACGAAATCGTCAAAGGAGATCGACAGCCCGAGACGGTGCGAACCGATCAGCAGCTCGCCTTCGTCGACCGTGTAGGAGGCGCCGGCTTGCTTGAGATGATGCTCGAGCGCCCCCAGGGCGGCCTGATAGACGTCGTCGATCATGTTTCTCGCGTCGTCGAACCGAGCAATGCACCGGCGCGCTTGTCCGCTCGCGCGCTTCGCTTTAGCCGGGCGTATCCAGGTAAGGATCCTGTCCCATTTGGGCTTGGATCTTCTTACGCTCTTTTTCGTGATACAGCAAGACTTTGCGATCGCGGAAGTGGCGCTTCTCGGTGGCTTGCTGTGCCTGATGAAAGGCGACATTGTAGGAGTCGAGGTTGTTTTGCGACTCCAGGCCCAACTGCTTGTAGTATTTGGCCTTCTCCGGCCCCAGACCGAGCAGCAGATCGTCTTCGAGCGCGAGATGCACGCGGTACGTGCCAGGATCTCCCTGCCGTCCGCAGCGGCCGGCCAACTGGCGGTCGATGCGGGCCGAGTCGTGCATTTCCGTGATAATCACGTGCAAGCCGCCCAATTCGGCGACGCCATCGGCCAGCTTAATGTCCGTGCCGCGCCCGGCCATGTTGGTCGAGACGGTCACTTTGCCAAGCCGGCCGGCGGCGGCGACGATCTCGGCTTCCGCGGCGATGTGGTTGGCGTTGAGGATTTCGTGCTCGATGCCGCGAGCCCGCAACAGTTCGGAAAGGTGCTCCGACTTGTCGATCGATCGCGTGCCAATCAGTAGCGGCCGGCCGGTCGCGTGGACTTCGCACACTTCCTCGGTGATGGCCTGCCACTTGTCCTCGGCGGTGCCGAACACGCGGTCCGGCATGCGCTGGCGAATGGCCGGGCGGTTCGTGGGGATGGGCATAACGCGGAGCTTGTAGATTTTCATCAACTCGCGGGCCGAGCTGATGGCCGTGCCCGTCATGCCGCACAGCCGCGGATAGAGCTGAAAATAATCCTGCACGGTAATGCGGGCCGCCTGTCCGCTTTCGACCGAAACCTCGACGTCGTCCTGGCTGGCTTCAACGGCCTGGTGCAGTCCGGCGCGCCACTTGCGCCCCTCGGCCATGCGGCCGGTGAACTCATCGACAATCACGACTTCGCCGTCGCGGACCACGAACTGCCGGTCGCGAAAGAATTCGCGCTCGACCTTGATGGCCCGCTCGATGTGCTCGTAAATCGTGAACATGCCGACCGAGTGCATGGCGTCGGGCTTGGGCAGCAGCCGCACCAGCCGGCGCCCCTCGGGGGTCAGCTCGACTTTTTTCTCCTCGTGCTCGTATTCGTAGTGCTCGTCATCGATGAACTGGTCGGCGACCGAAGCTGCCCATTTGTAAGCCTGAACCGCGATGAGCTGCGCCTCGCTGGGCAGTGCCGCGATGATCAACGGCGTGCGGGCCTCGTCGATCAGGATGCTGTCGGCCTCGTCGACCAGGATGAAAAACGGGGCGCGCTGCACCGGCTTTTCGCCGCCGGAGTCTGCGTTCATGCCCAGCATTCCGCCCAGAAAATCGGTTTGCCCCTCGCCGATCCGCCGTAGCAGCAGGCGATCCCGCAAGAAATCAAAACCGAATTCCTTGGCCGTGCCGTAGGTGATGTCGCAGGCATAGGACTTCCGACGCTCGGCCTGCGTCATTTGCGTCTCGACCACCCCTACGGTAATGCCCAGCGCCTCATAGATTGGCCGCATCCAGTCGGCGTCGCGACGGGCCAGATAGTCGTTGACCGTGGCCAAATGCGCTCCCTTGCCCTCGAGCGCCGCCAGGTACAAGGGCAGCGTGGCCGTGAGCGTCTTGCCTTCACCCGTTTGCATCTCGGCAATCGAGCGGTGGTGCATGGCGATACCGCCCACGATCTGCACGTCGAAGTGCCGCATGTTCAAGCACCGCCGGCCGGCTTCGCGCACCAGAGCGAAGGCCTCGGGCAGAATTCGATCGGGCGGCTCGTGACTTTTCACCCGGTAGCGCAGCGAAAGGCTGTACTTGCGCAGGTCGTAGGTGCTGAGCTTTTGAAAATCGTCCTCGTATGAGGCCACCTTCGGCAACAAGGTCGACCAGCCGGCGATCTTGTGACGCGCGATGCCGTTGGAAATAAGCTGCAAGCGCGACTGAACGGCGTCTGAAATCGTTCCCAACCCGAATGCCATAAGCTGTTTCGATGCCGATGCCCAAAGGAAATGCCGCTTGCGCGCCAGCAAAGACGCGCCGGCGAGAACTTACTCTATTGTAAGTCACATGCTCGGCTTGAACAGCTTTGCGCGAGGGGGCCGAGCGATGGCCCGGTAGAATGCGGCGTCCGCCCTAGCGAACGACCGGCTCGATGTGCGCCAGCTCATAGCGGGGGGCGAAGCTTCCGGACGCGGACGTCTCGCGAGCCAGCGAGCCGCGCACGGCCACCATATCGCCCGCCTTGTATGCCGCCAGCTCGTTCGAGGCTGGCAGCTTGACGCTGCCGCCAAATTGGTCGGTTTTGCCGTCGATCGGAATGTAGCGAAGCTTCCATTGCCGCATGCTTTGCGAATACTCCAAGCGGCCCCGCAGCCAGCCATAATCGGGGGCATACGCATAACCGGCACTTTCCGCAGCGGCCACATCCACCGGCTGGGGCGCTTTGGTTTCAGGTTCATCCTGCTCATCGTCATCCGCGGCGTCGTCGGAATCGGCATCCCGCTCGACGATCGCCACTCGCTCGGACCGGCCCGATTCCAGTTCGCTCGCCTCGTCGTCGGTTTCGCCTTGCCTTCTATCGTCGCCCACGGTCAGCCGCAGCACGGGATTGGAAGTCTCCGATTCGGGTTCCATCTTCGCGACTGTCGGCGAAGGCGTTTCCGGCGACGATTGCGGCGGCAGGATGCGGATCGTGTTACCCGGCCTGACAGGCACTACGGTCGCTGGCGCCACTGCTGTTTTCACAGGGGAAGCAGCCACTTGACTCGCGAGCGCCACTTGGCGGGCTGGTTCTCGATAGCTCGCCAGCATGACGGGTTTCGCGGTGCCGGGCTGGGAGCGTTCGAGCGAGCTTTGGTTGTACTGGAACGAACCGCCCGGGGGCGAAAACTTGTCCTTGGGCGGCGCGACCATCGGCGGCGGAGGAGCCACCGGCACAGCCTGCGGGATGTATTGGGGAACCGGCGCGACGGCCGGCTGGGGCACGACTCCCGGCGAGAATTGCTCGCCCGGCAAAACCACCGGCGCGCCGGTAGCCGGCGGCGGCACGGTCGTTTGCAAGAACGGATTCGTAGCAGGTTGCGACGAACGACAACCCACGAGCGCGGTAGCGGTTAGAATCACCGCCCATGGCCGCTTCATCGGCAGACTCCTTAGGCCCGGTCTTGCAACGGCTCCGGCGGCGCACTTGCGCCGACACGAAACGCGCAAAGTGAACGGGACCGATCTCCTCCCTGAGATGCGACTAGAACGCCAAGATGTGTGCCACTCGCGTTCGCCCGCCAATAAAAGCGGCGCGACGGTGTGGGGGCGATACAATAGCGATTCCGCGAGCAACGTCCAGAGCGGTTTTCGCCGCTAGTGCGACTCGCGCTTCGCCAGCGAGGCGCTGCCAGCACCCGATCCATCGCCGACAAAGGGATTGAAGTACATCCGGCCGACCGCTGCCGTGCGGTCCTCGCTCTTGGCGGGCTTGGCTTTCGACGGCACGTAGGGATTGCGGTACTCGACGGCTCCGGTCGTGGGCGCCACGTCCGGCGTCATCACGCCGGGCGGATAGGCAAACGGGCTGAAGCCATACGGTCGCGCCACCGGAAAGCTGTAATACACCGGCGGATAAAGCGCATAGTAAGGGATTCGCGGCTGATTGTAACCGTAGTTGAAATAGCCGAGTCCGTAGCCACCAGGCCCAAACGCAATCTGTGCGCTTGCCGAGTTGGCACTAAAGCTCGCCGCAATCAAAACGCCCAAGAGAATTCCCAATCGAATGCGACCGATCATGATTCCAGTCTCGCTCTTAAATGTGACCTTAACGTGTCCCTACTTTGCAGGCTATTTAGCGACCACGGGCGGTGCAATCCTTAAAATAGATAATTTGGGCGCTATTTTTCGTTCGACGGGGGCACGTCCTTCGCCTTATCAGCCGATTCCTCGGGTTCCGGCAATGGATAAGGCTTTTCGACGCCTGGCACGTAGGGCAACTCAGTAACAAATTCGCCATATTCCTGGGGATCGAGCTGAGGCTGGCAGCCCGAGGTCCCGAGCGTCAGAAGGCAAATACCCGCCAGTGCGAATGCGCGTGCGACGGCTTGGAACCAAGGCGTGCCGCGTGGTGTAATCGTTGGAGTTCGCTGTGCGATCATGGAACGATCTCTAGCCCCCTGCCCTTTTTAATTTCCGCCGTGTTTCACACTTGGTCCCATGACAACTCTCTCACTGACCGCCGAGCTCAAAGTCGCTGCCGAGAGGCTGGGCTTCGAACTGGCCGGTGTCTGTCCGGCGGTTGAGCCCACGGGCCTGGACCGGTTTCGCCAGTGGCTCTCGGCCGGTTACGGCGGAGAAATGGAATATCTCTCCACGCGTGCCGAAGCCTACGCGCACCCGCGCCATGTGCTCGAGGGCGCGCGAAGCATCGTTATGCTTGCGCTCAACTATCGTACCGTCGAGCCGGGCGCGCCTCAAGCAGGGCACGGCCGCGTGTCGCGCTATGCTTGGGGCGCGGATTACCACGACGTGATCCGCACGCGGCTCGGCACGCTGGCCGAGACACTGCGCCGGCTTGCGCCCGAGGCGCAGGTGCGCGTCGTGGTCGACACAGCGCCGCTAATGGAGCGCGACTTCGCCCAGTTGGCCGGGCTGGGTTGGATCGGCAAGAACACATTGCTCTTGAACAAGCAAGCGGGAAGCTGGTTTTTTCTGGCGGCGCTGCTGACCGACCAAGAACTGGATTACGATTCCGAGCAGGCCACGGATCATTGCGGCACGTGCCGAGCGTGCCTCGACGCCTGCCCCACCGACGCGTTTGTCGACGCCTACGTACTCGACGCCCGTGCCTGCATCAGCTACCTGACGATTGAATCGCGCGGGCCCATTCCGCGCGAGCTGCGACCCAAGTTGGGCGATTGGCTGTTCGGCTGCGACATCTGCCAGGAAGTCTGCCCCTGGAATCACAAAGTCGAGCCGGCGGATGATCGCGATTTTCAACCGCGCTCGGGCCTTACGACGCTGGAGCTGGCCGGGCTTTTTGAATTGGACCAAGCCGCATTTCGGGCCCGCTTTCGACACACGCCGCTATGGCGCCCCAAGCGGCGCGGGCTGCTGCGCAATGCCGCCATCGTGCTGGGCAACCAGGCCGCCCCGGCCGGTCTCGACGCGTTGGTGCGAGGCCTGAACGACGAGGAATCGCTGGTGCGCGGGGCCTCGGCCTGGGCTTTGGGATGCTATCGAGACGCTCGCGCGCACAGTGCCCTGGCTGCTCGGCTGGCCCACGAGGCGGACGAAGGAGTGCGGGAAGAGATCGAAGCCTCGCTGGCCGAGGATGCGAACCGCGCGAATGTTTCAAGCGGCTGAGGCCGGCTCCTGGCCGACGATCAGGGGGGCATCTTTTCTGGCAGTCCGAAAGCCGTCAATGTGAATTCTTCCTCGGGAATCCTGCGGTTATTCAAATCGCTGACGGCCCTGGTGGACGTCGCTTCTGGTTGATCGGCAATATTTATTCGCCCCCGCTGAGACTTGAGGACCGGGATGCCTCCCGCTGGCGAATTAAAATTGTTTTCCAGCTGCAAATGCCAAGTAATCCCGTCCGCGAATTCGACGTGGACGTCGCAATCCTGGATTACCCATGCCAAATCGGGGTTCAACGTCACGGTGCCTCGCGATAGCCACCTGACGGGCTTCTCCGTCTTCGGAAGAGCATTTTCGAAGGAAACGGAGACCAGCTCGGTCGTTCCCTGTCGCCGCGACTTGACTTCCTTGATGACGAACGGCTCTTTGCCGAAAACGTCGGGAAAGTACACGGGGCCTACGCCGAGTTGCGGCTTGGAAAGGACGCTGACAGCCATTGCCTCGAAGTATTGGTCAACCTCCGTGTTGGGCGTCCTACTGAAACGCTTAACGAGCCAGGGAAGCTTTGGGCCGCTCCGCCGTAACTGAAACGAGTATCCCGCATTGCGACAGAAAACGTCCTCTGACCCCGCGGTTCCGTCGGGTTCGAAATACCTAAAGTTGACCAGGCAATTTCCGCCGGACAATTTGATGTGTGCGTCGGTTTTTCCGGAAGTGTTGCCGCGTTCTGTGCGCGAACTCGTGGTCATCTCCAAATGTTCCGCCCACGTTGAAATCTTGGCCCACGCCTTGGGCGCTTCGGTGAGCACCCGAGCACGGAGCTCATCCTCGCCGCTCGCTTTCAGCGGCCTTCCGATAACAGCCGCAAAGCCAACCAGGAGCGCCAACACGCGGCGGCGGTTGCGCACTTCGATTTGTTTCATCGACGTTGTTCCTCGCAATGTCACCCGATCGGATAGAGCCAGCACGATTATCGCTCGCTACTGAGGACGCTCGATGTGTTGCGCGGCAGGTAGGAGCAAAAACACAGAGGCGCACTACCGCCGCAGCTAGTGCAATTGGACTAGTGCTTCAGGAGGTCGCAAGGTACTACATTCGG
>JANNQN010000306.1:0-6686 GCA_031400775.1 Planctomycetia bacterium | reverse complement strand
GGGCTTCGGCCCAATCCGCCGGCCGATAAGCTGACCCTGCTACGGCGCGTGACGCTCGACCTGACGGGCCTGGCGCCAACGCGGGACGAGCAGCGCGCGTATTTGGCCGACGATAGCTGCAACGCCTACGAGCGGCTGATCGATCGATTGCTCGATTCGCCCCATTATGGTGAGCGCTGGGCCCAGCATTGGCTCGACGTGGTGCGCTACGCCGAAACCGACGGCTTCAAGGAAGACGCCTTTCGGCCCAACGCCCACAAGTATCGCGACTACGTCATTCGAGCGTTCAACGCCGACTTGCCCTACGACCGCTTCATTTGCCAGCAGTTGGCCGGCGACGAGTTGGAGCCAGACAATCCCGAGGCGCTCGTAGCCACGGGGCTGAACCGTCTATATCCGGACGAGTACAACGCGGCCAATGTACGCCAGCGGCGACAAGAAATTCACGACGATTTGACCGAGGCCACGAGCTTGGCCTTTCTGGGGCTGACGATGGGCTGTGCAGCCTGTCACGACCACAAGTTCGACCCGATTTCGCAGGTCGACTACTACCGCATGCAAGCGTTCTTTGCTCCCATGCTGCCGCGAGACGATCTGGCTCTGGCCACGTCGCGCGAGAAGCGCCGACACGCGATCGAACTGGCTGCCTGGGAAGAGGCCACGCACGCGACGCGCGACGAGATCGAACGACTGCTAGCGCCCAAGCGGGAGGAAGCCCTGCAGGACGCGCTCCAGAAGTTCGAGCCGGACATTCGCCAAGCCATGGCAACGCCGGTCGAGCGGCGTTCGGCCATGGACCAGCAGTTGTGTACCCAGGTCATGAAATTCGTCACGCCGAAGCTGCACGAAGTGCCCGATAAGGGACTCAAGGGCGAGGAAAAGAAACGCTACGAGACGCTAGAGCAGCAATTGGCCGAATTCGAGCACCTGAAGCCCGAGCCGCTCCCCACGGCCATGGCCGTGACCGACGCTGCGGTCGATGCCCCTGCCACGTTTCGATTGGCGGTGGGCAACTATAAAAAACCGCTCGAGGAAGTTCGACCCGGCTTTCCGGCCTTCCTCGGTCAAAGCGAACCGGAAATCGTCGCGCCCACTGGCGGACAATCGTCCGGGCGACGCGCGGCACTGGCGCTTTGGCTCTCACGCCCCGACCATCCGCTCGTGACGCGGGTGATGGTCAATCGGCTGTGGCAGCACCATTTCGGCCGAGGGATCGTGGCGACGCCGAACGATTTTGGCGCGATGGGCGAAGCCCCCTCGCATCCTGAGTTGCTCGACTGGCTAGCGGTCGAGTTCGTCGAGAGCGGCTGGCGCTTGAAGGCGATGCATCGGCTGATGGTCATGTCGGCCACCTACCGCCAGGTGTCGAAGATCGATCTCGATAACTCGCAACATGCCTTGGCGCTCGAGCGCGATCCCTCCAACCGGCTGCTGTGGCGTGCTTCGCGCCGCCGGCTCGAAGGCGAAGCCATCCGAGACATCATGCTGCAACTGGCCAGCCAGCTCAACGGGCAGATGTTTGGCCCCAGCGCTCGCCCGGAGTTGCCCTCGGGCATCGCCGGCAAGCTGGCCTGGAAAGCCGACGTGCGGGCCGAAGATCGCAATCGCCGCTCGATTTATGTGATCGCCAAGCGCAATCTCCGCTATCCGCTCTTGGATATTTTCGATCTGCCCGACATGCACAATAGTTGCCCCCAGCGGAGCACGACCACCACCGCGCCGCAGGCCTTGGCACTTTTGAATAGCGACTTCACGCTGGCGCTGGCTCAGCAATGGAGCGGCCGATTGCTGAGCGAGTACCCCCGCGACGTACCGGCACTGGTCCGTGCCGCCATGACCCAGGCGTTCTCGCGTCCTCCGTCCGAAGAACAATTGCGGTTGGCCGGCGAGTTTCTCGCGCGACAAACTGCTTCGATCGCGGGAGCAGGCGACGCCACCGCCGGCGACGCACTGCCGAGTCCGCTGGCCGAGGGCGCCAACCTTGCCGAATCGGCGGCGATTGTCGACTTTTGTCATGCCTTGCTGAATTCCAACGAGTTTCTGTACGTCGATTAGGTATTTCCATACCCGCGGACAATCGCCCAGGCCATGTCGAACCGTCCCCAATTCCTGCCGGCTCTTGGAGTGCCACATTTCGAGTCGGCCGTATCCCGCCGCGATTTTCTGTCGCGCGCAGGCGCCGGATTCGGCTCGCTGGCTTTGATGTCGCTTTTGGCGCGGGAAGCCCGGGGCGCCGCTGCCGGCCATGCGCACGGCGAGATGACGGCGCGGTTGCCGCACTTTCCCGCGCGGGCGCGGAGCGTGATCTGGTGTTTTCTGGATGGCGGGCCCAGCCATCTCGACCTGTTCGATCCGAAACCCGAGTTGGACAAATTGGCCGGCCAGCCGCTGCCCGCCAGCTTCACCCGACCGGTAACGGCGATGGGCCGCACGGCATATACACCGCTCATGGCCACGCGCCGCAAATTCATGCAACACGGCCAGGCCGGCACCTGGGTTAGCGATTGGTACCCGCACATCGCCGGCTGCGTCGACGACATCGCGGTGGTCCGCAGTTGCCACGCCGATGGATTGAACCACGTCGGCAGCGTCTGCCAGATGAACACCGGCAGCATTCTCGGCGGCCGACCGTCGCTGGGCTCCTGGTGCTTGTACGGCCTGGGCAGCGAGTGCGAGGACTTGCCCGGCTACGTGGTGCTCACCGACACGCCCGACAATCCGCCCGGCGGAAACCGCAACTGGAGCACCGGGTTCATGCCGGCGGCCTATCAGGGCACCAAATTTCGCGACGGCAAATTGCCGATCCTGCACGTGGCCCCGCCCCACGATTCGAGCGCCTCGCGGCAGCGCAACAAACTCGACTTCATCCAACAGCTTAACCGCGAACACCTGCGCGGCCGCTCCGAAGACGACAACCTGGAAGCCCGCATTGCCAGCTACGAGTTGGCGTTTCGCATGCAAGCCGCCGCGCCCGAGGCGATTGACCTTTCTGGAGAGACAGCCGCCACGCGCGAGCTGTATGGCCTGGATCAGAAAGACACCGCACGCAATGGCCGCAACTGCCTACTCGCCCGGCGGCTGGTCGAGCGGGGCGTGCGCTGCGTGCAGTTGTACATGGGCTCAGGCAGCAAGTGGGATGCCCACACCGACATGGAGGGGAACCACTCGCTGCACTGTCGCGAAAGCGATCTGCCGATCGCCGGCTTGCTCCAAGACCTCAAGCAGCGCGGACTGCTCGACAACACTCTGGTCGTATGGGGCGGCGAGTTCGGCCGCACGCCCATGAGCGAAAGCGGCAATGGTCGCGACCACAACCCCTACGGATTCACGATCTGGATGGCTGGCGGCGGCGTTCGAGGGGGCGTCACTTACGGCGCCACCGACGAGATCGGACTGTACGCCATCGAGAACAAAACGCACGTCAACGATATCCACGCCACGATCCTGCACCTGCTGGGGCTCGACCACGAACAACTCACGCTCTTGCACAACGGCCGCGCCGAACGCTTGACGGGAGTTGCAGGCCGCGTGATCGACGATATCTTGATCTGACCAATTCCTGATCTACTGCCGAGCCAATCCACTTCGCCGTTCCACTGTTGTTCGAGAACGCCACCGATGTCTCACGACCACCCGATTTTGGAGAAGTACGCCGCCAAGACCCCCGGCTCCGCGCGGCTGTATCGCCGTGCGGTCGAGGTCTTTCCGGGCGGAGTGACGCACGACACTCGCTATCTGCAACCGCATCCGCTGTACATCGAGCGCGCGACTGGTCCGCACAAGTGGGACGTCGATGGCAACCGCTATGTCGATTATATCGGCGGCCACGGCGCGCTGGTGTTGGGGCACAATCACCCGCAGGTCGTCGAAGCCGTTCGCGAGCAACTGGCCAAGGGGACGCACTTTGGCGCCGGCCACGCCATCGAAGTCGAGTGGGGCGAGCAGATCCAGCGAATGGTCCCCTGTGCCCAGAAGGTGCGCTTTACCGGGTCGGGCACCGAATCGACGCTGTTGGCGATTCGCGTGGCGCGGGCGTATACCGAGAAGCCCAAGATCTTGCGTTTTGCCGGGCACTTTCACGGCTGGCACGACCAGGTGGCTTTCGGCGTCAGCTCGCACTTCGAGGGGCCGCCGCCGGCCGGAATTCTGCCGGGCGTGACGTCGCAGGCTGTGCTGTGCCCGCCCAACGACCCCGCGGCACTCGAACGATTGCTCGACCAGCACACCGACATTGCGGCGGTGATTCTCGAACCCACCGGCGCCACATTTGGTTCGACGCCGCTAGTCGATGGATTTCTGGCCAAGGTGCGCGAGCTGACCGCGCGCAAGAACGTGCTCTTGATTTTCGACGAGGTGATTACCGGCTTTCGCGTGTCACCCGGCGGGGCTCAGAAGCACTATGGCGTAACGCCCGACCTGGCGACGTTCGCCAAGATCGTGGCCGGCGGATTTCCCGGCGGCGCCGTGGCGGGAAGGCGCGACGTCATGGATGTGATGACCTTGCGCCAGGACCGCGAGTGGAACCTGAAGCACCGGGTACCGCACCAGGGCACATTCAACGCCAACCCGATCACGGCCGCGGCCGGTTTGGCTACGCTCAAGCTGGTTGCCGACGGCGCTGCCATCGAGCGAGCGAACCAAGCGGCTCGGATGTTGCGCGAGCGATTGAACGAGACGATTCGCCAGGTTGGTTCCAATTGGCTGGCCTACGGCGAATTCTCGGGCTTCCACCTGTTCACCAACCCGCGCGACCGCGACGTAAACGTGGAGGACATATATTCCGGAGCGGTCCCGCGCGAGGAGTTGAAGACACAATCGTCGCCCCAGCTCGTGCACCAGTTGCGTTGCGGGCTGATCTTGGGAGGCGCGGATATTTTTCCGTGGCCGGGCGGATGCGTCTCGGCCGTGCATGCCGAAGAGGACATCGAAATGACCGCCACGGCGCTTCGGTCTTGCCTGGAGCAGATACACGCCACGGCCGCCCGCTGACTAGTGGCTGGCAGTGATACGTTCGGCGCGCGCTAGGACTTCGCGCGCTGCCAGACTTCGAGCACCTGGCCGCTGCCCGTATTGCCGGTGAATTCCTTGGGCCGCTTCTTGTTGGCGGTTTCCAGGCAGATGGTCAATTCGTCGCCAACGACCTTGTAGATCACGAGGTAGATCTTGCCCTTGTCCTTGCCGTCGCTGACGACGATGTCGAGCTGCTTGGGGTCTTTGGTCGCCTGGAAGTTATACCAGCCGTGTTCGCTGAAGGAGCCGTTCTGGAAGTGATAGTGCGGACCTTTAACGGTCAGCTTGATCTTGGAAAGCTCATCGGCCGAGGCCGCCTTGCCGTCTGTCTCCATCGAGACCGGCTGCCAGGTTCCCTGCCACTTGGCCAGATCCTGCTTGGCCGCCTCGTCGGTCGTCTCGCCAGCCAGGAACAAACCGACGACCATCACGAACGCGAACTCCCACTTCATCTTTGCCTTCCCCCGCGGAACCCGGAACTAAACCGACGCTGCCGAGTAGTATGGCGGGGTGATTCGGACCTGTAAAGGCGTTCCAGGGAGGGACTTCACTTGCCCCGCGCTCGAATCGACGACTGGCTGCGCGGCGCCGGCTCGTCGGCCTCCTCGGAAAACGATAGTGCCGCCGAGTTCATGCAGAACCGCAAGCCGGTGGGCGGGGGGCCGTCGTCGAAGACGTGTCCCAAGTGAGCATCGCAACGGGCGCACAGCACTTCGCTCCGAACTTCGTTGGGATCGCTGCGGTCCTCGGCAAGTCGAATGCACTCCTTGTCGACTGTTTGCCAGAAGCTCGGCCAGCCGGTGTTCGATTCGAACTTGGTCCGCCAGGTGAACAGTTCAAGCTGGCAGCAGACGCAGTGATAGCTTCCGTGTCGCTTGTTGTCCCACAGCTTGCCGGAAAATGCCGGCTCGGTTTCTCCGCGTCGCGTGACGTTGAACTGCTTGCGCGTGAGCTGCTGCTTCCACTCGGCGACGCTCTTGTGAATCGGAACGATTTTCTTCGAGGCCGATTGACGAATTGCCACGGCCGGCTCGTCAGCATGCGAGTAGACGCCGAGCCCGCCGTCCCAAACGGCCAGCACCGAGCCGCACCCGATCGCGACAATAACCGCACGGCGGTAGAACATGCGAGGAGAACTCCCCCCTCTTGCCCTGTTCCACGCACTTGTCGGCAAGGAGGATAGCGTTCCTACGCTCAAGCAAACACAGCGTTCCTACGCTCAAGCACGAACTATTATTGCAGTCGACGGTCGAAAATCCACAAAAAACCCCGCGGGGGCGTTGCCGTTCACGCAATAATATCGTGAATCACATTTCCAAATACGTCGGTCAGCCGCTCTTCCCGACCTTGATGAAAATAGGTCAGCCCTTCGTGGTCCAGGCCCAACAGGGCCAGGATCGTTGCGTGCAGGTCGTGCAGATGCACCTTGTTCTCCACGGCGGCAAAGCCGAATTCGTCGGTCTCGCCGAAGGAGGTGCCCCCCTTCACGCCGCCGCCGGCCAGCCACATCGTGAATCCGTAAGGATTGTGATTGCGTCCCGGAGCGCCTTCGCCCTCGGCGAACGGCATGCGGCCAAACTCGCCGCCCCACAACACCAGCGTGCTGTCGAGCAGCCCGCGACGCTCCAGATCGGTCAACAGGGCGGCAATCGGCTGATCGACCTCGGCGCCGTGCT
>JANNQN010000305.1:0-2012 GCA_031400775.1 Planctomycetia bacterium | reverse complement strand
AGGGCCGAACCGGAAGTCGAACGTGCGTCGACTCGCACTGTACGACAGGCTCTTTCCAACCGATCGGCAGCGTGTTAGCCTACCAGCGATCCATTGGCAGACTGCGGAGATTGCCCGCGTGAACAGCACAGAACTCGATCCGGCGGTAGCCGAGCTGATCGCGCCGTTTCCCATTGTGGTCACGACGATGGTGGCCTGGGGCGACATGGACGCCAACCGGCACGTCAACAACGTCGTCTACTTCCGCTACATCGAGCACGCCCGGCTGAAATATTTCACCGAGCTGGGCTTTTCCGACATGCAGCAGCAAAGCGGCATCGGCCCGATTCTGGCTTGGACCGATTGCCGCTTTCGACGGCCGCTCGCGTATCCGGACACGGTCTCGATCGGCATGCGGATCCGCGACGTGCAGAGCGACCGGTTCGTGATGGAGGCGATCATCGTCAGCCACGTCCAGAAGCAACTGGCGGCCGAGGGCAAGCAGCACCTCGTCGTTTATGACTACCACAACCACCACAAGGCGCCCCTGCCGGACGTGATCCGCCAGCGGATCGAAGAATTCGAAAACCGGGTTTCCTAACGCCGCGCGAAATGACACCGACACAGAGAATCGGTATTAAAAACACCCCAACCATTTCATCCCACACGACAAGCGAGCTAACACCACCATGAGCGCATCGATCAGTCTGAAAGGCAAGACGGCCCTGGTCACCGGCGGCGGACGGGGCATCGGCAAAGCCATCGCCAAGAAATTCGCCGAGGCCGGCGCCACCGTCGTCATCGCCAGCCGAAAAATGGAAAACCTCAAGGCCACGGCCGACGAACTGGCCGGCTTGCCCGGCAAGATCGTGCCGCTCGAGTGCCACGTCGGCCGCGCCGATCAACTGGCCTCGCTGGTCGCAACCATCGACAAGCAGTACGGCGGCGTCGATATCCTGGTCAACAACAGCGCCACGAACATCGGCCAAGGGCCGGCGCTGGAAGTGACCGACGACATGCTCGACAAGATGATCGAGGTGAATATCAAGGCCGCGCTGCGGCTGGTTCGCCTGACCGTGCCGGGCATGATCCAGAAAAAGTCGGGCTCGATCATCAACATTGCCTCGATTGCCGGACTGCGCCCCCAACCCGGCGGGCTGCTCTACAGCTTCACCAAGGCGGGCTTGATCATGATGACCCGCACCTGGGCCTGCGAGTTCGGGCAAAAGGGGGTCCGCTTCAACGCCATCGCGCCGGGACTGATCCAGACCGATTTTAGCGAGTTCTTCTGGAAGAACGAGGCACATCTCAAAAAGCTGGAAGCCACGCAGCCGATCAATCACTTGGGCCAGCCCGACGAAATCGGCTTTGCCGCGCTGTACCTGGCATCGGACGAGGCCTCGTACGTGACCGGCCAGGTGATCGTGATCGACGGCGGCGCCACGGCCACGTAAGCGGACGCAGGCGCAAAAAAAAACGGACACGCGGCGGCTGGCGCCACCGCGTGCCCGAACGGATAACTGACGTAGCCGCCGGCGTTATTGAATGTTGCCGGGCGTCTCGTCGGCGGGACAATGCGCACTCGCCGAGCAGCAACTGCCGCTCGCGGCGGCCGCGACGGCTTTCGCGTCGCAGCAGGCCTTGGACTCTTTGCAGCAATCCTTGCCTTCGACGCAACAGGCCGGCGCCGTCGCGCAGCAGGCCTTGTCGTCCTTGCAGCAAGCCATGCCCTCGGCACAGCAGCCAGCCTTTTTCTCGGCCTGACAGCAATCCTTCTTCGCGTCGCAACAGGCCAGCTTCTGCTCGCAGCAGTCGCCGGTCGTCTTGCCAGGATCCGCGGCCACACGGCAGCGGCCGCTAGCGCGCCAACGACCAAAAGGCCGGCGGCAACAGGTTTGTAAATCGCACGTAACATGAGTGTATTCTCCACGCTAAAACTTGTTCGAATGAAAACTAACGACGCAAACCGAAGGGATTTTGCGCGCAGCATCAGCGTCACAGGGACTAGCTAATGGGCGCGCGCAAGCTTCAGC
>JANNQN010000304.1:0-10436 GCA_031400775.1 Planctomycetia bacterium | reverse complement strand
CGCGACCATCCGGGCCAAGGGCTCGCCAACCAGCGCGTCGATCTCGTAGCCGGTCTGTTCCTCGAACGCTGCCCGGTCGACGCCAGCCAGTCGGCGCAATCCAAAAACCAGCCGCTCGCGGGCCCGGTCGTCGGCG
Organism: Planctomycetia bacterium; assembly: GCA_031400775.1. Lineage (GTDB taxonomy): Bacteria > Planctomycetota > Planctomycetia > Pirellulales > PALSA-1355 > PALSA-1355. The sequence goes on along the minus strand of JANNQN010000304.1, from coordinate 10,300 downwards.
GCCAGCGTTTCACTCTCAGCGACCGGCGACTGCCCGGCGAGCACTCGCTTCAGATACGTGGTCGTGCTGCGGTGATTCATCTCCCGCCGGCCGTCGATGTAACGAGCTGCGCCCGGACCGACGGCGAAGTAACTCGCACCAGACCAGTAGGCTTCGTTGTGACGGCAGCGATGGCCCGCGCGGGCGAAATTCGAAACCTCGTAATGCTCGAACCCGGCCACGGCCAGCGCGTCGATCGCTCCGGCGTACATCGACCGCTCCAACTCTTCGTCGAGCCGCCCCAATTCGCCTTCCAGCAGCCGGCTCCAAAAGGCCGTGCCCCGCTCGAACGTCAGCCCATACGTAGAAACGTGGTCGGGCGCGAGCTCGAGCGCCCCGGCCAGATCGGCCTGCCAGATTTCCAGCGATTCGCCCGGCACGCCAAAGATCAGATCCAACGACACCGAGGCGATTTTTTCCCGCGCCGCCAGCACAGCAGTTTGCAACTGCTGAGGTGAATGGTCTCGCTCGAGCAGCTTGAGCTTGTCCGGGCTGAACGACTGACCGCCCAGGCTGATACGGTTGACGCCGCCCGCGGTCAATGCCCGCAACGTGGCGTCGTCCAGGTCGGCCGGATTGGCTTCCACGCTGAACTCGTAACCCTCGGCCAGCGGAAACTGCCGCCGCGCCAGGTCAATCAGTCGCCGCAATTTGTCGGGCGGCAAATGCGTCGGCGTGCCCCCGCCGAAGAACAAGGTGTCGACCTCGCGCGGCTCTCCGAGCGCTGTCAGCTCGATCTCGATCGCGCGCAGATAATCGTCGATCAGGTCGTCTCGGCCGGCGACCAACGTGAAATTGCAATAGCCGCAGCGGTGCCGGCAAAACGGCACGTGTGCGTAAGCCGATCGGGCAGCGGCTGGCAGGGGCGCCATGGTAAGGCCGTTATCGATATCGCGGGGCGATGCCGTGAGCGATTCTAGATCCACAATTGCAACCGGCCGTCGAACATGTCGGGGATCGAGCGCTCGACGACCTCTCGAATCCGCTTGCCGTTGTACCGTGTGCTGAAGTGCGAGGCGATGATCAGCTCGTTCTTGAAACGCGCGCGGCGCTCCACCACGTCGTCCAGGTGCATGTGGCCGAACTTATGAATCCTTTCTTTACGATGCGACTTCGCCACGAACGTCATTTCCATGACCAGCACGTGGGCTTCGTACATGGCTTCGCAGTTATCCAGTCCTTCAGGCGAGCTGTCGCCCAGGTAGGCGAATCGCGCCACGCGACGTTCCTCGGTCACTTCGGTTCCGCCCAGCCGCAGGTCGCGAATCTGCGGGCCGGTGAAGCCTTGATACTCGGCCTTGAGCTTGCGGCGGCGTTCCCAGACGACGAATCCCAGCGAAGGAACCGTGTGCTTGGTTTCCGAAACCGTGACCACGTGGTCGCGCGACAGCTCGATCTCGCTGCCCGGCTCGATGGGGCGCAGATCGCACGGCATGCGGCCCCGGTCCAGGCGGGTGAACAACCGCAAGATCTTCTCCACGTGCTCGATCGCCGCGCCGGGCAGGTAGATCGTGGGCGGCTCCATCTTCATCATCCGCCGCCGAGCCACGTACACCGGCAGCGCCGCCAGATGATCTAAATGCGTATGCGAGACGAACCAGGTGGCGGTCGACATGAACGACCACGGCTGGGCACCCAGATCGAAGCCGATTTTCAGCTCCGGAATCCGCCAGTACGTCTGCACGGCCGCGCGAGAATAGCCCTCGATCGTCAGGTCATTGTGAGTGACCGACTTGACGGGCATGTTGTGAATCATCGGCACGCTTTGCACGAGGGAACGACGGGAACCGCGGCGAATCCTTCAGTGTAAGACTCGCTGCCGCCGGGCGAAAGGGCGCATGCGAGAGAGCGAGGTGTATACTGGAGGCGGGAAAAGGCCGGAGGCTGCAGGCCGGAGGCCGAAGGAAAGAGGCAGCGGAGAAGGAAACCATCGCGGAGACTTCGAGATGATATTCGCGCGGCGCATTGCATCGGCAATGGTTCCATGCGGCATGCTGATCGCCACGATCGTGGCGGCTGCGGACGCGCCAGTGGAGGACCAGACGCGCGACGATAAGCGCGCGTTGGCTGGCGTCCAGAATTACGTCGGCGAGTGGCGCAGTGTGGGTCAGCCCAAGCGCGGATCGAATCAAGGAGCTTGGACGGAACAGTCGACGTGGTCCTGGCATTTCAAGGGCGGTCGAGCGGAACTGGCGGCCGATCTTGCCAATAGCAAGTACTTCTCCAAACTGCGGTTGCAAGCCGGCGAAAAGCCAGGCGAGTTCATTCTCTTGGCCACGCCACTTGGCAAGGCGAACGCCGACGAGCCACGGCGATTCACCGGCAACATATCACACGGCGCCGTCGTGTTGACGGCCGACGAGCCGCAAGAGACCGCGCCGGCCCGTCTCACGTTTCGGCTGGTGGCCGGCGGCGATCGAATGCTCGTGCTGTATGAAAAAGGAAGCGGCGAATCGTTTACTCGCCTGGCCGAGGTGGGATCCACGCGCAAGGGAAGCTCGTTCGCCCGCGCGGGTGCCAACGGGCCGGAATGCGTCGTGACCGGCGGCTTGGGCACGATCGTCGTGGAGCACGAGGGCAAGAAATACTACGTCTGCTGCGGCGGCTGCCGCGACTATTTTTTGGAGAACCCGGCCGGCGTGCTGGCCGAGTTTCGCGAGCGAAAAGCGGCCGAGAAGAACAAGTAGCCGCCCGTTTTTACGCCGCCACGCGACGCGGCGCCGCCGGACGCGGAACCGTCGCGGCTGGGCGAGTCTCCAAGTCCGAAGATTCTTCCGACTTCCGATTGCGCGAGACCAACGTCAGCAGCGCCGGCAGCATCACCAGCGACGTGAACAAGCAGCACGTGACGCCCAGGGTCAACACGCGGCCGAGACTTTGCAAGCCCTGGTGTGAGGCGATCATCAACGAGCCAAAGCCGACCAGCGTGGTCAGCGCGTCGACCAGCACGGCTACGGCCGTGGCCGGAGACATGCGATACACGCCTTTGGTCTCGCGAAACTCGTGCAGAATGTGTACGCCGTAATCGATGCCGATGCCCAATATCAACGGCAACGCAATCAAATTGGCCGGGTTCAACGGAATGCCCAGCACGCCCAGCAGGCCAAACATTTGCAGCACGCCCACGCCCAGGGGAAGCGCGGCCAGCAGGGCGTAGCGAATGCTCTTGAAGTCCAGGATCAGCACGCCCAAGATCACCAGCAGCGAGTAGATCGCGGCTTCCTGATAGCTTTTCTTCATTTCCAGCGAGGCTTCGTGCGCTTGCAGCGGATTGCCGGTCACGTGCGGATCGACGGTGCGAACTTCGCGGACAAAATTGCCCAGAGCGCCGGTGTCCCAGATATCGCCGCGGCCGTAAATCTTGAGCAAGTGCTTGCCGTGCTGACCGACGAAGCGATCGACCAGGCTGGTCGGCAGATCGGTGAGCGCCGGCGGCTCGGGATTGGCGATGCTCTTCAAAATGTGCAGTCGGCTCAAGAGGTCGCCGGCCATTTCTTGCTGAAAGCGCGAGAGCTGCGCGTAGCAATCCGACAGCGGCATCCGCCGCAAAAGATCTCGCACGATCTCCAACTGCCGCACGCATTTCTCGTCCTGCCGCTCGCGGGCCAATAGACCTTGCGCGTGGGCGAAGATCTGGCCCAGCTTTTCGGGGCGGTCGACGGCGATCAGCGGCGGCCGCTCCGGCAGCGAGGCCAGCCGCTGCTGAATCCGCTCGATGACCGGCTTTTTCACGTCCAGATCGACCGGCAACAGCGAGACGATCTCTTCGGTCCGTTCGACGGAACCCAACTGGAGGAACTGCGACTTACGGGCCAGCAGCTCCTCACGGCTGTCGGCAATCGACAGCGTGTACCACACGCTTTGGTTGCACTCGGTGAGCAGCTTTTTCTCCAGAGCAACGCTCTCCAACCCCCCGGCCTGCATGTTCAACAGGTTGTTGTCGTACCACAGGTTGTTCAATCCGACCGAAACGGCGAGCGTGGCCACCAAGGTCACGCCCAGCGTCACGCGCGGAAACTTGGCGAAGGGGGCGATCCATCTGTGAACGCCCAAAGGCCTGGGCATGCGCACGCCCCAGCCACTGCGGTCGACCAGGTAAATCGCGGCCGGCAAGACCGCCAATTCGGCCAGCGCGCACAGCAGCAGCCCCCCGCCTGCGATGATTCCTAGTTCGGCCACACCCTTGAAGCTCGTGAACCCGGCCGCGAAGAAAGCGATCGAGGTGGTCACGGCGCCCGCCGTGATGGCCGGGCCGGCGCCGCGCGCCGTTTCCAACAGCGAATCCTCGCAGGTGCGGTTTTCGCCGCGCAGTTGCAGATAGCGCGCCACGTAGTAGATGCCGTAGTCGATTCCGATGCCAATCATGGTCACCGTGAACGACACGCTCAGGATGTTCAAGTGTCCGACCGAGAGCGTGACGTAGCCAAAAGCCCAGGCCATGCCGACCAACAGCACCAAATTGGCCAGTAGCGCATGTCGCACACCGCCAAAGCCGGCCACGAACAGCAGGCCCACGCCCACCAGCGAGACAATGCTGGCCCACAGCATCGACGTCTGGCTGGAGCGCATCTCGTCGTTTTCCATGATCGGCAAGCCGGTCAAGCCGATCGTGGTGTTCGGGTGCCGGGCCTGCGTCTGGGCGATTAGTTCCCGCAGGGCGTCGGCCGCTTCGGTGCAGTGGTTGAAGCTGTCCTCGCCCTTGGCCAGCCGCAACAACACGAAGCCGAGTTGCCCTTGCTTGGTCAGGAGGTATTCGGAATTCAGCTCGCTCAAAATGGCGAACGAAGAGGGCATCTCCGGCCAGGGCGATTGATAGCGGCGGCGCTGGCCGAGCGATTCGCCCAGGCTGTTCGAGAGTCGTTGCAACTTGTCGCGTCCGGCTACGGCCGTCGCGGCCTCGGCTCTGTCCCCCAACTCGATCTGTCCGGAAATGCCGGCGGCCATGTTGCTGAGATTCAAGGGCGACCAATCGCCGGCCAGAATCGGTCCCAGCTCGCTCAAGAAGCGGTCGATGCCGGCCAGTTCGTCGGGCGAGAGGTAGTGCAGGCCCTTGGAGCGAATCTTGGCCAGGTCGACTTCGTGCAGCACGGCATGAAACAGCCGGTCCTCGCGCGCCAGTGCCGCCGAAAGTTCCTCCAGCACCGGCACGACTTGCTCGCGGCCGGCCCCTTCGACCACCACCACCGCGTCGTCTTCGTCGCCGAACTCCTCAATGTACTCGATCCACAGCTTGTTATAGCTGCTCTTGGGATTCAGCAAGTCGAGCCGGCTGGTCTGGTATCCCAGCCGCGTGGCCGTCAGATAGCACGACGCGGCCGCGAAGGCCAACGCAATGGCGATCGTGGCGACCGGATAGGCCAGAATGATGCGCGTGAAGAATACAAACGGGCGGGCAAGAAATAGCGAGTCCGCCTTCGAGGGTCCTTCCATGGACGATGCGCCGCCTCCCTTGGGCCGTTGCGGGGTCGTCGAGCGGTCGGCATCCTGCCATGCTCGACGAGCGCCGGGCATTCTAGCGGGGGTCCCCCGCGGCGAAAAGGCGAATCCCGCCCGCTTGCGGCAGAGCGCAAGGTTCAATCGCCGCGCGATTTGCAGCGCGCCAGCAGCCGCGTCCGTTTCGATCGAATAAGTCGCCAGGAACGCCGCGAAACGGCCGCGACGGGACACGATTACAGGCCCGTTCGATTCCGCCACAACCTGTTTGACATCGGCCGGATTTGCGGTAATATCAGGTCAATTGAGATTTTGTCTCAATAGCGGCACGCCAGCATCTTGCCAGCCAGCCAGGTTTTCCTCGGACGAACTTCCAAAAACCCTGTCCCGCTGGTTAGTGATCATGATTGGCGATTCTCGCAGCCGGCACGAGCCGCTTTCTACCCTAGCCCTGGACGCTCCACCGTTGCGGCGTCCGCGCCCGATCCAGGCGCCCGATCCAGGCGCCCGATCCAGGCGCCCGATCCAGGCGCCCGATCCAGGCGCCCGATCCAGGCGCGCGATCCAGGCGCGCGATCCAGGCGCGCGATGGCCCCGCGGCGCAACCGCGGCGCAGTTGGGATCACACGGTGTGCGGTGCCCGCAGTAACTGCTCTGTATAGCCGTCGCTATTTATGTGTACTGACTCGATCTGGTCCTGACCAAGTGTGCACTTCACAGTGATCGGGGTTGGGAATTCCCACGCTCACTAGCAAGTTGCCGTCGGGTCGAAAAAATAACCCCGCCACGGCCGCTTTGTGGCCGTGGAGGGTTGCAAGTAGCTGCCGTGTTGAAAGATCCCAAAGTTTAATTGCACAGTCAACACTCCCGGTCGCGAAAACCCTTCCATCGGGAGAGAATGCAAATGACGACACTCGTCCCGTGTGCCCCGATAAGCTGAAGGCCAACTTTCCCGATTCAACATCCCAGAACTTTACGACTCGATCGCTACCGCGTGTGGCCAAGTACTTGCCATCCAAAGAAAACAACAAGCCTACGGAATCCTCTTTCTCTGGTTGCTGAAGCATCGCCGCTGGCCGCTGAGAAGCAACTGTCCACACCGCGATACAGTCGAGGGGATCAAAAGCAAATGCCAATTTATCGCCTTGTGGCGAAAAACACGGCAACTTGGCCGTGTCATCTTGCGCCGGGAGTGAAGCGAGAATCGTCTCGAGTTCAACGTCGCGGATTTGAATCTCACCTGAAGTGCTGACAACGGCCATTTTACTTCCGTCGCTGGATAAAGCGAGATCGCTGATCTCGAAATTCCCGAGTTGAATTGACTTGAGGTCACGTCCGTCGCTCAGATTCTTTAATTGGACGAAGGTTTGCATGGGAAATGCAACTGCTAGGATGGCTGCGTCTTGCGATAACGCCACGAGCCGATGAGGCTTCCACTCTGGGTGGCTCGGGTCCGTAGGGTGGGCTGTGAATGCCTCCGAGATCTTCCCGGTTCTCGATGCCAGATCGGCAAACAGATCGCTATGCGACGACAACTGGATTGCGACGGGCGCATTGTCGGCCGGAAAATAGACTGCCCCTATTTTTCCGGGAACAACGAAACTGCGATGGGCTCGATCTTCATCGAGTGACCAAATACGCACAGTGCTATCTTCCCCGCTCGTGGCTACGTGTTCCTCGTCGACTGAAATTCCAACGCTCCATACGCGCCCCGTGTGTCCGCTAAAGGTTTGCCTCACGTCCTGCGTGGCAACATCAACGAGTTGAACAACGCCATCGCGGCTCGCAAAGATAAACGCACCATTATCGCGACATGCCGTGACTCCCAGCAGCCACTCCGAATACTTCAAAAATGGTTTGGGTTGCGCGATCGTAGTAAGCTGGTTGTCTGGCAGCGTGGATACCGTCCACAATTGAACCGAACAGTCGCCTCGCCCAACTGAAACCACTCGAGTTGCATCGGGAAAGAACGATACCCCACTCGCCTCTCGATGTCCTGTTAGCTCCGCTAGCCGACGAGTTGAGCGCGGATCCCAGATGCAAACCGCTCCATTGTCGCAAGCCGTGGCTAGCCGGGCGCTATCAAGCGAAAAATCCAAGTCCTCGATGCGTGTTAATTGCCAAACCAAGTCCGGCAATCGTTTCCAATCCGAAGTCTGCCATAACAGAACAGCACCACTCGCTCCCGCGGCCGCTAATAGAGAACCATCCGGAGAATAGCAGACGCAGTGCAAGTGTTTCTCATCCTGGTATAGTTCCTTAAATAACGTCAACGAGTCGACGTCCCAAAGCAATATCTTGCCGTCCTCGCCGACGGATGCAAGTTGGCGACCGTCGGGTGCAAAGGCCACGCAGAGGACTTCATCCGAGTGGCCCCGCAGTACTCCTATCGAGCTGCCCCTCGAAGCGTTCCACAAACGCACGGTACGGTCTTTGCTGGCGCTTGCCAGTTTTGTGCCGTCAGGTGAATATCGCACGCGGAAGACGTCAGACTCGTGGCCCTTGAGAATGTGCCGCTCTTCGTGTGCTAGGTGCCAGACATATCGCCAAGCAAACTCCCGCAAGTCGGATTGTCCGCTCTTAGGGATTTGGGTATCCAACAGATGTCGAGCAGATCGAGGGTCATTCGCTTCCCAAGCTATCAAGGCCCGAGAGACCTCGCTCGCATAAAGTACTCGCCGCATTTCTTGCTCGCTTGTCTCGGCTTGAACACGGCGTTGTTCCGCCAGCTTGAGCGACGACTGGGTGCGGACCAGGAACAGCCAACCGCCTGACGACAGTAGTAAGAGTGCGACAAAACTGACGACAACAAGGGCAGCTGCCGCTGGCCGCCGTTGACTCCACTTCAAGAGCCGCTGCCAGGAAGTTGCGGGCCGAGCTAAGGTTGGTTCCCCCGCCAAAAAACGCCGCAAATCGCAAGCGAGTTCCCCGGCTGACGCGTACCGATTTGTGTGCTTCTTTTCCAGGCACCGCAGGCAGATTGCCTCCAAGTCTTGCGGTAGCCCGGGACGCATTCGGCGAGGCCGCATTGGCTCGTCGACACAGACTTTTCGCAGTGTGTCAGGATCGTTTTCCCCGCGAAAGGGCGGCTTCCCTACAAGTATTTCGTAGAGGATTATCCCCAAGCCGTAAACATCGGTGGCGGCGCAAACGTCGCGCAATCTCCCAGCCGCTTGTTCCGGAGCCATATAGGCCGGGGTACCTAAGAGGGTGCCAGTGCGGGTTTCGTCATCGGGCCGCACGAGCAGCTTGGCCAGACCGAAATCGCTCAGCTTTGGAGTGAATGCCGACAGGGGCCGCTCGGCACTGTCGCCCGAAGTCCCAGCTATTCGGGATTCCAGCAGCACATTGCTGGGTTTAATGTCACGATGCAACACCCCGCCGCAATGAGCATGCGCTACGCCTTCGGCCAGCGTTGCAATCAGTTGCGCGGCGCTCTTTGCCGCTATGGGATCGGTATGATTCTTCAGCCACTCGGCTAAGGTGGGACCGTCACAATATTCCGTCACGAGGTAGCAAAGTGGCCCGTCCTCGCCGACCTCGTAAACCGTGACCAGATTGGCATGACGCAGGCTGCCGGCGGCTTCTGCTTCGCGCAAGAACCGACGCCGTAACTCCGTCGTGATGAGCGCCTCTGGGCGAGGCACCTTAAGCGCCACATGCCGGCCAAGATTTGGATCGATCGCCAAAAAGACAATGCCATGGCCGCCGCGTCCCAGTTCGCGCACGATCTTGAACCGCCCAATACGATCGATCGATTCCAACGTCGTCGGCACGGCCGTCCGACGCGTGGCAGCGTCTGAGGCCAGGTCATCAAGCTGACCGGCGCGGGATGCTGCGTGCAATAACCACAAACAGTCTTGCGCGTCGCGCAATTCGGAGGACAATTCGAGCGGCAATGACCTCAGATCCGGAATGTTCACCGTCGAGCCGCTGGCCAATCCCTCGTCAAAGGCGATGAGCAGGGCCTCGAACTCGCTAGTTACTGGGTCATCGTCAGGCGGCGAAACTCTCACTGCATGATCGGCAGGGACCGCACCTTTGATCTTATTGGAAGCCATCGAATGAAGCCATTTCCTGTCGCAAGGAACAGACGGCCCTTGTCCACAGTTTGCTGGCGGCCTGAGGCGAACGGGCCATCATGCGACCAATCGTCGCGAAGCTATGCAGTTCAACATTTCGCAGGATGATCACATGCCGGTGCTCGGCACTCAGTCGTTCGATTGCCTGTCGCAAAGCATCGACACGTTCGGCTGCTATCAGCTCCTTGCTCGGGGTCGACAAGTCGTCGGACAACTCTCGCGCTGAGCGCACGTCCCCGTCGGGCGCATCAAGGTGCATCTCTCGAGCGACGTCGCGCATGGCAGCGGTCCGATAGTAACGGCCCGAACGGTCCACGTTGTGTAACAAGATTTGGCGTAACCATGCCCGCAGTTCAGCTTCGCTGCCCCCGCAAAAGCGGTCGACCGCCTGTTGGCCTTGTAGGAGTGTTTCTTGGACCAAATCCGACGCACCGATCTTGGCTTGCAGGTCATCCCCCAATTCCCGGTTGGCTACGTGCAATAGGTAAGCCCGGCACCGTTCGGCCAATTCGCCGAACGACTCCCCGCATCCGCCTCGGGCGGCGTCGATTACCTGTTCGACCGCTCTAGGCTGCCACTGACTGGTCGGCAGGCCGGTCGAATCGGCTCGCTGCGCGCTAGCAAGCGGCTTGCCCATGCCTGAAATCTCTAGGGGCCATCGCAACCAGAAAAGCGACGGGAAAAGTTCAAAAAACGAGCGGTCTCGCAAGAAGGTCGCGATTCCACTCAGCCACTCGCCTGGTGCG
>JANNQN010000303.1:0-10948 GCA_031400775.1 Planctomycetia bacterium | reverse complement strand
AACAACTTCGTGAACAAATTGCTCCTCAAGAGCCCTCTCCCAGAGTCAATGATGCAAGCGGTCCGAAGCGACAGGCAATCCAACAGGGCGTGTACGCATCCACATGCGGTGTTCGCCATGATCGCCCAGCCCGATGAGCGTCTCACCGCTGCCGCCGGCGCCAGACGACCAAGCCGATGAGGCCTATCGCGGCCAGCACGAAGCTAGACGGCTCGGGGATATCACCGCCGTATTGCGGCTCATCGAGTGCGGTGCCGTATTGAAAGACGACATTACTGATTGCGGCGTTGGGCTCAGCCGAAAACCCTGCCAGGCGGAACACGGCAGCGTTTTTGATCATCCACGATCCAGAGATGCCGCCGTTGCCGGTCAACAAATTGTCGGCGGCCGGAATGATTCCAAATTGCACGCCACCCGGACTATCTGGTCCTTGCAGATTGTCGCCCGGAAAACGGTCGCCGGGTCCAAAGATGCCGAGGCCGGTTGAAGAGATGCCATTGGTGATGAGAAAGGCCCATTCGCCCCCCACCACGCGGTCGCCGGGTGTCTCGAGGGTGCCCGTGCCGATCTCGAAGACGTCGCTTGTGATCGGAACCACTGCCGAGGTTCGCGTGAGCGCCGGATTGCCGGCAACGTTGAAATAGACCGCGGTCAGAATGTCGGTGGGCACGATCGCGTCGGCGGTGCCGGTGTTCGTCAGGGTGACAATCAAGTCACTGCCGGATCGGACGAATTCAGCGGAGGCGCCCAGGCCGCCGTTGGTGAAGCTGTAGGTAACCGGGCCAGCCACGGCCACGACCGGGCAGGAGATCCCGAAAACCACAATTATAAATAAGGCCACGCGCGTCGTTAGCAAGTTCATGAGGCTCCCAAAGTTGCAGTACATGGTCAGTTGGCCGCCGGCGTGCAGCCGCGCGCATTCGTCCGCCAGATTGCGAACGCCAACAGGGGCGGTCGCGATTTACCAAAAGAGGAACGCCATCGGAAGAAGCCGGCCTACACAAAGTGACCGGCGGCGGACGGCGCTAAAGAGAGACTGTCACTAGCGAATTCAAATGGGGAAGAATTCTCGAATCAGTCGTACCTTGCCATGGATTCTAATTGCGTGAAACCATCGCGTCAAAGGGATTTTTTGACAAAATTGCTTTTTCCGCACGCCACTTCCATTGAGGAGGGCCCATTCCTGGCTGTCCGGTGCATCCTGACTGTTTCCCCGGCGATGACAGGTTATTCAAGCTGGTCGCCGAGGCCAGCGCGACGATGCACCGGTTGGCCATTCACAGGCACTACGCGGCAAGCGAAAAAGTCGTGCGGAAGGCGAAAGCCGAAGTGACGATTGTAAGTACGCCGATGGTTGCCAGCGCTCGTACAAGCCGCCGGGGCCGTCGGCAGCGATGTCTCTTGATGCTACTCGACGTTGCCCTGCGAGGTTTCATCGGTACCCGGCGTTGGCTTATCGACTTCCAGAGTCTCGAAAGGAAAGAGCACGTCGCCCGCCAGTTTCTCCAGCGAATGGTTGAGTCCCATTTGAAGCCAGCTTCGGATGCCGGCGAGCACTTGGTTGCGGCGGGGCCGGTCTCCGCCAAGTGTTTCGACGGCGTCGGCAGCGCGGAGCCGCAGCAGGCCTTCTTCCAAGAAATGCTCGAGCGTATAAACGCCCCGCTGCATGCCCTTGCGTCGCGCGGCGATGAATTCGGCCGTCACTTCCGCAATGTATAAGGTCGGCGTATGCATGGCGATGGTCATGGAAAACATCATGTCGGCGCAGAAGTTCAGAGTGTCTTCGCCGAACGTAAATCCCTTCTTCAGTGCGTCGACGTGGAAAAGTGGCGCACTCAGCCCATGGAATATGTTGCCCTCGATGGCGACGCCGGCCATGGCGTTCAGAGGTGAAACCACCCCCTCCTCTTCGGTCACGAACCAGAGTTTGCTGCCATGGGGCCAGACGTTTTCGATGCGGGGAACAATGTGACGGACCGTCGGCTGGCGCTGGATTGCGCGGCGAAAAATAGCGCAGGAATCCGGTTTGTGCAAGTCGCCTGCCATCAAGAACTTCATCCACCGCGCCCCGCTGGAAACGAAATGATCGACGCAGGCATTCCAATTGCCGACACGCCCCAGCGACGCTTTGTGGCGCACCACCTGAACCCGCGCTCCCGCCAGCTCCGCCAGCGCGCTTCGATGCGGCTCGTCTGAGGCGTTGTCGGAAATGACGACGTCCCAGTCCGGACTCGAGGCCAGCGATTCCTTCACCAAATCGCTATCGTTATACGACGGAATGTAACAGACCAGGTCAGTCATCGGGACGACAGTCCTTGCGCGTGCCGCGGATTGTCTCGAAGACGTGATGTTAGTCGGGCCCGACTGCCAAGACAATTCAGCAAGCCGCTGACGTACACCTCCGGCAAGCGGCGGGATGGCGTGGGAGCTAGCAGCCAGTTGATTGACTCAACAGACTGCGGCATCGCATGGATGCGATGCCAAAATAGCGCCCCGTCGAGAGCCTCCCCTCGGCCTGAGCTCGGGACGAAGGCTGGGTCGAACGACATAAGTCGATACTTTGCGCTTCCGTGCGGAGCTTTGCTCCGTACTTGGCAAGGTTGAGAAATGCCACGCGGGCATTTTTCAACGCGCTGATGGCGCGCGGTCGAAGCGAGCGGTTCGCGGCAAATGCCGCTGGTTTGCTCAGCCGAGGCGCAATAAAAGCCCTCTCCGCGAGCCTACAACGGAGAGGGCTTTTTCGGGCACAAGGCCTCCGAGGACTTTAGCTGGCGATCGAGTTGCCGACGTTCGTGAACGTGGTGCTCGCGTTCGTTCCGATCGCGTTAATCGCGACCAGGCACACGATGATAATCAGTGCCAGCATGACCGCGTACTCGACTGCGGTTGGACCATCTTCGGACGTCAGGAAACGGCGCATTTTATTGGCGATGTGCATCATTGGAGAATCCCCTTTTAGTTGTTGGCCAGCCAGGCAGTAAGGCGCCTGGCTAGATGTGAAGCCAAATGAACCATAGCTCAGATTTTGGCGGCCGGCTTGGGGAATTTTCCCCCGGATTCAGCCGGAAAATCGCAACGCGTAGGATCGCGTCTGCCGCGTTGCGGCGGTGCCCAACGGAACTGTTCATGCCCTGGGCCAATGCGTTAGGCGGGCAATCTAGAGGTCGTGCTGCCCATTTCCCTGGAAATGCTCAAAAAGGGGCACCAGGGTAGCACCGCGGCGAGAAAACTAGCTGCCCAGCAAGGATTCGAACCTTGACTAAATGGTTCAGAGCCATTCGTGCTACCGTTACACTACCGGGCAAAAAGCAGAGAGTCGATTTCGTTGGCTGCCGCCTTGCGTGCCGCGGCGAAAAATCCTCGGATCGAGCTGCTGCCACCTAAGCCTAGAACCGCCCTAAGTTCGCGTCAAGGGTGACGGTTGCGCCTAGCGAATTGCGGCCAATTCGTCGCAGGCGAGCGAGCCTCCAACGGACTAATCGAAAAGCCGTCAGCGTCGCGATTTCGCCCCGGCCCCTGCATGATCTCGGCGCTTGAGCCGCCATCCGCCGGCCGCTGGCAGGCCGTTTCGCGTCGGTTATACTGGAGGTTTACCTCTTCGAGTCGTGCGTGGCTCGCCGAGGAGTGGCACGGGGCTCGCGCGACGGCGCGGTGAGCGAATCGTGAGCGAAGCCGACCCAGCGCTCGAACGTCGAGAATTCCATTTCTCGGGACGCGTGCAAGGCGTGGGCTTTCGTTACACGGTGCGAGGCATCGCGGCGCGGCACGACGTCCGCGGCTTCGTGCAAAACCTGCACGATGGCCGGGTGCTGTTGGTCGTCGAAGGCGTGCGCCGTTCGCTGGAAGCCTTTATCGCCGCCGTGCAAGCCGAGATGGAACGTTTTATCGCACACACGCAAACCACCCTGCTGCCGGCCACCGGCGAATTTACAGATTTCGAAGTCCGACATTAGCGGGTCTGCCGCGGTCGGATGCATCCATCTTGATCTCGTCATCATCCATCCCTGGGTTCTGAAAATCATGCTGAGTAGCTCTCCGTTTTTGTTGGGTCTGACCGTGACCTGGGTCACGCCGATTTGGCTGCTGAGCGTCGGCGTCGCTTTCGGGCTGGTGATTTTGCTCGCGCTGTATGCCGTCGTATGGCTTGTCTCTCGCGCGTGGGCCGAAGAGATCTTTGCCGCGGTGCGCGAGGGAATTCTGGCGCCGGTGCTATACCTGGCCATTGCCCTGACCGGGTTCGCCGTGTTGGGCGTGGTGCTGGTGCCCACGATCCCCTACCGTGCTCTGATCGCGGCCGTACCGCGAATTGCGGCCGTCGGCCTTTCGAGTCACGAGTTCGTCATTCCACCGGCGGTCGTCAACTACGAGTTGAAGGATTTCGAGCCCCGCCAGTTGGAACTGTATCAATTCAGCGCCGAAACCGACGAGCCTCTGTCGATAGCGACCACGATCAGCGCGGGAATCGGACAAACTCTGGGCATGAAGATCGGTCCGGGACAAGGATTCAACTGGGCTAAGCCCTTTGTCGCGGAGAAAGACAAGGCGCCGCTCGACGTGCCCACGCAGTGGTTCGTGACCAACGTGAGCGACAAGCCCGCCAAGCTGACGATCCACACGCTGACGGACATCGAGTTTCCGGAAATGCGGATCGTGCCCGCCACGGCCGCGGCGCTAGTGATTCTGGTCGGTCTGTACCTGGGCTTGCGGTTCGCGGCGCCTAAGGTGGCCGCGATCGCGATGACCACGGCCAAGGAGGCCATGTCGCAGCCGCTGTTCTACCTGGTGATGGGACTTGGCGCGTTCCTGCTGCTCTCCTTCATTTTCATTCCATACAACACGTTTGGCGAAGACGTCAAGATGCTCAAGGACTCCGGTCTGACCTTGATCATGATCCTGGCGATCATCGTGGCCGTCTGGTCGGCCAGCGTCTCGGTCTCCGAGGAAGTCGAAGGCCGCACCGCGCTGACCGTGCTCTCCAAGCCGGTTCATCGCCGCCAGTTTATCCTGGGCAAGTTTCTTGGCGTGTTGGGACCGGTGGTTGTGTTGTTCATCGTGCTCGGCTTTCTGTTCCTGGTCACGATCTCGTACAAGGTGGTTTACGACTCGCGCGAAGTCGCCAAAACCGAGCCCACTTGGCAACTGTGCTACCTGGAGCTGATCGCCACGCTGCCGGGCCTGGTGCTGGCCTTTTTGGAGACCGTGGTGATGGCGTCCATCAGTGTGGCGATCTCCACCCGGCTGCCGATGCTGGCCAACTTGATCGTGTGCGCGTCGATCTACGTGCTTGGCCACCTGGTGCCGATGCTGGTCAACTCGTCGGTCGGCAAGTTCGAGATCGTGCGCTTCGTGGGCCAGTTTATCGCCACGGTTTTACCAGTGCTGGACCACTTCAATATCCAGGCCGCGGTGGCCGCCGGAGCGACGGTGCCGACCAACTACCTGTGGATGGCGCTGTTGTATTGCGTCGTCTACAGCACGATTGCCATGCTGCTGGGCCTCGCCATGTTCGAAGACCGCGACCTGGCGTAGGCGCGCATAAAGTAGCCGGCACACGCCGTGTGCCGTAGCCAAATTGCTGGTAGGCGCCGACTCTGATTTCGCGACGGCTCACGGCGTGAGCCTGCTACTTTGGCGACCGACAACCCTACGCCGCCGGGCGCGGCTGTGCCACGGCGTGCCAGTGCGGTCCGCGCAGCGTGTTCTGCGAAGGACTGGCCAGCGGGCCGATCGGTCCGGCGGCGGCCCCTTGCCAAGAGTGTTCGGCGATCGATTCGAGAATCGCGTCGGCCAGGGCCAGGGCATCGCGCCCTTGTTGTCCCGTGACGCGCGGCTCGCGATGCAGTCGCACCGCGTCGACAAAATCGCGCAGCTCGTCGGCCAGGGCGTTCGTGGCCGGAATCTCCAGCGACTCGACTCGCAGCACGTCGCTGAACAGCCGATCCTTGACGCGCGTGCGGCCAGCCATATCCAGCGATTCGAAATCCATCTCGCGGCGCAAGATAGTCTCGTTCGGTGACACGACCGCGGCGCTGCGATTGCCGAAGTCGACCGCCACGAATCCTTGCTCGCTCCAGATTTGCATTTGCCGTTTTGGCGCCGGGTTGAAGCTCAACCGCGACGCGCTCAAGTTCGCAACCGCTCCGTCGGCGAATTCCACGCGGGCCTGGGCCACGTCTTCATGACGGCCCATGACCGCCAGTCCCATAGCCGAAACGCGCGTGACCGGCGCGGCCACCAAGGCCAAGAGCAGGTCGATGTCGTGGATCATCAGATCGAAGACGACGCCGATGTCGACCGAGCGACCCGTATAACCGCTGGCACGCACCGCCTCTACGTAGCGCGGCTGGCCGACGCGGGCCTGCGCCGCCAGAAAGGCCGGATTGAATCGTTCGATGTGGCCCACTTGCAGCACGACTCCGCGCAGCCGGGCCGTTTCCACCAGTTCGTCGGCCTGGGCTAGATTGTCGCAGAGCGGCTTTTCGACGAGCAAAGGCACGTTGTGCCGCAACAGGTCCAGCGCGACCGCGTGGTGGTGCCGCGTGGGCGTGGCGACGACGGCCGCGTCGATGCGACCGGCCAGTTCGCTGTGATCGGCGTAGGCGGGAGCATGGCATTCGGCCGCGGCGCTGTCGCGGGCCGCCGGCACCGGATCGACGATACCCAACAGTTCGACGTCGTCCATCTGGGACAGCAGCCGGGCATGGATCCGCCCCAAGTGCCCTGCCCCAATCACGGCCAGCTTCAACTTGGTCACGCCGCTCTCCTGCGCTCGCGCGCTCGTCCGTGCTTGCCTTCTTGCTGCATCTGAATGAAGCTCAACAGCTCGTTGACCTGCGGGGCCAACTGGTCGTTGCCGCGCAAAATCTCGCGGGCGTGGTCCAGACCCACCTTGGCCCGATACAACAGCCGATGCGCTTCGGCCAGGCTGTTGACCACTTCCGGAGAAAACTCATTGCGCTTGAGCGCCACCACGTTGATGCATCGCGCCCGGGCCGGATGACCCTCGACCAGCATGAACGGCGGCACGTCGTGCAACACGCGGCTGCAACCGCTAATAAATGAATAGCTGCCGATCGAGGCGTAGTGATGCACGGCCACGGCGCCCGAGAGCGAAGCATGATCGTGTACGTGTACATGTCCGCCCAGCAGCGTTCCGTTGGCGATCACGATATGGTTGCCCAGCCGGCAATCGTGGGCCACGTGGCAGCAAGCCATGAGAAAGTTATGGCTGCCGACGGTCGTGACGCCCTCTTCCTTCTCGGTGCCGCGATTGATCGTGACGCATTCGCGGATGATGTTGTGATCGCCGATGATCACCTGAGTGTCGCTGCCCCGATAGCTGAGATCTTGCGGCTCGCCGCCGACGACCACGCCCGGGAAGATGTGATTGTGCTCGCCCAGCGTGACGCGACCCATCAGCGTGACGTTGTTCTCGAGCCGCGTTCCGCGACCGATGCGAACGTTGGGTCCGATCACGCAGAAAGGGCCGATCTCGACGTCGGCGTCGATTTCGGCCCGGGGATGAATCGATACGTTTTCGGCGACGTAGCTTGCCATAATAGTCGCTCCGCGTCCTTTTCCCCTCGCAACTCTCTCGAGCATCCGTGCTCTGCGAGCGAAGGGGTCAATCTATTTTTATCGGTGATTCAGCTCTATGCCGAACGGCGGCGGTCTTCGGTAATTTCTTCTTCGTTCAACAGCGCTCGCACCAGCTCGGCGTTCAAGCGATGCCCGCTGCGGTGGGCGACGAAGTGTCCCACCAGGTCGCAACCGGCCAAGGCCAGGTCGCCCACCAGGTCGAGCGACTTGTGTCGCACGCACTCATCGCGATAGCGCAGCGTGTTTTCCATCGGACCGTCTTTGTCGAAGACCAGCAAGTTTTCGTACGTGGCTCGTTTGCCCAGTCCGCGCGAGATCAGCCACTCGGCTTCTTCCTCGAGCACGAACGTGCGGCTAGGCGCCAGCTCGCGGCGGAACGACTCGGGCGTAATCGGCAGTTGCAAAGTTTGCCGTCCGATGGCGTTGCCCGCGCCGTAGTCGAGCCGAAACTTAATCGTCAATCCGCCGCCGGCGCTCGGCCGGGCCTCGACCCAGCTTTCATCGTCTCCCAGTCGCGTGACGTTCCGCACCACGAGTCGGGCTCGCGGGACCGTTTGCTCCACGATACTCGCGACATCCAGCGCCTCGACAAACGGCAGGCTCGATCCGTCGCAGCCCGGCATCTCGGGCTCGTCGACCCACACTTCGCAATTATCAATTTGCAGTCCGGCCAGGGCAGCCATCACGTGCTCCACCATTTCGACGCTGGCCACGCCCGCGCGAAGCGTGGTGCGGCGCGGCGTTTCGATTCGATTGGCCACGACCGCCTTGATGCGGGCCGCGGGTGTCAGGTCGCGCCGCACGAATACGATTCCGGTGTCGGGCTCGGCCGGGCGAAACTCCACCTGCACGTCGCGTCCGCTCCAGAAACCGAATCCTTGCACCGAGACCGCGCGGCCGATCGTGCATTGTTGTCGTAGAGCGTGCATCAAGGTTGGTTCGTCGAGGCGTATTGAAAAGGAGGAAGGAATCACACAAGCATCCGGGCGACGCTTCATCGGAGGCGGACAGTGCGACGCTGAGCCGCCGTGCCGCGACCGACTTCTTAGCGGCGCGGCGGCGGCTGGGTGCGCGGCGTGGCGACGGCCGCGTTGCGGTTCAGCTCGGCCAGGATCTGGTCCGTGATGTCGATGTCTTTGCTGTAGTGCATGACCAGCTTCGAGAGCTCCATCTGCACCGCCTGGGGATTGGTCGAGTCGATCGGCGCGCCGTTGAAACGCATCACCAGGGCGATGTTGTTGCGATCGGCGTAAGTCTTCACCGCCGCGGTCATTTCCTGGTAGGCCTTAAGGAAGTTATTGGCGTCGCGTTCGGCGAATTCGCCTTTCTGGCGATTCACGCGCAGCTTCCAGTCGGACTCGGCCTTGATGATTTCTTCTTCCAGCGATTTGAATTCCGGCGTGCCGGGCTTGAAGGTTTTGAGCTTCTCGGCCTTCTTGGCCAAGACATCGCGCTCTTTCTTCAACTGAGCCTCGGCGGTGTCCATGTCGCGCTTGAAGGCCTCGGTGGCCTGCTTCAACCGCGAGTAGTGATCGAGAATGTAGGTCACGTCGATGACCGCGATGCTGCCCGGTGCGGCGGCCGATGCGGGCGCGGTCGATGCTGTGCGGGGCGGCGATTGTCCTTGGCCGGCGGGCCCTTGCCCCTGTCCAACGGCCTGCGCGTGCAGTTCGGTAAAGCCAAGAGCGGCGATCAGAAGGGCCGCACTTGCGGCCGAGAAAAGAGTGGTTCTCACGTTATAGCGCTCCTTGCTGGTGACGGGCGGTCTTCCTTGACCTCCGCTGTCCATCCGCAGGACAACCGAATTCTCTCGCGATCCAACGCCCCTTGGGGGGTCGGTTTCGAGGCGGTATTCTGTCGAGAACCTTAAAATTCGTAAAGGTCAAAAAACCGCGAGCATTTTCCCCAGCGTTTTCCGAGCGGAAAGCGTGCTGACGCACCGCCTTGGGCTCGCTCCTGGTGCCACTGCTGGCTTTGCCCGAGTGCGGCTGTTTGCCTGACTCCGCGCGGCTGCTTGCCTAAATCCGTGTGCCACTGCTGGCTTTTGCCCGGTTGTGCGTTTCCTGGGCATTACGTCAACGGTCAAACGACCCAACCTGGCGGTAGTCCATCAGCCATCGCCATTGACCGACGCCTGCTCAGCGCTCGCCCTCTTGAAGATTGTCCACTTGTCTTTGTACTTGGCGATGTGTTTTAAGTAGATCGAGTAGCCGTCAAATTTCCTTGTGGGCGACTTTGGCGAGAAAACTACGTGCTTCGCTAGGATTGCACTTGGCACCAAGTAGATCTCGACCGTTCCGTCTTTCAAAAGATTCACTAGAGCGTAAACCAGATTCCGTGACGTTAGAGTTTTTGATTTTGCGCTGACAAGCCAAAACTTGAACGTACTCGCGTTTGTCTTGACCTGAACGGCGTACACATTCTTGCACGACGCATCAGCAATCAGGAGATCGGCCGTTTGAACGCTCCGCGAAGTGGGCGATACGATGAAGTCACGCTTCGACAGTTCCGCCGCGACCAAATAGAGGCCTGTCATTCCTGTGAATTGATTCTTCGTTGGCATAGTCATTCCTTTGCAAGTGGTCGTATTTGTCGCTGGCTTGCCTACATTCGATCGACGTCGTCCCCTTTGTACCCTCGCCATTGTGTCGGTGTGGTTACCTGCTGTTGAAGAAGAATGTTAAACCACGACGACACGGCGAGCACGGAGAACGGAAGGCACCCGGCAATCAACCCACTCCTACTCCGTGTCCGTTCGGCTGAGCTCACGGCCGAAGCCTTTGTGTCGTCGTGGTTAGCCGCTATTGAACGAGCACTTTATTACTTCGGCGGATCGAGCGTAATCTCGAGCTTCACACGCTCGGCGCCGCGCTTGACGACGACGGGCACCTTGTCGCCGGCTTTGTATTTGCGCAGCGCGCTATCGAAATCTTCGAGATTGCCGATCTTGCTTTCGCCGAACTCGACGATGATGTCGCCGGCTTTGATGCCGCCCCGCTCGGCAGGGCCGCCCTTGGTGACGCCGGTCAGAGCGTAGCCCGGCTCATCCTGCGAGAAGTCGGGAATGCTGCCGAAGTACGGGCGATCGCCGCCTCCACCCAGGGTCTCGTTGCCCCCTTTGACCTCCACATAGTGCGGCCGCTCGCCGGCCTGGGCCAGCGCCACCGCGATCTCGCTCACCATGTCGCCGATCCGCCGCATGCCGCCAACGTTCAGCTTGTCGACGTCGTCCGTGGGCCGGTGATAATCCTTATGGCTTCCGGTGAAGAAGAACAGCACCGGAATCTTGGACGCGTAGAACGACGAGTGATCGCTGGGACCGAACCCGCCCGGCTTCTTCGTGATCTGA
>JANNQN010000302.1:0-14939 GCA_031400775.1 Planctomycetia bacterium | reverse complement strand
CAAGTCGGGCAGCGTGACCTGATTGACGTCGATGCCCAGGCGATGATAGAGCGTGGCAAAGACTTCCTGGAAGTGGACCGGTCGGTCTTTGGCTTCGGCCCCCAGGCGATCGGTCGAGCCGATGATCTGACCGGTTCGCATTCCGCCGCCGGCCAATAGCGCGCAGGAAACGTTCGGCCAGTGGTCACGGCCGGCGTCTTTGTTGATCTTGGGCGTGCGGCCAAAATCTCCCCAAACCACTACCGAAACATCCTGATCCAGGCCGCGGTTGTGCAGGTCCTCGATCAAGGCCGAAAGACCCTGATCCAGCATCGGCATGTCCTGCCGGCAGGCGGCGAAGTTTCCGCCGTGATGGTCCCAGCGGCTGAAGGCCAGCGTCACGCAGCGCGTGCCCGCCTCGATCAGCCGGCGCGCCATCAGAAAGTGCTCCATCAACTTCGGTCCGCCGTCGTCGCGGTTTCGCGGGTCGCCCTTGCCGTAGCGCTCGCGAATGCGGGGATCTTCCTTGCTGATGTCCAAGGCATCCATCAGGCGACTGGACGTCAAAACGCCGAAGGCCTGGTCGTTGAAATTGTCGAGCCCGCCCATCATGCCGCTGGCGTCGGCATCGCGGCGGAATCGGTCGAAGCTGGTCAACAGCGCCTTGCGATCGCCCAAGCGATCGAGCGTGACGCCGTTGAGCACCATGTCGGCTTTGCCTTCGCCGTCCGGCTTGAACGGGGCGTGGGCGACGCCCAGGAATCCGGCCTGGCCGTTGTCGGCCCATTCCATGTGTCCCATTTTCGGCGACAAGCCGACAAAGGCCGGCATCGAGGGATGCACCGGGCCCTTGAGCTTGGACATTACGGCGCCTAGCGCCGGCCAACCGCCGGGGGGCTGTGGACCGTTGCGGCGGTGCCCGGTGACGCACTCGAAGGAGTCGTGCGCGCCGCTAGCGCCCACGATTGAGCGGATCGGGATCAGCTTATCCATGTGCGAGGCGATGAGCGGAAAATGCTCGCAGATCTCGATTCCCGGCACGTTGGTTTTGATCGGTCGGAACTCGCCCCGTACTTCCGATGGGGCGTCCATCTTGAGGTCGAAGAAGTCCTGATGCGGCGGCCCGCCGGGCAGGAAGATCATGATGATCCCCTTCGACTTCGACGTGCGACCGGCGCCCGAAATCGACTCGGCTCGCAAGATTTGCGGCAGCGAGAAGCCGCCCAGGGCTAGCCCGCCGATTTGCAAGAATGCTCGCCGTGAAACGTTATCGCAAAAACCTTTTTGCGGCTTGCCGAGGATCTTCAACATGGCAGTTTCTCCTGCAGGAGCATTCCAGACGCATTCCAGCGCGCAGCACGTCTCATGCCCGAAAAGTACCGTGATATCTCGTGATCGTGCTTTGACGAAACTCGGCACAAAAACGAGCAAGGCGGGACAGATCGGCGGGCGTGGATGGATTGTAGCCGGAATCCGCCAAGCCAGCAACAATAATTACGGACGGACGGCAATTGGATCCCTCGCGGGCGCAGGGCCGGGTTTGGAATGTGACGGCCGCGGGGTCCGTAATGGCGCCAAACCCTCAACTGAGCAAACAAGTTGCGCTGTTCGTAATAGGCAAAATCGGTCCCACCACGGCGAGTTGACGCCGGCGGCAGCGCGCTCTACTTTGTGTGGCAACGTGACGCGGCCGGCCGCGTAGCCGCTCGGACGTTTCTCACGCACAAATCGTTCCTCGCTCGGGATACCAACATGAACATCGCAGGTAGCACGACTTTCGTCACAGGCGGCGGCTCGGGACTTGGCGCCGCATGCGTTCGACATTTCGCCGGACTAGGGGGCAACGTCCTCATTGCCGACGTGCAGGTCGAAGCGGGCGAGAAACTGGCGGCCGAGTTGGGCCAAAAGGTCCGATTTGCGCGAACCGACGTCACCGACGAGGGCAGCGTGCAGGCCGCACTTTCCGCGGCCAAGCAGCACTTCGGCGCGGTTAACGCCGTGATCAACTGCGCCGGCATCATCGGCGCGGGTCGCGTTGTTGGCAAAGAAGGTCCTTACGATCTGGCGTCGTTCTCGCGCACGATCCAGGTCAACTTGATCGGCACGTTCAACGTCATTCGCCTGTCAGCGGTGATGATGTCCGGCAACATACCCAACGCCGAGCAAGAACGGGGCGTCATTATCAATACGGCCTCGGTGGCGGCGTTTGAAGGGCAGATTGGCCAGGCGGCTTATTCGGCCTCCAAGGGAGGCGTCGTGTCGATGACGCTGCCCATCGCGCGCGAGCTGGCCCGCTTCGGCGTTCGCGTCGTGACGATCGCCCCGGGGGTGTTCGAAACGGCCATGATGGCCGGCATGACCCCGGCCGCCCAAGAAGCGCTGGCCGCAGCCGTCCCTTTTCCGCCGCGTTTGGGTCGGGCCAGCGAATTTGCCGATCTGGCCGAGCATATCGTGACCAATTCGATGCTCAACGGCACCACGATTCGCCTGGATGGCGCACTGCGGCTGAGCCCCAAATAGCCGGCCGTTGGGCCAGTTATTTCTCGTGATTCCGCATCGCGCATTCACGACTACGGCAATTGTCGCGAGCATTGCTTTGCGCCCAGAAACGCGACTTTTTTGACAGCGGGCCGTTTGTGACGTAAGTAACCTTTGTCGACTATTTCAATCTGCCCATCACACACATCGGGCGGTCCAAAGTGGCTTAGGCCAGTTCCTCGGGCTATTCCGCGGCAGAAACAGCCTCGGGTCATTGCATGCGCCGGCACGGCCGAGCCGCGCAGGCCTGGCCCGAGTGCTCGGAAACGTATCGTCAGAAGACCCATTCCAGGGAATGTCCCGAGAGGTAGTGAATCGATGAGCACGGTTCTGGGCTGCACGCAACTCGATCAAGTCGTGGAAACGGGGCTATCGGCTGAAGAGACCTTGCGCCGGCAAGTCTGGGAAATCCTGGCGGGGCTTGGCCCGCTGGCCCATCATCCCGAGCGCCGCACGGTGCAGCGGTTTCCCTATCCGAACCTGCTCTACCTGACTCCGGTGGCCGGCGACGGGATCACGCCGTGCGGCGAATCGATCGTGGTCGTGGGAAAACATTTGTCGGAGCGCGGGCTGGGTTTCTTCTATCAGCATCCGCTGCCCAATCGTCGCATGATTGCATCGCTCGAGGGCAAGCAGACTCGCTGGGTCGGCTTCCTGGTGGACATCACCTGGTGCCGCTTCACGCAGCACGGCTGGTACGACAGCGGAGGCCGCTTCCTGCACGCAGTGCCTTCGCCGATCGAGCGCCAGGTCCGCTAGGAAAAAGCCGCCAAAGCGCCGCCGCCTTGGCGTTCAATCGCCGGCCTTTTCCAGCGACGGGGGGGGCGCCGGAGGAGTGGCCGGTGCTTCGCCTTGCATGTAACGCTCAAAACGATGGTGCAGCTCGGCACGGCGTTCGGGCGTCCACCAGCAGAGAAACTCTTGTCGCGCAAGCGCCAGTGCTTGTTGCTCGTGCAGCCGGCCTGTTGCAAGCGACTCTTGTAGCGGGCCCGCCTCAATCTCCGCATGCCACCGCACCAGGTAGGCATCGGCCATGACGTGATCGTTGATCGCGCCCAGCCGCTCTTGCAGCGCCACCACGAGCGGATAGACCTCGCCGCGAAACTCCGCATCGAAAGCGCCCGCAAAAATCTCCATTGCGTAGCGGACCTGTTTTCCTTGAATGCGGAACGCGTGCAAGGTCTCGACGGCGTTCAACTCGCCGTCGCCGGCCGCCAGGTACGGGGTAACCAACCGGCTCAAGGCCACTCGCGCCATGCATACAAACCGCTCGCCGCACGGCTCGTCGCCGGCGCGGTTCCGCAATCGCTTGAGAAACTTGACGGCGTGTCGAGCGAATCGCTTGCGACGGAGCTTCTTGCGAATCTTGCGGATCGGCCGCTGGGCTTCGCGACGCATCGCGCCGACGTGCTCAAGAAGCAATTCGGATTGGGCCGCCGGCATCTGCGAATCGCGATGCGTCCACCGCATCAACAGCACGTCGAGATCGCGGGCTTCGCCGGCGGCCCGTCGGATCTTCTTGACTTGCTTGGAAATCCATCGTCCGCGACGCGGTGGCAGCCAAGCTTCGAAAATCTCGAGCGCGGCGGCCGCGCGGCGCGAGAAGACTCGCAGTTGATGCACGTTTTCGGTTTCGGTCGCACTCCGCCGCACCGCGAGATCCAGATAGTGACACACACGCTGCAAGCGCGAGCCCAACGCCCGTCGGCCGATGCGTGCCACCGAATCGTCGGGCTGGCTCTCAATCCATTTATTGTTGCGTCCCATAGTCGGCCGTATCTTTACCTGCGCCCGCAACTCCTGGATTCGATTCGGCCCATCGGCACGCGCGCAAGGCGCGCGGGCGACTGATGGTCAGCGCTATCCGCGTTCCGAAAGGGAAACGAACCCAGGAAATTGTAATGCTGAGCAAGACTGCACTGCGAAGCTGAGGGCATCGCGTCGATACATGCTGCCCGGGTCCGTCGCGGAAGGTACGCAACGTCCCGCTCGTCCTTCCAGTCTGGCCGCGGTCCGATCGGCTTTTTGGCGCCTCGCAAAGTTTGACTCAAGCGCGAGGCTGCTTCGAGCTGGAAATCGAGCTCATTACAGCCGGTCAGACTAACAGCGAGGGGCCGATGCGGCAATCGACCCATCCGTTCGGGGGGGGTATCGAGCATTGCGACTCATGCGTCTTGCGGCGCGTAAATGCTGCGGCCCCCGTCCACATTGATGCAGGCCCCGGTGATGAAGGTGCTTTCGAGCAAAAACAAGACCGCTAAGGCGACGTCGCGCGGGCTTCCCTCGCGTTTCACCAGCGTGGCGTCGATGGTTGCACGCCGCTGAGCTTCGGACATCGCCTCGGGCAGCAGCACCGGCCCGGGCAGAATTGCGTTCACGCGCACCCGTGGATTGCGCAAACCCAGCTCGACGGCAAACGTCCGCGTCAGCGTGGGGATGCTTCCCTTGGCTGCAAAATATGCGGCATAGTCTCGATAGGGCCGCGCCGTGGCCCAATCGCCGATGTTCACGATCGCGCCACCCTGCGGCTGCTCGACCATGATCAGGCCTGCTTCCTGGCAACAGATGAACGTCGCCAGCGTGTTGATTTCGAAATGACGCCGCACATCCGCGCCGGTTGTCGATTCCAGCGGTTTGGACTCCCAGATGGCGGCGTTGTTGACCAGCGCGTCGATCCGCCCGAAATGATCGCGAGCCGCGGCGATCATCTCGCGGGTGGCAGTTTCGTCGCGGAGGTCGGCCGACAGCACGATCGCCACATTGCCTTGCGAGCCGCCTTGGGAATTCAATTGTCGCGCCGTTGCATCGGCCAGGTCGCGCGAGTGGTTCGCGTGCAAGACTACGCGGTAACCCTGCTCGGCCAGCTCGACCGCCAGGGCGTTGCCGACGCGGCGACCGGCGCCGGTCACCAGCGCGACGGGACATTCGCCAGTGGTGTTTTGTAGTTCGCTTTTCGTCATGGTTCGTGGCGGTGAAAATTCGCGATGATGTTCCAGATCTCCTCCGGCGTCTCGGCGTAATGGATGAGATCGAGATGTTCGTCCTCGATCGCGCCTTCGTCGGCCAGGAACTGAAAATCGAGGACCTGCTCCCAGTATCGCCGACCGAACATGATAATCGGAATCTCTTGCATGCGTCGCGTTTGGCGCAACGTGAGCGCGTCGAACAACTCGTCAATTGTGCCGAACCCGCCTGGAAACGCGACCAACGCTTGCGCCCGCAGCAAGAAGTGCAATTTGCGGAGCGCGAAATAGTGAAACTGGAAGCACAAATGCGGCGTGATGTACGGATTGGGCAATTGTTCGGTATTCAAGGTGATGTTTAACCCGACGGTTTGAGCGCCAGCCTCGCTGGCTCCACGATTGGCAGCTTCCATGATGCCTGGGCCACCGCCGGTCACCACAACGTACTGGCGGTCAGTGGCCTGCGCTCGACGGGCGACGAGGCTCGTAAACTCGCGAGCCGCCTCGTAGTAGTGGGCCTTGGCCAAAAGTCGCTCGGACCTCGCCACTTCGCGAGCGCAACGCGCCTCGCTCGGACTGGCCGCCAGTGCCTCCCGCGCGACTCGCAGGCGATCTTCCAGTTCGCTCCGCTCGGCAATCCGCGTGCTGCCGAACACGACAATCGTCGTGGCGATGTTGTGCTCGTGAAAGGCCATTTCGGGTTTGAGCAGCTCCAGTTGGAGCCGCACGGGACGCAACTCGCGACGCGCCAATAGCGCGACGTCCTGTTCGGCCAACACGTAGCTGGACGAATTGAGGATGGCCTTCAGGTTTTCGGCTTCGTTCATGGCGCTATTTTTGCATTGGAGTTTTATCGAACCGTTTCGTCACTCGAACCTGCCAAGCCGTGATCCTACTTCACACCCAATTCCACTGCTTGACCCATTTTGGGCACGATGACGTTCCAGCCGCGCTCTTTGCGAAGCTCCTCGGCAAGAGAGTTCGCGCTGGTTAATTCACCGTGCGTGAGAAACACTTGTCGCGGTGGCTGGAGCGGTTCGAGCCAGCGGCGCAGCTCACCGTGGCCGGCATGCCCACTCAGCCCCGACATCTCGACCACCGCAGCCCGCACCGGCACGTCTCGACCGAACAGTCGCAACGACTTGGCGCCCTCGGCCAAAGCGCGGCCGCGCGTTCCGGCCGCCATGAAACCACCGATGACCACCGTGTTGATCGGATCGGGCAGGCGCTGCCGCAAGTGATGCAGGATCCGCCCGCCGGTCATCATTCCCGACGACGAGATGATCACGCCCGGGCCTTTGATTTTGTTGATTTGTCGCGACTCGCCCACGGTGCGCGCCAGTTTTATGTGATCGTCATTGAACTCAAAGTCCGAGTCCACGGCCAATCCTTCGGCCAGGTCGTGTTCGGCGGCGTAGTAGCGATAGATATTCATCCCACTGGCCGCCATCGGGCTGTCCAGAAAGATGGGAATCGACGGAATGCGTCCTTGCCGCATGAGAACGGTCAGCAAGTAAATCAATTGCTGGGCTCGGCCCACGGCAAACGACGCCATGAGCATCACCCCGCCCCGCGCGATGGCCTCGATCACGACATTGCACAACTGATCGAACACGTCCAGCGGCGGATGTTCGCGGTCGCCGTAGGTGCTCTCGCAAATCAAGTAATCGCACTGCGGCGGAGGCTGCGGATCGAAATAGAGCGGCGCATCGTAACGGCCCACGTCGCCGGAAAACACGAGCCGCAGAGGTGTTTCGCCCTCGCGGATCTCGACCTCGATCATGCATGCCCCCAGCAAGTGGCCCGTGTCGTGAAAGCGGGCCCAAATCGGCTCGGCCGGCGAAAACCACTCGTCGCGTCGCACCGTGCGAAACCGGGACATGGTTCGTTTCACGTCCCCCGAGTCAAACAATGGCAACGCCGGCTTGTGCTTCGAGAACCCCTTGCGGTTGGCGTAGTCGGCCTCTTCCTCCTGGTTGTGAGCGGCATCCAGAAGCAGCAACTCGCACAGCGACTCGGTTGCCGGGGTCGAATACACCGGACGGCGAAAGCCATCTTTGACAAATCGCGGCAAGTAACCGCTGTGGTCGATGTGGGCGTGCGTGAGCACGACGGCGTTGACGTGAGCGGGATTGAACGGCAGTCGCTGCCAGTTCCGCTCCCGCAGTTCCTTGAGTCCCTGGAACAGCCCGCAGTCGATGAGCACTTTCGACCGCCCGGCTTCCAGTAGATATTTTGAGCCGGTGACCGTCTCGGCCGCGCCGTGAAATGTCAAGCGAGCCATCGGTTTCTCCTCTCACCGTTGGGCGGACAAAGGGCGACGACGCGGCACGACCGTCAGCACCGCCGCCAGAACGGTCATTAGAGCCGCCGCCGCAAGCGGCCGGTTGCCGGCGTGTTGCAACCATGCAGGGCTTTCGGGCAGCACACTCGGATCCACCAGCAGCCAGATCAGCGTAACCGCTGCCAGACACCCCGCCCAGCCGCAACTCCCTGCCGGGGTCTCTTGTCTGAATTCTCCCTCTCCCCTCCGCGGGAGAGGGCCGGGGTGAGGGGGCGAACGCAAGAAGGCCGCCCGTGTCGCCAGTTGCATTACAAAGAACGCTGCCATGCTTACCACACCGATTGCGACCACAGCGCGGTCACCCAAAAATGCGCCGACCAGCACCAGCTCTCCTAGACCGGCATTAGCATTTGCGATTCCAGACCGCCGCTTGCTCATCCACGCGCACAGCCACGGTCCCGCGCCGATGGCCACCGCCGCCAGCATCCCGCTCAATCCGGCCCAGGCTCCATCGCGCTCGACCCATTCCGCCACCGGTTGCAGGCTCGGCCAGAGCAGCAGCATCAGCAGCCCAACACCGCATGGCAGCCAGATCAGCCGCACGGGCGGCACGTGGCCATCAAACTCGATCAGCGCCACGGCAATGAGCGTACACATCAGCAGCAAGTGAAACGCGAATTGCACGACATCCACCTGAAAGATGCCGCCACCTTCGACCGACGCGTCGGGAATCCAACTGCCGGTCGCCTGCCAGGCCAACAGAGTACCCACGACGGCCACGGCCGCTTCGATCAGCGGATAGCGGGCCGAAATCCTCGCCCCGCAATTGCGGCAGCGCCCGCCCAGTCGAATCCAACCCAGCACCGGCACGTTGTCGTACCAGTGAATCGGCCGCTGACACGTCGGGCAATGCGAACCCGGTCGACTCAGGCTCATCCCGAGCGGCAAGCGATAGGCCACCACATTTATAAAGCTGCCGAAGATGCCCCCCAGAACGGCCGCGATCGCGATCAGAAACCAACGCCCTGCCGCGTTGACCTGCAAGTCGTGGCTGAAGATGTCGGTCCAGGCAAAGTTCATCGGCAACAACTCAAATAATTCCGGCCAGCGGCCCGCCGGCGGCGCCCAATGCGTCAACCCGCCGCGTCACTTCGGGATCTTCGACCAGCGGGGGCGCGTGGTGCGGCTTGATACGAGCGTCGATAACCAGCGAACCCCGGCAGCCCCAATGTTTCTGCCGAGTCTCGGCGCCGATTCCATGCACGTCCGCCGCCGGGTTGCTGCGAGTGAACGTGACCCATACGAAATTGTTCAGCGTGCGGCCCGTGAACTCTGCGTCGTCGACGATGACGACGAGCGGAAAACGGTTGATCGAATCCTGTGGGGACAGCGCCGCACAAAAACGCTCGACAGCACCCGGCTCGGAACCATATCGCGGCGACTCAACCGCCAGCACGCCGGGGAGGCAAGCTCGCGGGTTTCCAAAACCGTCGGGCAGTCGCAGCGAGCCGATCTCGTCGGGCAACTGCCGCACAGGCCGGCCCACCGCGGCGATCACCAGCTTCGAGCCTTCGTTCATCGCGTCACCGGAGTAATCGAGCGTGTCGAGCGTCGTGCAAGTCTGAAAGTGCAAGTCGCGAGTCCAATCGACCCGTTCGAGCATATGGTGAAGCATGGCCGCCACGTCGTTCACGTCCAAGTGCTCGTCATCCTCGCGAGCGGCGATCCACAAATACTTGGCCAGCGAGAGTTGCCCCTGCCCCAGGATCGCGTTGGCCGTGGTCAACAACTCTTGCGGCCGGCGGCGTTCCAAATACGGCGTGTAGCGTTCGCTGCCAATGGCCAACAGCAGCGGGTGAACTCCGGCCGCGTCAACGGCATGCACCGCATGCAAGCCCGGGATCAGGCTGCCCACGACCGGCTCGGTTATCTCGTGAATCAACTTGCCGAACATCGTGTCTTCTTGCGGAGGCCGGCCGACGACCGTAAACGGCCAGATCGCATCGGGCCTGTGCCACACCTTCTCCACGCGCAACACGGGAAACTCGTGTGCCAGGCTGTAGTAGCCCAGGTGATCGCCAAAGGGACCCTCGGGCAATCGGAGGTCTGGTTCGACGACGCCCGTGATGCAAAAATCGGCTTCGGCGTAAATCGGCAATTGTCCTTGGCGAGCGACGAGCTTGATTCGATGTCCGCCCAAGGCGCCGGCGAACGCCAACTCGGGCAGTCCCTCGGGCAGCGGCATCACCGCGGCCACGCTCATGGCCGGGGCGCCGCCGACAAAGATATTCAACCGTAACGGCTCGCCACGACGAATGGCGGCCGCATGGTGTACGCCGATGCCGCGATGAATCTGATAATGCAGCCCCACCTCTTCATTTGGCTGGTACTGGCCGCCGGAAAGCTGCACGCGATACATGCCCAGGTTCGAGCGCTGCCAGCCGGGATGTTCCGCGTCTTCGGTGTAGACCTGCGGCAGCGTGATGAATGCGCCGCCATCGTCCGGCCACGATTTCAATTGCGGCAACCGATCGATCGAGGTGACGCCCGACAGGATTGGCCCGGAGGCGACCGGCCGGGGCCGCGCGTTCCATAGTGTCGGCAAAAGGCGCGTCAGGCGCCACGGCCGGCGGACTAGCTGACCGGGATCGGCCTTGAGCTCCATCAACTGCCGGACCGAGGCGAGCGTGTCGCGAAAGATAAACCGCACCCGGTCCATGGTGCCAAAGATATTGCTGACCATCGGAAACTGGCAGCCCTTGACGCGGGCGAAGTAGATCGCGGGGCCGCCGGCCTGAAAGACCCGCCGCTGGATTTCGGCCGCCTCGAGCGATGGGTCGACCTCCGTCTCGATGCGCACCAATTGCCTGCCCTTCTCCAGATCGTTCAAGCAGGCTCGTAGAGTGCGGTAACCCATGCGGGCAGATTCGAGATTTGCTTGCGGCTGCGGCGTTGTCGAAGACAGAGCGTCTGTGGGGTAGCTTACGGCACCCAGCGCAAAGGGTGGAAGGGCGCATGAGTAGTTTTTGCGGCTGATTTCTTGCGGCGCGGGGGCTAGAATGCTACCTCCTTGCCATCTTGCCATCATTCTCATTGCGAAAGGCGCTGCCCGTGCAGATCCAGCGGATTCAATCCTCCGTCACCCAAACCGAAGCCGACGCGATTGTAGTCGGAGTTTTTGAGGCAACTCCCTTGGCCGGCGCGGCTGCCGAAGTCGACGCGGCGCTGGGCGGCGCGATTCGCGGCCTCATCGAGCGGAAGGAATTTACCGCTCGGAGCTACGAAACAGCATCATTGCTGGTGGGAGTGGGCCGGGCCCGACAGGCCCTGGTGATCGGCCTGGGCAAGAAGGACCGTTTTGACGCCGGCGCGGCGTTTCGCTGCTCGGCCGCCGCCGCCCGACACCTGGCCGGCAAACCGCGGTCGAGCGTGGCTTTTTTCCTCGACGAAAGCTGGCCGACCGAATTCACCGAAAGCGGCGTGTGCGGTGCGCTGGTCGGCTGCATCGGCCAGGATCTGTACCGCGCGGACAAGTCTCGCCATCCATTCGAGAAACTGGCCTGGTCCGGCGGCACCGAAGCGGCGATCGCCAGCGGCCGAATCCTGGGCGACAGCGTCAACATCACACGGCGATTGGTCAATGAACCAGCCGACGTGATCTATCCGGAGACGTTTGCCGAGCGCGCCGCGGAAGTCGCCGCACAAAACGGTCTGCAAATTGAAATCTGGGACGAAAAGCGATTGGAGACCGAGCGCTGCGGCGCCATGCTGGCCGTCGCCAAGGGCTCGAACCGCCCGGCGCGACTCGTGATTTTGCGCCATCATGGCGCCAGTCCCGACGCGCCCACCTTGGCCATCGTCGGCAAAGGCGTGACGTTCGATTCCGGCGGATTGTCGCTCAAGACGCCCGACGGAATGCTCACCATGAAGTGCGACAAGGCAGGAGCATCGACCATGGTCGGCGCCATGCAAGCCATCGCACAACTCAAACTGCCGATCAACGTGGTCGGCATCGCGGGGCTGGTGGAAAACATGACCGGTCCGGCAGCCATGAAGCTGGGCGACGTGCTGCGCGCCCGCAATGGCCGCACGATCGAGGTCCACAACACGGACGCCGAGGGCCGGCTGGTGCTGGCCGATTTGCTTTCGCTGGCCGTGGACTTAGGGGTCAGCAAGATCATCGATCTGGCCACGCTGACTGGCGCTTGCGTCGTCGCGCTGGGCACCGAGGTAGCCGGCGTGATGACGAACCAGCAAACCTGGTGCGACTCGGTAATCGAAGCGGCGCGAAAAGTGGGCGAACCCATCTGGCAGTTGCCCATGTACGCGGACGTGTACGACGAGCTGATCAAAAGCGAAGTCGCGGATATCAAGAACGTCGGCGACGGGCGCTGGGGCGGCGCGATCACGGCCGCCAAGTTTCTCGAGCAATTCGTCGGCAAGACCCCCTGGGCTCACATCGACATCGCCGGCCCGGCGTTTCGCGACAAGGCCAAGCCCTGGTGCGACGGCGGAGCCAGCGGCCAGTTCGTGCGCACGCTGGTAGAAGTCGCGCGGCAGTGGAAGGCCTAGACCGCGCTCGGTCTCCATTCGCACAATACTAGTCGCGGTTACCGACGCCCCTTCTTGCTTCGTCCCTCAGGTTTCTAGCAATGCCTTGGATTTCCGAAAAGTCTCCCGAGATCGGCGCCGCTCGCATGGCCGAATTGATGCGGCAAACGGTCGCCGAGGCGCGCACTCGCATCTGCGCGCGCCCGCGCCGCGTGCTGCTGCTGCCGCCGGATATAACGCGGGCCCACTCAGGCGTGGGCCGGTTGACGGAGCTGCTGTATCAGGAGTTATCGCCTGAGGCCGAGGTCCACGTCATTCCCACGCTGGGCCAGCACGTGCCGCATACGGTCGAGGAAAACTGCCGTATGTTCGGCTCGATCCCACAGGAGCGAATCCGCGCGCACGACTGGCGCGAGGGATGCGTGCGTGTGGGCGAGGTCTCGGCTGAGTTCGTCAAGCAGGCTTGCGGCGGAGTGGCCGATTGGCCGATCCCGATCCTGCTCAACCGGATGTTGATCGAGGAGCCTTGGGATTTGGTCATCAACGTCGGCCACGTCGTGCCCCACGAGGTGCTCGGCTTTGCCAATCACAACAAGAATTACTTCATCGGCTTGGGTGGCAAAGACACGATCTGCGCCTCGCACATGCTGGCCGCGACCTGCGGTATCGAGAACAACCTGGGCAACCTGGTGACTCCCACCCGGGCTTGCTTCAACAAAGCCGAGGCCGATTTTCTCGGCCGGCTGCCCGACGTGTATGTGCAGGTCGTGATGGCCCGCAATGCCAACGACGAGTTGGTACACACGGGCCTGTACGTCGGCGACGATCTGGAAACGTATTTGCAGGCGGCCCGGCAATCGCGAGACGAAAACATCACGATCTTCGAAGAACCGGTCGAGCGGATCGTGTGCGTGATGCAAGCCGACGAATTCGTCAGCACCTGGGTCGCGAACAAAGCGGTCTATCGCACGCGGATGGCGCTGGCCGACGGAGGCGAGTTGATCGTGATCGCGCCGGGCTTGAAACGTTTCGGCGAGCAGCCCGAGGTCGATCGCTTCATTCGCAAGTATGGCTATTGCGGCACGCCCAAGGTGGTCGCCGGATACCGCGTGAATGCCGACATGCAAGACCTGGGGCACGCAACCGCGCATCTGATCCACGGCTCGTCGGAAGATCGCTTTACGGTCACCTACGCCCCGGGCCATCTCACGGCCGCGGAAATCGAGGGCGTCAACTTTCAATATGCCGATCTGGCCAAGACACTGGCTCGCTATCAGCCCGAGCGACTCAAGCAGGGCTGGAATACGCTGGCTGACGGCGAACGTTTCTTCTTCATTCCCACGCCATCGGCCGGCTTGTGGGCCACGCGCGAGAAGCTCTACGGCCGCGCCGGCGGATTTGGCGCCTGACTCGCGGCGATGCGCTCCGGGCCCGCCAAGGCTTTCGGCGAATCCCGCCGTGCAACAACCGGCCGCGGGCGGTATGCTTGAGAGTCCTCGGCACTGGAATCAAATGATCGATCCGGCGACCGACGGGCAGACTTCCTTCACGAACTTCCGACGTCATCCGCCATGAAAGTGCCAGCCCGCCCTCCCGGACCGCCGCAGCGAATCCTGACCGGCAGCTTTCGGGAGTTTCGCACCGACTTGCTGGGCTTTCTGGAGCGCTCGGCCCGGCAGTATGGCGACGTCGTTTCGTTTCGCCTCGGGCGTCGGCCCTGCCTGCTCGTCAACCATCCCGATCTGATCGAATCGGTGCTGGTCAAAAACAGCCGCAATTTCGTCAAGCCGTTTGCGTTTCGCTTCACGCGGGCCGTGTTGGGAAATGGCCTGCTCACGAGCGAGGGCTCATTCTGGCTGCGGCAACGCCGCCTTGCTGCCGGCGCGTTTCAGGCCGAGCGGATCGCTGGGTACGGTCCCGACATGGTGTCGTCCGCGGTCCGCATGCTGACCAACTGGCGCGACGGCGAAACGCGCGACATTCATGCCGACATGATGCAGGTGACGCTCGACATCGTGGCCCGCACCTTGTTCGGCGCCGACGTTACCGAGCAATCGCACGAAATCGGCGAGTCGCTGCTGCTGGCGCTGCGCAGCTTTGGAGCGAACTTCAGCCGGCGGATTCCATTGCCAAGTTGGATTCCGACCAGCGGCAATCGCAAAGCACGCGCGGCGGTCCGCGGGCTGAATAGGGTCGTGCGGCAGATCATCGATCGGCGTCGGCACGAGACCGAGCCGCGCACTGATTTATTGTCGTTGATGCTGCACGCCCGCGATGAGGACGGCAGCCAAATGACCGACGAGCAATTGCTCGACGAAGTCCGCACCTTCCTGCTGGCCGGGCACGAGACAACTGCGATCACGCTTTCGTGGACCCTGTTTCTGCTGGCCAACCATCCGCACGAGCAAGCGCGCCTGCACGCCGAGCTGGACACCGTGTTGGCGGGCCAGTTGCCGGAGGTTGCGGATCTCGCGCGATTGCCGGTCGCCGGGCGGATCGTGCAGGAAGCCATGCGATTGTATCCGCCGGCCTTCATGATCGGCCGCGAGAACGTGGCCGAGTTCGAGTTGGGCGGATACACGATTCCGGCCGGCACCACGATCTTCATGAGCCAATGGGTGATG
>JANNQN010000301.1:0-3717 GCA_031400775.1 Planctomycetia bacterium | reverse complement strand
CGAAGCGCCGCGCTCCATAGCAGGATATCGCAGGCGAGCGACGGCGGAAAGTGCATGGGCCGCGCGTGCAGGACCGTTTCCCGGCCTGTTGACTTATCAACAGGCAGTCTAGGGCGTCGCGACCGACGGGATGTCGGTGCGGGCGTTGATCGCTTCGGCCGCCTTGAGCTGGGACACGGTCAATGCGGTCGCCAGCTTGCGGTTCTCCGCATAGGTCGACTTCAGCGACTGCCGCACTGTGGCGTACAGGTCTTCCAGCGACTTTTGATACGTCGCGATGGCCTGCACCTCAACGCCGAACTTCTCCAGATCGGCTGCCAGGCTGGTCTTCTCGCCTTCGCGATACGCGATTTCGCGGCGAGTTTCCTCTGCGGCGGCGTTGGTTCGCTCGATATTGCTGTTCAGCTTGCTGATCGCGTCGGTAATCAGCGACGTCTGCACATAGTTGTCGCGGAAAAATAGTTGGTAATCCCGCAATTTGCGCTCGCGATTGGCGAATTCGGCCAGACTATCCTTGGGCAACAGCGTCTGCCGCGTGGCATCGTCGAGCTCGGCAAACAAGGCCGGATTATCGATCGGCATCGTGGCATACAACGTCAGAGGCCCCTTGGCCGCGGCCAGGCGTTGCGATTGGCTTTCGGTCAGAGGCAGGTTGGGAGCGATCTGCACCGAGGGATTGCCCTCGGTGGCCGTCACGACCTTGAACTCGCCCATATACCGGCCCGACTCAGCCGCGGGGGTTCCGTCGAAGGCGAACAAGACCGAGTTGGGAACCAGGCCGTGTTCGGGCGCTTTGAGCGTCAGTTGCGCGACGCCGTCCTTCACGTTGTCGACGGCCACGTCGTACATCACGCCGCCCCGATTGCTGACCAGGATTTCCAAAGTTTGCTTCAATTGCGGGATCACGCCCGGCACGCTTTGCCCCTGGGCATTCTGGTCGCGACCACGAAGCTCGAGCGTCTGCTGCTCGTTGGTCTGGATTTCCCGCTCCATGTTCCGCACCAGTTCGCCCCACGATTTGTGCGTGGCCAGCGTGCGAGCGCCGAGGATGAAGAAGGCGACTGTGCCCAAAAAGATAAAGGCCACGAGCACCACCTGGTACACCTGCCAGGTCTTGGAGCTCATGTACGCGATGAAAAACGAGGCAAGAACCAGCGCGCCGAGAACGATTGGGAGGATCAAATCCATGTCGCGCTTACACCTTTACCCAACCGGATGGCCGCAAGCCAACAAGCCAGCCGTCCGCGAGGTTTCCGCAGAGTCTCTGCCGAGCCGCCGGACGTCATTCATGCCTGCAAAAGACGGGAATTCGGGCGCTTGCCCGATCACTTCGATCATAGACCGAGCGCGTGGGGGTGTCAACATTTTCCAACTGCCAGCGCGGCGATGGTAAGGGCATGGCGGTCAATGCTTTAGGGCGACCACGGATGGCCTTTGCGTCCTAGGAACGACCTACCGTCGAAACAATCCCTACAACCGGATCGCTCGCGATCCAGAACGACAAAAACAATCGGCGGCTAGGCTTGGCTCAGCCGCTGTCGATCTGGAAGAAATACGGGTCGTTCGGCGCAAACGGATCGATCATCATCCGGGTGGGATCGGGGCGCCAGCGTAAGCCTTTTCCCAGGTAGTTCGGCGGTCGGTAGATTTCGTCGATCGGGCGCGGACGAAAACCCTGCGGCAGCGCGTCGGTGGCCACGAAGAAGGCATTGGCCCCGGTCCGCTCGCAATGCACGAGCGTGTAGCCCTTGGACTGTCCCAATTCCTTCATGGCCAGCAGGCTGGCGCCGAAATAATCGGTGCCCTTCCACTGAAACGCCGGATCGTAGGGAATCGAGCGTCGCAGATTGGGCGCAAAGTGGGCGTTGTATTCGATCACCACCACTCGCGGCCGGTAGCCGATCGCCTTCCACACCCAAAAATCGTTGCCGTCGATGTCGATCGACAGCAGGTCGAATTCGCGCGGCACCTGGTACTTCGCAAACAGCGACTCGATGTTCTCGGCCGTGATGAACTCTTTTTTGACATCGGCCAGCGGGTTCTTCGAAATGCCGCCGTAGTCCATCAAAAGCCCGGTCCAACCCTGGGTGAGCAGGTTGGCCGTGTTGCACTCGACCGCTTGCTCGCAGCCGAATTCGACGAAGTAGCGGTTGGTGACGCCGATCGCGGCAAAGATGGCCTCGATCACTCCATCCTCGCCGTTCTGCGAGCTGACTTTCGTTTCGCGGGCTTCGAGATTTGACAAAGACATGTTCGACAAAGTCATGCGCGTCTCCCGAGCGTCGTCGCCGGCGAGGTGCTCTGCCGACCCAAAACGCTCACTGTAGTCGTGGCGAACTCGGGCCGCAACGCAAAAGGGCCGCCACCAGTCGCTCGACCATCTCGCTCGTGTGCGCGTGGCTCAAGCTGATCCGCACCAGCGACTCTCCGGCGGGAATCGAGGGCGGTCGAATGGCCGGCGCCAGGATTCCTTGTTCCAAGAGCGATGCCGCCAAGTGCATTGCCGCGTCCACCTCGCCGACCACCAGCGGAATGATCTGGCTTTCGCTATTCGCCAGGTTCCAGCCCTGTAAGCGCAGCGTCTCGCGCAAGTCGGCCGCTCGCTGTCGCAGTTCGATTCGCCGGCCCGGTTCCTGGCTCATGATATCGAGGGCAGCCATCGACGCGGCGCAAACAGCCGGCGGCAAGGCCGTGGAGAACACGTAGGACCTGGCTCGATTGACGAGCCACTCGACCAGCGCAGTACTGCCGCAGACGAATCCTCCGGCCGAGCCCAGCGCCTTACTGAGCGTGCCGATCCGCACGGCGACTCGATCCTCCACGCCCAATTCCTCGCTCAGTCCGCGCCCTTGGCGGCCGAATACTCCCGTGGCATGCGCTTCGTCGACCAGCAGCATGCAGTCGTATCGCTCGGCCAGGTCAGCCAATTCGGCCAGCGGCGCCAGATCGCCATCCATGCTGAAAACACTTTCGCTAACGATCAGCCGCCGGCGATAGTCCCCGCCGCCTCGCAACTTTTCTTCCAATGCACGCGCATCGCGATGCGGAAACACGTGGACGTCGGCTCGCGACAATCGGGCGCCGTCGATCATGCTGGCGTGGTTCTTGTCGTCGGAATAGATGGCGTCGCCCCGAGCGGCCAAGGCGGCGATCGTGCCCACGTTGGCCGCATAGCCGGACGAAAAAACCAGCGCGGCTTCGGTGCCTTCGAACTTGGCTAATCGCTCTTCGAGCTGGCGGTGCGCCGCGGCCCGACCGGTGATGAGTGGGCTGGCGCCCGCGCCCCACCCTTCGGTTTCGGCGGCGCGTGCGGCGGCCAGGCTGAGCCGGCTGTCCGCGGCCAGTCCCAGATAATCGTTCGATCCAAAATTCACGAGGTCGCGACCAGCGACGCGTAACTGCACTTGCTGCAGACCCAAATGCGTGGCCAGAGCGCGCCGCAGTCCGCGCTCCGCAAGCAGGGCCAGCTCGTCGTCGATCCACTCCAGCGGGTCGGTGTGCGTGGTTTTCATGCGGCGAAGTGACTAAACCGGCGGAACGGGGCAATCGGATCAAACAATTGGAAAGGACTAGCGAGCGCGAGCGGCCTTCTTGGTTGTTTCGCTCTTCTTGGCGGACGTGGCTCGTTTTGGCTTGGATTTCTTCGCTGCCGCCGGTGTTGCTGTGGCGGTTTGATTGGCCAACTGCATCACGATCTCGAACTCATGGGGTTTGACC
>JANNQN010000300.1:0-3297 GCA_031400775.1 Planctomycetia bacterium | reverse complement strand
CCATAAAATCGCATCATGGGACGCGTTCCCCCCAGTCGATGGATTATTAATGTTCCAGGTTGGGAGTGGACGTTCAGAGAGGCATAAGATGATCGAAAGGTCATTGTCGGTGTTCAGGCGGGGTGTTTCGTCGCTGATAGCTGTGGGTGTGTTCACGACCTTTGGCTCATCCAGTGCCAGCGACCTGGTGCCGGTTTACAACAAGTCCGGCAAGCTGCAGCAGGTCAATCGCAGACACCATCAAGCTCCTCCAAAAGTAGTTGGGCATGCAGATCCTTACTGCTGTCCGCCGGCCGCGAGCCCCGACGACGCAAGGCCGCAAACACCTTCTCCAGACAGCCAACCGCCGTCGAGCGAACGGCCGCAGGCGCCAAGCGACCTTGCCGATCTGGGACAGGAGCAGTTTGCCGGGCTAGGGTCGACGTCCATGTCGGTCCCGGACAGCTCGGTATCCTCGGCGCAGTCGGCGGCGCCCTACATGATGGGCGACTTGTTTACCGTGGGCACGGGAACGATGGTGATCCCGGTGCTGACCGGTCCGGGTACGCCCTTCACGGAAAACGTGAATCCGACCCTGCCACCAATCTCGCCGACTCCGATGCCGGTAGACCCCGCTCTTCCTGCTGGCTTCCCCAATGCCATTCCTATTCGGTTTGTGTCGCCAGACAATTCGCCCGCCTTTCCGCCAAGACTTTTCACGAGCACAAACCCATCCATTACGGACAATGCGAATTTCGTCAACGGCCAACACGATATTCCGATCGGCGTGGAACCAGGATTTACCCAAGATTCACAGGCTTACTTGAACGCTCAACATCCATCGGGCAGCGTGTTGCCAACTGGTCAAACCGCATCTGGAGGCGGCACCGCACAGTTCATCCAAGGCCAGGCCGTTTTTGATCCAGAGCAATCTCTTCCCATACCGCCAGGCGGTCGCGACATACTGAATACTGACCTATTCAACTTGACCACCAATTATCTCTACACGCCCAACGTATACTTCGGTCCCCAACAGCCCACCGTGATCATCGTGCCCAACCCGGGCAATAGCGGCGCAGCGGTCCTGGGCATCAACAAGATCGCCGAAAACACTAGCCCGCTTCCTCGCGACCGCATCTTCTTCAACTACAGCCTGTTTGAGGGCACGCCGTTGGAGCAGGGAGGTGCGACGGTGAACCGTTTCGTGCCCGGCTTCGAGAAGACCTTCTTCGACAACAGCGCTTCCGTCGAGATGCGGTTTCCCTTCGCCGCGACAGTTAATCCTGATCTGGTGTTCACGACCAGCGGCATTACCAGCGCAAACGGCGCGGTCTTTGGGAATATGTCCGTGGTGTTCAAAACCCTTATTAGCCGAACAGACAGTTTCGCGATGTCGGCTGGTCTGCAAACCGTCGTTCCGACGGCTCCGGGGCTGAATGTTTCCTTGCCCGACGGCCGGCGAATCGTCGAGATTCCCAATCAGGGTGTGCATGCGATGCCCTTCATCGGAGCGATCTACACCCCGAATGCCCAATTCTTCGCGCAAGGCTTCGTGCAAGCCGATATTGACGTGAACGGGAACCCAGTCCTCCTCAATCCGGACTTACAAGGACTGTCACAAGTAGGCCGGCTGCATGGAGTGAACCTCTTGTTCGTCGATTTGAATGCTGGCTATTGGCTGCGTCGGGGACGCCGAGGGGCACTGACAGGTTTCGCGCCCACAATCGAGCTGCACTACAACCAATCGACGGAGGCCACGCCGTATCTACAGTCGAACGGATTCATGATCGGCAGCAACTTGGGCCAGGTCAGCAATCAAAGCGCGACGATTGGCTGCTACCTCGAATACGAAGACAACACCACTTTGGCCCTCGGATACACGGCGCCCATTGGCAATGGCTTCGACCAGGGTTTCAGCGGTGAACTGCGGGCCTTTGTGACCCGCCGCTTTGGCGCCACATCCCGTGCGGCGCGAGTCGCTCTCTAGCGCGACAGCAACACCCGAGCGTGACAGCAACACAGTCACGCTTTCTCCAGTCGTGCAGCCGTGACTCGGTGGCAACCGGCCCGCCCAACGGCGGCGCACGGTCCAACGATTGACGAGAGATCACGAGGATTTCGCGAGCTTCGTCCGGCTGGCAACTCAGTTTTCCGCCCCCAAATTGCACCGGCCGCCGCGCGCAAGTAGGCTACTGGAACCACTGGTCCGCCACACCTTTTGAGATGCACCCCATGACACGCGTGAAGTTCCTACGATCGAGCGTATCGAAAATTGCTGTTCTTGCCGGTGCGGCATTTGTTCTCGGCGACTTGTTGCCAAGCGCTCTCGCTCAGACCGATTCCAAACCGGCCGAAACCAAGCCGGCCGAAAAGGAAGTCGACCAGGCTTACCTCCGCGAGCATTACACGAAGTACGAATATCGAATCGCGATGCGCGACGGAGTGAAGTTGTTCACGGCAGTCTACGCGCCCAAGGACGCATCGACGGCGTATCCCCTCCTGCTCTCGCGGACTCCCTATAACTGCAAGCCATACGGCGTCGACCAGTATCCCACGCCGCGCGGACAGCTAGCCAACTACGCCAAAGAAAAATTCATCTTCGTATTCCAGGATGTGCGCGGGCGGTTCGGCTCCGAGGGCGTCTTCAGTCACATTCGCCCCCACAACCCCAACAAGTCCGGCAGCGGCGACATCGACGAGAGCACCGACTGCTACGACACGATCGATTGGCTGGTCAAGCACGTGCCGAACAACAACGGCAAGGTTGGGATGATGGGCATCTCGTATCCGGGCTTTTACACCTCCG
This sequence comes from Planctomycetia bacterium, assembly GCA_031400775.1. Classification (GTDB taxonomy): domain Bacteria; phylum Planctomycetota; class Planctomycetia; order Pirellulales; family PALSA-1355; genus PALSA-1355. The sequence continues at coordinate 512 of JANNQN010000300.1, read as the reverse complement.
CCGGCATGATCGACTCGCATCCGGCGCTCAAGTGCGCCTCGCCGCAAGCGCCGGTCAGCGACTGGTTCGTCGGCGACGACTTTCACCACAATGGCGCCTTTTACCTGCCGCATGCCTTCCATTGGCTGTCGTTCTTCGGCCAGACGCTCGAGGAGCCAACCCGCGAGCAATACAAGCCGTTCGATTACAAGACGCCGGACGGCTACGAGTTTTATTTGAAGATGGGCCCGCTGGCGAATGCCGAAAAGCTGCACTTCAAAGGCAAGATCACATTTTGGAAAGAGCTGATGGAGCACGGCACGTACGACGAGTTCTGGAAGTCGCGGAACATCGGCCCGCACTTGAAGAATGTCAAGACGGCGGTGCTGAACGTCGGCGGCTGGTTCGACGCCGAGGACCTGTACGGCACGCTGCACACTTATCAAGACGTCGAGCGGCAGAATCCCAGCATCACGAATATGCTGGTGATGGGACCTTGGGCGCATGGTCAGTGGTCCTCCGGGCCGGGCGAT
>JANNQN010000299.1:0-14055 GCA_031400775.1 Planctomycetia bacterium | reverse complement strand
GACGCATCGGCGTTCCTCAGACGTCGCATTCAAACCCCATAGTACCGCGTTCAGTTCATCGTACGTTTATCCGACGTGCCGGTCGAACCGACTGCAACGGCTCACGCTCCGCGCGGCACATCGGATAAACTACTAAACGTTTGTGCGGACTGGCTCGGACGTCGCGACCGTCTGCTGAGGCTCGGGCCAGTCCGGCAATCCCCCCTTGTGCTTTGACAGTAATACTAGGAGATCGTGCCATGCTGCGTCGTTTTGAGTTCGTTCGCGGCACTTCTGCCAAGTTTTGGGAGATCAGGCTCGCCGGCACGGCCGTGACGGTGCGATTTGGCCGGTTGGGGACCGAAGGCCAAATGCAGGCCAAAACATTTCCGAGTCCCGAGGCGGCCGCACGCCACGCCGAAAAAGTAATCGCGGAAAAAACCCGCAAGGGCTACGTCGAGTGTGTGGCCCGCTAGGCTGCGGCGCGCCGAGCCGGCACCGTCCCGAGGTGGTCTCCGCGAACTCCCGGCGGCGCGTCGGCCGGGACCCTTCGCAGAACTAGGCTGCAAGTCGCTATGGCCGATCCCCGGTGGGGCGCTGCCGAGGAGTTTATGTCCTCGCCTTGACCAGCATAGCCGTCCGCCGTCTCGTTTCTCCCCAGGCTCCGACCGCTTTGTTACCTCCTCCATCGCTCTGGTGCTTCCGGCCGAGCGACCGATTGGCCGGGCGGGATTCGCACCCGCTGAAGATCGCCGACTTTTCACGGCGTACTGGTATTTCGGGAGTCCGAGAAAACGAGCACGTTGATGGGACGGCGTCCCTCGCCAAGAAACCGAAGGATCCCGGGCTTTGGGCGAAGAATATCACCGCGCACTAGACGCGTGGAAGGGGCGCGTTGGTAAGATGGCGAGCATTCCGAGTCTGGATCGGCTCCCGGCTCGGTCACTCGGGGGAGTGTCGGCAACGTCGACTTTGGCAAACGCAGGAGACTTCATGCGACGGAATTACGCAAGACTGATGGCGGTGATCTGGATTTTGTGCTTCGTGCCGATTCTACGCGCCGACGAAAAACCGCCCACGGGTGGAACGATGACCGTTGGCGGTCGGACCTATCAGCTCACGAAGTTCGCGGCCTACGAGAGCGGCCGTGGAGATGAAGCGTTGATCACTGTCCTGGCCAGCGATCGTAACCTGCCGCTGGAGAGAATCAAAAAAACGCTCGCTGAGAACGACGGCAGCGACGACCGTTTGTCGCTCGCGCAGCCCTATCTGAAAGTCGTGTACCGCAAGAGTGGAGAAATTCAGGCGTGCCACGCCTGGGCCGACAACGCGTCGTTCAGCGAGCCGGACGGCCAAGGGCTGGCCGGACAGGTGAAACTGGTGGGCAACCGCGTGCAAGGCCAGGCCATTCTGCAAAGCAAAAGCCTCGCCGGCGGCGAGCGCGGCTTTAGCGTGTTGTTCGATGCGCCATGGGGCTTTGATGCCGCGACGCCCAAATCAAAGCCGTCCGGCCCCGTCAAACCGACCGTCTCGGGCAAGTTCACCGGCAACGGCAAGCCGGCCAGACTGGCCTTCGTTTCGGCACGGTGGCGAGAATCGTTTGCCGACAAATCCGCGCTGATGCTGATCTTCACCGAAAAGGACCACTCGAAGGCCCAACGGCCCGACATCAAAGCCGGCTTCGGCGATTTCGGCGGCGCCCTGATCATTTCATTCAGCGACGATGGCGGAATCTTCGGTTGCGAAGTGGGCCATGCCGCGCACTCGAAGAAGCCGTTCAGCTCGCTGGGCAATATCCGCATGGCGGAGTTTGATCTGGGCGAGGGCTTTGTCACCGGCCGGATCGCAACCGACGGCGTACAAGACACCTTCGATCAAAAGTGGGAAGTCGACATCAAGTTTGCCGCTCCGGTAACGGGCCGGGTCCCCAAGCCCACGGTGTCCAAGTCTCCGCCGGCGGCGAAAAAGTCAGCCGATCCGTCCACTCCGCCCACGCCCAAGCCGGCGGTGGCTGCGCTCAACGTGCGCGATCTGCCGCTGCCGAAAGACGCCACCGACGTGGAGTACAAAGATCTCGTCGAACAGATGGCGTTCAGGAGCCCGACCAAAGTTCAGTCGCTGGCCAATGATTTCGCCAAGAAACTCGCCGAGCAAGGCTGGAAAGGCGAGGGCGGCGACCTAGTCACGGCAAAAACGGCCATCCTGAATCGGACCCGCGGCGAAGCAACGCTGACGATCATGGTCAAGCCCGCCGGCAGCGGCAGCACGGTGCAGATCTTTGCAACGGGATTGGAATGGGGCGAGAAACCCGAATAAAGGTGCCCGCGTTACTTCTAGGCGATCAGCTCGGCAATTCCATTGGGCACTCCCGCAAATGGTTCCATTGCTGCGGCTCGCAAAGGACCGGAACGCCCGCAATTGGCAGCCGCGTGTCATTCCGAGAATACGGGTGAGTTGATCGGACCGCGGCAGGCACGCGCTCACAGGGCCTGCCTTGTTTTGTCCCAAGATTCGTTGTCGCCGGCTTTGACTCAGTCTTCTGATTTCGTCGAGTGACTGTGCGAAAGCAACCAATCGACGGCGGCGGGAAGGACCGCGCCAACGACGAGTGTGTGCCCATAACCTGGCATAAGCCGCAATTCGATCGCGGTTCCCGCGGCTGCCGCTTTTTCGACCGTGGATTGCAGACCCTTTGCCGGCACGACGGCATCGAGCTCGGCGACCACCGCCAAGACGGGCGCTGATGATTTACCGGCAACGAAGCTGCCGCCGGCAATACAGCATGCCGCCGCAATCGAATCGGCTCGACTCCGCGCCAGCCCGGCGACGACTCCGGCCCCCATCGAGTGTCCCAGCACGTAGATCCTATGGCGGTCAATCGCATAGTCGTGGCTCAAAACATCGATCAACTTGTCGAAGTTCTGCGGACTGCCACCGAACCGGTACGTCAAAGGCGACGCGATGAGCAGCCCCTTCTCGTCGGCGATCTTCTTGATAACGCCCACTCCGTACGCTTCTAAGAACATGTTCTCGTCTCCGCCCGCTCCGTGAAGCACAACGAGCAACGGGACTGGCTCGTCTTTCGTTGCTCTTTCGGGAGCATACACCCGCAGCGGAATATCGCCGTTGGCGGTGGTCATGACACGCCAGTAGTCACCGCTCCGGTGCACGTATGGATCTTTGCCGCTTGCCACGGCATCGATTTCTTGCGCCACGTCGCTTGCCAGAGTCTGAAGATCCGCGAGAAACTGCGCTGAATTCGTATCAGACAGGCGATCAGTAAGAAGCGCATTGCGTGCCTTGCAACTCGCCAGGGCTTCAGCCAGACCCGCAGACGGGGCTTCGATCTTGGCCAAACGCTCTTTGTTGCTCGTTCGCTGCTCATCGAGCGAAGGCCCCGCCACGACGCTGACACGCGCGGCCGTCACACCCCGCTCCTCGGCGCCGGCCAGCTCGACGCGGTACACCCCGGCCACGAGCCGATCGGCGGCCAGTTCCAACGGCACGCTGATGTCGACTGTGTGCCCCGGTCCCGCAATTAGCATTAGCACGGGATCGAGTGCCTTTTTGCCATCGGGATCCACCAAGCGCACGCGCAAGTCGACTTCGGTAGGCCGAGGCAGCGGTGCTTCGTAGACAGATTGCACGCGCGCCGTTGCTCGTAGCGGGCGACCAGCCACCCACACGGGCGGCTCAATAGCCACCTTGAGCGACACGGCAACTTGCTGGGCCGGTGTCGAGTTTTGTGGACGTAGCGAATTGGTCAAGCCGTCGATCGTACGAATCGCGTCGGCGTTCCTGCCCGTGAAAAATGCCAGCGTGGCCTGGTCAAAACCCCTGTTGACCTCGATCATCTTCTCGCCCGTCGGCGGATTCGCAAAATACTCTTGTTCGAGTCGCAGATAGGCAGCGGCAAGGTCGGCGCGGGTGATTTTTGGTTGAGCGGGGACTGCAGCGGCGGGCGACTGCACCGATGCCGGGGTACGCTTGCCGGTAACGGGCTGTCCATTCTCGTCAGCATGCGCCACGGCCAACGAAAACACTGCGCCGCCGCTTCCAGTCGTCAGCCAGCCCGCAGCCAAGACGAAAACGCCGACTGCCAATCGTGTGGTATTTGGTCCTTTGCCGAGCAGTTCACGTCGCACGTCTGATTTGCTCCTTAAGTGTACCGGGCCTGGACGCGGGCAATCGCCTCTCTGGTATGATCTCCCAGTCTGCCGGGGGAATAGTTTGTCAGACTCTTACGGTAAAATACCCATCTTGATCGCTGGCTCAGCGGAACTTGCGTTTCAACCATTCGATGACAAGGCGGTTCAACTCCCCGGGTTTTTCCTGCTGCGTCCAGTGACCGCAATCCTTGATCGTGTGGCGCTCGAAATCGTTAATGAAATCCTCCATCCCGTCGGCAGACGAGGGCCGCAAAATGACGTCGTGCTCGGCACCGATATAAAGGCACGGCACATCGATCTCCCGCTTGGCCCCCGCCATTGCGGCTCCTGCCCCGGCAATATTGCGGTACCAATTCAAGCCGCCGGTGAAACCTGTGATCTCGAACGTTTCTACGAAGTAGTCTGTCACGTCGTCGGGAAGGAACGCCTGGCCCGGAAAATTGTCGCGTTCGAGCATGGCCAAAAGGTTGAGTTGTCGCTCGGGCGAATCCTTCGGCAGCGCCTTGAACCGCTCCACGTTCCAAATGTCGCCGCGCGTCAAGATCATCTTAAACGTCTTGCGCACGTCCTTCTCTAAGACGGCCTCCGCGCGGCCCGGTTCTTGGAACTGCATTACGTAATAGTTGGGGGACATGATGACGAGCGGCGGTTCGGGCGGTGTTTTGGGAGCCAGACCGGGAGGGCGCGAACAAGGAGTGTTCACACCGATGACACCCAGGCAACGATCGGGGTGGATTCGCACCATGGCCCACACGACGCCCCCACCCCAGTCGTGACCGCAGAACACGGCCTTCTCGATACCCAGGGCGTCGAGCATGCCGGCCATGTCGTCGCAGAGGTGCTTCAAGTCGTAACTCTTGACATCCTCGGGTCGATCGGTGAGCCCATATCCCCGTTGATCGGGCGCGATGACGCGAAAGCCCGCTTCGCTGAGCGCCTTGACCTGGTGCCGCCAGGAAAATGCAAGCTCCGGAAAACCATGACAGAGAACCACGGGCACGCCCTCGCCTTGAACGTAGACCGCCATGCGAATTCCGTTCGTCTGCACGAACTTGGGAGCCGGCATGTGCGGCGCAGGGCGAACCTTCTTGTCTTGGGCCCACGTGGTCTGCGACACGCTTAATGTGAAAGCGGTGAGGACACTTGCAAACAACAACGCGCGGCGTGTCATTACGATGTGAGTGGTCATGGCGTTAAGCTCCGACTCGGTGGTTGTCGGCATGTGTCTCTTGAGTTTCATCTCGGGCAAACCTCTCGTTCAATGCTCAGCCCGACACTTCTTATTTCGGGTGAGTCTGGGGCGGATTGTGATGTCGGAGTGCTCGACATCGTACCATCGCACCTCTCTTGCGGATATCGAATTGCGGCGGCAGCCAGGCTTTCGGGAGTTTCGTCTGCAATGGAGAAGCTCTTGAGTCGAATCAGCCTCCCAAAAAGGGTCCTATTTCGAGATGTCCGAGATAACGGTGGGCTTGATTGGACATCGCAGAACCGGGTTGCGACAATATCTCTCCGAGGACGCGGACTTATTTGAACGACGACTGCCAACAGGAAAGGATTACGCGATGGGAGACAAAGGCGGCTAGGAGGACAAGGAAACGAACAAGCAACAAACAGCGAATAAACAGGAACAGTCAGCGAAAGGGAAGCAGGATCAGAACCGATCGAGGTGAGCTAGGCCAAGGGGTGAGTTGACTCCTTCGCCCGAAGGCGTTCAAAGGGTTGTTATACGGCTCATTCCAGCAAAGGCATGTGTCCTACAGATGGACTGGAATGAATCGTCTCTGTTCCCCAGGTTCGGCTGGAGTGGGGGGTTCGATCCAGGGGATTTGGGTCTCGCTATGCATCAGTTCGCCGATCCGTTGCTTGGCACGCTTCGTCGAATCGCAAAGCGCGCGGATGCGCGTGGACGTCCGGCCAGGAATTAGGAGAAGTACAGAATGGGTGTTGCCAAGGTCGATGCGAGCCGCGCCGCTAGCAAGCTGGAAATCCGCGGCGACTTGGAACGGGCCTATGCCGACGTCTACACGCCCGAGGCCCTGTCCGCGATGCGCCAACTGGTCGGTTTCGACGACCAGCGCCGCAGCTTGATGGGCGCCCGCACGCGCCGTCGCGCCGAGCGTGCCAAGGCCAAACAGCCGATCGGCTTTCTCGATCCCCAGGCGCGCATCGGCCAGAGCACGCTGCGCGTCGCAGACGCTCGCGACGGCGCGTTTGAGGGCAGCGAGATACCGCACGACTTGCAGCGCCAGTGGATTCAAGGGACGGGACCCGCCGCGCGGCCAAACACGCCACTCGACAAGAGCATTCGCAACGTGGCGTATGCGTTGCTTTCGGGCGCCGACGGCTGGATGTTCGATGGCGAGGACGCGTTGGGCCAGGTGGCCACGATGTCGCTCGACAACCAGCGAAACCTGAAGCTCGCGATCGATCGCGATCCGGTGTTTCTCGCAGCTGCCCAAAGCCTCTCTGGCGAAATGAACCGTTGGGCCCGCGAATTCTTCGGCCGCGAGATCATCGCCGATTGGAAGAAACAGCTCGACTTCACCACCAAGATCTTCCGCGCCCGCGGACTGCACCTCGACGATCGTCATGTCCGCCAGGTCGACGGCTCGGGCTTCTCGGCCTCGATCGTCGACGCGAGCCTGTTTGTGGTCAACAACCATCACGCGCTTTCCGCCGTCGGCAGCAGCGTGTTGCTCTACCTGCCCAAGATCCAGACGGCCGAAGAAGCCCTTTTGTGGAACGACATGCTCTCGGCGCTCGAGACCCATTTGGACCTGTCGGTCGGCACGATCAAGACCTACGTGCTGGTCGAACAGTTGGAAGCCTCGTTCCAATTGATGGAGATTCGCGCGGCGCTGGGCCGCCACTTCGTCGGCTTCAACACCGGCCGCTGGGACTACATCAACAGCGTGGCCGACGCCATGGCCTGGGATCCCTCGTTCGTCAATTCGAACATCGACGCAATCACGATGACCTACGGCTACATGCGGAACTACGAGGACCGCGTGCGCCGCGCGGTCAACACACCCGATCGCAACGGCAACTTCGCCCTCTGGCAGGGAGGCATGGAGCCGAACATCCCGGTGGGCTCGCCCGAGGGCGTGGCCGCCGGCATGAAGAAGGCCGTGGGCGGCGCCGAGCGCGAACAGCGCGAAGGCGCCAGCGGCAAGTGGGTCGCACATTGGAAGATGGTCCACATCGTCCGCCCCGTGTGGGAGCGGGCCGGCCAGGACAACCAGCTCGGTCGAAAATTTCCGCCGCTCACCTACACCGCGTCCGACGCCGCTGGTCTTACGCTGCTTGAGCCCGCGCCACGCACCATCCGCGGAGCCCGTGATCTGCTCAGCGTGGCTCTGCAATATGGTAACGCATTTGGCCGGGGCTTTCAGGCGGCCGCCCTGAAACCGGCCGACTACTTCGGTAACGACGACGTGCTGTATCTGATGGAGGACATGGCCACTGGAGAAATCCGCCTGAGCATCCTCTGGGAATGGCTGCACAAGCGCGCCGCGCTCAGTGAGCACGATGCGGCCAGTGGCACTCGCGCGGGCGACGTGTTCAGCGCCGAGTTGTTCGAACGTCTGCTCAGAGAAGAATATCAAAAGTTGCTGGTCGCCGGCGACCGCGACGTCCACGACGACTCAAAAACCACCACGCTGCCCATCGCCCGCGAGATCGTGCAGGCTTATGTCACCGACCCGCTCAAGCTTCCGTGGTACATCGATTTGCTGAACATCAACCTCAACAATTACGACCTGTCGACAGCCAAGGACCGCATTGCGCAATTCGTCGCGGTATTTCGCCAGGATGGCACTCGTATCACCCGCAACCTCGATTTCGCCTGAACAGCGGCCCGCTGCCAACCGGCGCAAGCCTGACCCAAGTCCGTCAACCAACCAGGACGCGTTCGACCATGACCCTCTACGACCAACAAATCTCCGAAACTCAAAAGTGGATAGACAGCCCGCGCTTCGCGGGCATCACGCGGCTTTTCTCGGCTCGCCAGGTGGTGGAGCAGCGCGGCACGATCGCCACCGCCTACCCCGTGGCGCAGGCAGCCGCCGAAGCCTTTCATGCCCGGCTTCGCGAGCTATTCAACGAGCGCAAGTCGATCACCACCTTCGGACCCTATTCGCCCGGCCAGGCGGTGGCCATGAAGCGCATGGGAATCGAAGGCATCTATTTGGGCGGTTGGGCCACCAGCGCCAAGGGCTCGATCAACGAAGACCCCGGACCCGACCTGGCCAGCTATCCACTCAGCCAGGTTCCGGATGAGGCCTCGGGTCTGGTCCGCGCGCTGCTGACCGCCGACAAGAATCAGCACTTCGCCCGCACCCGCATGTCGCCCGAAAAGCAGGCCGTCACGCCCGAGTATGACTACCGGCCCTTCATCATTGCCGATGCTGACACCGGCCACGGCGGCGATGCTCACGTGCGCAACCTCATCCGCCGCTTCGTCGAGGTGGGTGTGCCCGGCTACCACATCGAAGATCAGCGCCCCGGCTCGAAGAAATGCGGTCACCAAGGGGGCAAGGTGCTGGTCACCGAGGACGAACAGATCAAGCGGCTCAACGCGGCCCGCTTTCAGCTCGACATTATGGGCGTGCCCGGACTCATCGTGGCCCGCACCGACGCCGAATCGGCCACGCTGCTCGAGGGCAACACCGACGAGCGAGACCAGCCGTTCATCCTCGGCGCCACGAACATCGATATCCCCACCTACCGCGTCTCCTACCTGGCGTTGCTCAAGAGCCTGCACGACGCCGGCGTCGATGAAATCAAGGGCCACCTGCTGTATCGCATTTCCGACGAGGAACACGCCGCCGGGGTTGCTTGGCTTGATCGCGCGGGTATTTCGCGGCTCGTTGAGGACGCGGCCGCCAGCTACCGCCGCGACCGCTCGATCAACGTCGATGCCATGCTCGACAAGGTCTCCTCGGGCTTGGTCGACGCTTGGGCTGCCGAAGCCGGGCTGAAGACGTTTGCCCAGGCCGTGGCCGATGTGATGACGATTCGCGCAAGCGAGGGAGAAGAATTCGACTCAAGCGTCGACGAGTGGCTAGAGTTCGCCCGCCGAGCCTCGCACTACAGCGCCCGTTCGAAGGCCGAGTCGTTGGGCATCCGCATCCTCTGGGATTGCGAGCGGGCTCGCACCGCCGAAGGCTACTTTCAGGTTCAAGGCGGCATTGCGTATGCGATTGCTAAGTCTCTGGCCGCCGCCCCGTTTTCCGACTTGCTGTGGATGGAAACCAAGACGGCCGACCTGGCCGACGCCCGCGAGTTTGCCGAGGCGATCCACGCGGTGTTTCCCGACAAGATGCTGGCCTATAACCTCTCGCCCTCATTCAACTGGGACACGACCGGCATGAGCGATGAGCAGATGCGCGCGTTTCCCGAAGAGCTCGGCAAGATGGGCTACGTGTTCAACTTTATCACCTATGGCGGCCACCAGATCGACGGATTGGCCGGCGAGGAATTCGCTCTGGCACTCAGGCAAGAGGGCATGTTGGCGCTGGCCCGGCTGCAGCGCAAGTTCCGCCTGGTCGAGTCTCCCTTTTCGACTCCTCAAACGCTTGTCGGCGGCCCGCGGCTCGACGGCGCCTTGGCCGCCTGCTCGGGTCGCACGGCCACGACCAAGGCCATGGGCAAAGGCTCGACGCAGTTTCAACACCTGATGCAAACCGAGGCGCCTCCCAGCGTGCTGCAGGAATGGCTCGTGCAGTGGACGAGCCATTATCAGCGTTCGCAACCGTTGCGAGTCGAGTTGCGCCCCAACCGCGCCGGATCCGACTTGTTGGAGCTGCGCGTACTAGGCGCCGGCTCCGAGAAATTGGCCAGCGTCATTTTTGCCACCATCCAAGACCGTCGCGGCCGCACGATCCTCTCGGTCCGCGACCAGAACACGTTTGATCTTTCGCTGCGCAAGAAGCGGCTGATGACGCTGTTACACCTGTTCTTGATCCACCGCTACAAGGCCGTGGCCGTGCACTACCTGAGCCCCACTGATGACAACCAGCGTCAGGCCGACGGCATGAAAGCCATGCAAATCTACTCGCAGGTCAACAACGAAGTCGGCGAGATCATCGTGGCCGACGTCGACATCGCCGGCGTGGCCCGACTACTCGACGCCGGCGGCGCGGGACTGGCGAAACTCATCAAGAAAGCCGAGCAACCAACTGCCACCCGCTCGTAACAAGAACACCCCTAGCGCGGACGACGGCGTTTCTACCGCGGGCGCCCGTCGCGCACAATCTCGGCGGCCGCGTTGTGCCCACAGGCGCCCATCACGCCGCAGCCCGGATGGCTGCCCGTGCCGCACAGACACAATCCGCGATGGCCCAGGAATGGCGGCCATCGAGGATAGTGAGAGTGTCGGATTGGAAAAGGCTGATCATGCACGACTCAACGTTTGGCCAGTGGCAGCAGGCGCACACGAGAGCGTGCCTCGTCGATGACGACAATGGCGCCCGCCTCAAGCTCGCTTGCATATTGCCGCAACCAAGGGATCAACCGCGGTGCCAGCGACTTTGGCCGGACGTCTTGAGTGCGAACCTGCACCACGCTTGGTCCTTTGGCTTGCGTCGCGGCAAGAATCGCACCGAAGTCGAGAGCGTGCGTCAGTACGACGCGCTCGTCGCGTATTGCCCATTGCATGACTTCGTGGTCCGGCGCCGAGCCGCTTCCGACGGCGGACCAGTGAACGGTATCCCAGCCCTCTGCGTGCAGGACAGGGCACCACTTTGGCGACAAGTTCATGTCGACCAAGAACTTCATGGACGCGCCAATGGAACGTCGATCTCTTCGGCACGCCACGCCGCATACGAAAGGGCGGCAGGAATATCCTCAGCCTCAAGATACGGGTAGTCAGCCAGGATCTCCTCGGCCGTGCTGCCACTTGCGATGAGGCCGACGATGGTGCCCACGGTGACGCGCATTCCGCGAATGCACGGCTTGCCTCCCATGACATTGGGATCGAAGCTAATACGATCAAGTTGAGCCATGGTGGACCTCCGGGAACCGATTGGCGAAGCTCCCCGAAAGGAACCCTCTTCGAAACAATGCGCGCGTTTCGGGGATTGACGACCTGGATTCTACCGCGGGCTGTCGAACGTCGCGAGTCCCTGATTTGGTCAGGACCCGGCCGGACATCGCGCCCGACGTCGTGCATAGGTCAACACGCCGAGAATGCCCAAAGCGGCCAGCGCGAACGTCGACGGCTCGGGTATTGAGTGGGTGATGAAGTCGGCCAGGTATTGTGTCGCGGGCACATTGAGGGGCTGGTCCGGGGGCAGGGTCACGCCCATGTTCCACAGGTTGCCATTCGAGCCCGCCATCCCCCACGACCAGATGTTGATTGCCAGTAAATTGTCGTTGGCCTTGCGATGGTCCGTTGCCCCCATCAGCGTTTTGAAGCCCATGATTTGCTCATCCGGGTCGAGATCGCTTGACGGCATCGCATCCCAGGGCGTGACCGTCGTTCGGTTGTACGGCAAAAGCCCGGTCTCGGAGAAGACGACGGGCATCCCGCTGCCGCCCTTCAATGAATGAGCGAACGGCAGGATGTCGTTATCCAGCAGGCTGTTCCAATTGTTCGTAAGCAGGTTGATGAACGCGGGGTTGGGGTTGGCGCCCGAGGCGTCCGCCTGCTCGTTGGTCGCCATCGGGAAGTAGGCCTCGACGCCCATGTAGTCGATGGCCGGATGGTTCTAGATGGCGTTTGTTAGATTGCCGTTCCTGGAGGGCCAACTGGCCGCGTAGCCAAGCTGTCCCGAGAAGTTGGCTGCGACCGCGTTGATGGCCGCATTCCAGTGAGCGTTATTTCCGGGGTTGTCCACAAGTCCGTTCAGCTCCGTGCCGACGTTCATGGAGTCCGCGCCATAGGTGTGCGCGACCTGTGCGACATCCACGAGGTACTGCTGGTAGTCGCTCCAAAACTGGTTGGAGCTGGCGCTGCCTGGCGTGGGATCCCAATAAGCGCGCCACTGCGTGAAGTTCTGAAACTCGACGAAGGGATTGACGGTCACGGTCATACCCAGCGATTTAGCCCGGGCGATGCCGGCTGCGATATGCAAGAGCTCCGGACCCTTCTGCGAGCTGGCGGCGATGGCGCCGGAATTCGGGTCGAAATAACGAATCGGGTCGATTGAAACGTGGCGGAATCCAGCATCGTAGAGCGATTGAACGGAGTTTGCCCAGATGGTGGCCCCCGCCGGACCGAAATTCCACCAGGAAATCAAATTGAAACCCACGCCCGGGTCGGCAGCGGGCTCATATTTCAACGGATTGTTAGGTAATGATCATCGGACCCCATTGGGCACTCAGTCGTGTCGAGGCCCTGGACATGCTCAATGTCACACTCGCCGCCGCCAGCCCCAGGTCGCGACCCCGATGCCCCTCCCCTGCGTGTCATCAACTGAAGGGTTCGGGGTCTACCGGGATGCCAGTCGGGCGCTGGCATCTTGGCAGTGCTTCTTCGGCTTAATTGCCGGGTGCAGACGGGCGAAATGCCAATGCTTTCCCTTCGGTCTACGCGCGATCTGACACGCCGACCACGACAGCCCACGCTGAACCTGCGTCCTACATGCCGTTGCGGTCGTTCATGATCAGCTTCAGGAGCCCGGCACGCTCAGTGCGCAGTTGCTCGACCTGCTCGATCGTCAGCACCGGCTTGGCGATCCTCGCCTTGATTTCCTTCAAGCGCTTGTTGATCGCGGCGCGTTCAGCGGGTGTGAGGCGTCCCATATCGATAGTCTAGCATGCACCGCACCGGCAGCTCGGCCGACCGCCGACTTAGGTAGCCACCTTCGACAATGGTACGGGCCGTTGTGGGCCAGGTCGGCCTGATTACTGCCGGGGCTGGGACCAGGTTCACCGTTTCCGTCGCCAGCCCAAGACTGCCAGGCCGATGAGGCCGAGCGCGGCGAGGGCTTGAATCAAGGCCGGCCGCTCATCGAGTTGTTTTGAGCGATTTGCTTGAAGCGTCGCCGCACCTGTTACGCGAACCATCGGCTCAGCCTGAGCGAGGGCACTTCAACGGCGCGATAAAAGGCTTCCGCGGCCACCAGGCTGGCCAAATAGGCGAACAGCGAAGCGGGCCAGAGCGCTGGCTTCGGAGACGCCGCCCAAGCGGACCCACAGCGCCGATGTAACGACCAGCACCGGAAAGTGAATCAGGAACAAGCTGTAGGAGGTGCGGCCCAAGTTGCCGACCAGGCGACTGGCCGGCCAGCGCTGCATCAGCCCCAGCCGGCCCGACCAGTACAGGAGCAACCCCGCGGCCAGCGCGATGACCAAGCGCCAGCGCCAGGAGTAGGCGAGTGCGACCACCATCATCTTCGCATACATCGAAAACAGTGGTGTCGACGCGGAACTGCGAAGCGCCAGGTAGATTACCGCGCCCAAGAAAAATGCCCCCCAGAAGTAAACCGCCCACATGTCCCAGGTTTCGTCAAGGTTGAACACAAACAGGCTCAGGGCTGCCAGCGTCCAGCCAGCGCCCAGTGCGAGGCCGGCAGCGATGGGCTTGCCCAAACACGTGCTGAGCACGTCCCGCGCGTTGAGCAGCGTCACGAAGATCAGCCCCAGTTGAAACTCAATGCTCACGAACCACACGCCCGGGGCCAGCGATTCGTATCCGAGGATGTCCTGCAACAAGAAGGCGTGGGCCAGGAATTGATCCCACTGGGGATGCGGGCCGACCACCTCGTCGGGAACCCAGCCGCGAGCCCACGCGCAAGCCACAGCGGCAATCGCCAACGATGCCACGTAAGGCAATCCCAAGCGGCAATAGCGTCGCGCGACAAACCGCACGATTTGCGGTGCGTGCCAGACTTTGCCTACCATGCTCCGCATCGCCACGTAGCCGCCGACCACCAGAAATAGCTGCACGGCCCAACGGAAG
>JANNQN010000298.1:0-5113 GCA_031400775.1 Planctomycetia bacterium | reverse complement strand
GCGCGATTTTTTCCGCGGCGACTACGTGATTCTGGCTTACGACTTCAGCCGCGTTCCGGCGGGGGGCATTCGCGGCGCGCCGGCGGCGCCCAATTGGCGGCGGGGCTACAGCGGCGATTCGTGGCTCGAAGACCGCACCGTATACGTCAGCCTGGAACCGGAAGCCGACGGCCTGCACTATCGAGCCGGCGAGATCAGCGTCGAACGGCCCAAGTCGGGGCGCTACATCAAGGGGCGCTATGCGAATTCCTGGGGCGGCAATCAGCTTCAATTCGGCATTGAAGCCTTCTACGTCCAAGAGGGCACCGGCAAAGTGCTGGAAAAGTTGCGAAATGCCAATCAACTATCCGCCGAGATCGCGCTTGCGCCCTGGGGTCAGGCGACGCTGTGCTCGCTCAAATAACGCTCCGCGAACTCACATGCCGAGCTATCGAGTCCGGTCAGCGGCCTCGCGGCGCCGGATAGAAGTGCGAGTAGTACATGAAGGAAGTCGAGTGGCCCGTGGAACGTCCGGCTCCGGAGCCGCCGCCGCCTCCCTGCGTGTTGACCTGTTGTTTCAAGTTCTGCAACGAGTTGCCCTGGCGTTGGATGGCATCCCTCTGGTCGACCAAGGGCCTCACCAGGCTCTGGTAGGTAGGCAGGCCGTTGAGTTGGTTGTTATTGTTCAACAGGTTCAGGTAAGGGCTGACCGTCGGACCGTTGGGATTGTCAGAACGACCCGTGTACAAGCCCCCCCCTTGGGCGAAAGCCGAACTAGGGGTCGCCAACAGAGCAAACGCGGCAACGGCAAACAAAACGGCGCGAGAGATCATGGCAATCAGCCTCCTGTTGTGTGACTTCGACCGAATGAAGCTCACGCCTCCATTATAGGTCCTGCTGCCGGCCGCGGAAAGCAATCGCCTGGCCCCTGCGATCCCCCCGACTTTGACGGCTGCGCAAGGCCTGCTTCCGCCCCTCGCACGCTTCCGCGGTAGCGCTAGCGCATCGTACCGGCTTGGGCCGCCATCAGCAGCGAGGTCAGCTCACCCAGAAAGGTGACAATCACGGCCACGTACAGAATGCCGGTGGCGGCCTGCGTATTGGGAATTTTGAGGGTTTTCCAGGCCATAACGGTCAAGGCGAACGCGCCGACCAGGCCCGAGAGCCAGCGGAGCGCTAGAAACGACCACCCCTCGGTCGAGGGCCAGGGCGCCTGACTGAGCGCCAACCCCAATCCGACCGCCTCGACCGCGGCGCGAATGCAAATCGCGCCCCCCATCAGCACGACCAGCCGCTCCAGTGGCTCTAGCACCATCGTCGGCGAGTTCAGATACCAGTGCCCCAGAAACATGGCCGCGATCGTGATGCCCAGCACCAATCCGCTGGTCAGGGGCGCAAGCGCCATTAGGATCGTTTGTAGCGCGTCGGCCGACACCGGCCAGGCCGTGGCGTACCACGCTCCCCACAGGGTCAAGGCCGCGATCGCCGCCAGACTGGTGATGCCCAGTTTGGGCATTTCGAACAGCCAGGCCATCGAGCCGACATAGCTGAGAATCGCGGCCGCCAAGGGAGGAACGAGCGAGAACTGATCGGGCGCGGAGATCGCCACCATCGTGGCCAGCACGTTCAGCCCCAGCAGAACGTACAAGTGATTGCGGTAATAGCCGCTCGTCACTTGCCGCGGATTGGTCAGGGCCATTCCCAACGCCAGGCCAAACGACAGCCGAAAAATGAATTGAATCAGGATCGACACGGCAAGCGGCCTCGAATCGCGGATGCGTAGCGCTCGGGCCGAACCAGTGGCTACCGCCGCCCGCCGTAGATCAGGTTCATCACTTCGGAACGGCTGGAAAGGTTGGAGCGGAAGATCCCCTTCATGGCCGACGTCACGCATAGACTGCCCGGCTTGCGAATGCCGCGAACGGTCATGCAAGTGTGCGTGGCTTCGATGACCACGGCCACGCCCTTGGCCTGCAGCTCTTCGAGCAGCAAATTCGCGATCGTTTCGGTCATCCGTTCTTGTACCTGCGGGCGACGAGCCACGGTTTCCACGACGCGCGCCAGTTTGCTCAGTCCGATCACGCGGCCGTCGGGCACGTAGCCGATATGGGCCTGGCCCATGAACGGCAACATGTGGTGCTCGCACATGCTGTTGAAGCTGATGTCGCGCACTAGCACGACCTCGTCGTATTCTTCCGAAAAGAACTTACGCAGGTGCATGCGCGGGTCTTCGCGCAGACCGCTGAACAGTTCGGCATACATGCGCGCCACGCGGGCCGGGGTTTCGACCAGTCCCTCCCGATCCGGATCTTCGCCCACCGCGGCCAAGATTTCGCGCACGGCCCGCGCGATGCGGGGTTCGTCGACGGTTCCCGGCGCGGGGCGGCGCTGATGGTCGTCTTCCTCCGCGGCCAGGCTTCCCAGGTCGGCATCGATCGCTTGGCCGGGCTTTTTATGATTGCGTCCCATGATCGAATCTTAGAACGCCGCAGGCCGGCGGGTCAAGGAGCGATGCGCCGCCAGATGCGCGCGAGTGCGAGTCTGTCGGCGAATCGTCGGGAGACGATCCTTCGCCGGGACAATCTCTCACTTCGGCCGCGAGATTTGAGCCAGAACCCGTGGAATCTCCGCTACGCAACGAGCTACCTGATTGCGCACCTGATCCACGAGCGATCCGGCATGTTTGAGTTCCGAGCGGCGTGCCGCCTGTTCCAGCCGGTCGGCGGAGATTTGCAGCGGCGTTGCCGAGAGGTTGCCGGCCAGGCCCTTGAGCGTGTGGGCCTCGCGCGCCAGTTCGATGGCGTTGCCGCTGCGCGCCGCACGGTCCAGCGCCGCCATTTGATCGCCGGCCCGATGCGAGAATTTACGCAACATCAACGTGCAGAAGTTGGCGTCGCCAAAGCAGCGGTCGAGCAGGCTCTCGACGTGGATCGTGTCTTTCGACCCGGATTCGGCCATCCGCTCCATTGCCGCGCGGGCGTTGTCCGGCGATCGATCGAAGCGGCCCCCTTTGTTGAGCACGATCGAAAATGAAACCGTCGAACCTCGCCCGAGCTCGCTCTCGACTTCCATCGTGCCTCCCAAATGCTCGACCAGACGGCGGCACGCGACCAGTCCGAAGCCCTGCTCCAAGTTCTCCAGACCGGCCAGTGAATCCTGCGCTGCGAGCGATTCGATCGAGAGGTTTCTATGCTCGCGGGCGATGCCAACTCCGGTGTCCGCAATCGAGAAGCGTATCAAAGCCCGTCGCGTCGTTTCCTCGACCACGGCGCATCGCACCACGATTGTTCCCTGCTCGGTGAACTTGACTGCATTGGTCAACAGATTGATCAATACTTGCCGCAGGCGATCGCGGTCGCCTCGGACTAGCGACGGCAAGCCCGCGGAAGCGTCGAGCGAAAGTTGCAGTCCCTTGTCCTCGGCCCGCTCTCCGAACATTTTCACGACGCCATCCAACAGCGCGGGCAAGCTGAATTCAATCGACTCCGTTCGCCAGTCGTCCGCGTCGGTTTCGTACGCATCGAACAATTCATCGATAGCGTCGAGCAGAGCATCTGCGGAGTCTTGTGCCGAGCGGGGGCCGAGTTGTTGCCGGCCGGGGGCAGCAGGTCCCTTTGACGGCGTGCGACGTTCGCGGCCGGCCTCGTCGAAGAAAGACTGCCTCGCCTGGTTGGCCCTGTCGGCCTCGCGAGGGGCGGCGCTGGCGGAGAAACACGGCGTACCTAAGTCGTCCGTTGACGACGTCTTGATATCCGCTTTCATGAGCGTCTCGATTGTTTTTTCGGCTACCGGGGCGACGTGCGGGCTAGCCAAAGAAATGACCACATCCTTGAGGTCGAAGGTCGGCTGTGAAATCTAGCATGTTGCGCGCCCTGGAACCTAAGCAACGAGAGCTCAACGAACCGCATGTCCGTCACAATCGGCACGGTCGGCCCTCCGAAGCTCGCCAGAAATACTCCGGAAACGCCGGGTTTTTGCGGCAAGTACCAAACCGAGCCGTCGTCGCGTCACTGGGCGAATGGCGCGGCGGCCGATAAACTTGAGTCGCGTGTGTATTTCGACCCTTCCACCAAACGAGCTCGCGGATATCGTGACAGACGCAGCCGGCAATTGGTCCGAGATCGAGTTAGCCTCGCACGCGTGCGAGATCTATGAGCCTCCGCGCGTGAGTCCGCACGGCTACGTGGTCATCTATTTGCACGGCGTGCATTTGAATCGCCTGCACGACAAGCCGGCCTTTGTGCGCGAATTTGACCGGCACGGATTGCGGGTCGTTTGCCCGCGCACCGCGCGCAGTTGGTGGACCGACAGGATCTGCGAGGAATTTGACGCCAAGATCACGGCCGAGCGGTACGTCGTCGACAACGTTCTGAGTTGGATCGCCGAGCACTGGCAGGTCCGGCCGCCCCAGATTGCGCTATTGGGGACGAGCATGGGAGGGCAGGGGGCGCTGCGCATGGCGTTCAAGCATCCGCGATTGTTTCCGGTCGCGGCGGCGATTTCGCCGGCAATCGATTACCACTTGCGGCTGGAAGAGGACGAGGATGAAACGCTGCCGCTGATGTACGCCGATGCCGAAGCGGCTCGCCAAGACACGGCGACGCTTCACGTTCATCCCTTGAATTGGCCGCACAGCGTGTGGTTCGCCTGCGATCCGTCTGACCGCCGCTGGCACGAGAGCGCCGAACGATTGCGCATGAAAATGTCGGCCCTCGGCATTCCCTACGAGTGCGATCTGGAAACCACCGGCGGCGGTCACGGATTCGAGTACTACAATCGCATGGCGGCGCGGGCCATGGAGTTCATCACCGGACGCCTCGAATCGGAGCGATTGCGCGTGTGAGCGCGGCCGAATCGCAAGCTCGTGCGTAGGTAACAGGTCCACGCCGTCTACTTGCTATTTCAGGTCGGCAATCAGCGACTCCAGTAGTTCATCGTCCAGACCCAAGGCGTCTGTCACGGCATTGAACTTCTGGAGCAAAGCCCGCGACCGGAGCGTGTTCGCGTCGTGCAAGTACTGGAACAGCCGGGCCGGGGCACCAGAATTCAGGTCGATCGTCTCGATCCGGTTGGAGAGCCAACGCGGCACTCCGCCCTGCAAACTCGTCAACGCCGGAGCCGTCAGGGCCGAAGC
>JANNQN010000297.1:0-7427 GCA_031400775.1 Planctomycetia bacterium | reverse complement strand
CGCGCGGCAGCGACCGGAACCAGTCGACGAGCCAGACTTCCTCTTCGACGAAGACCCGTTGGCCGAAATCCTCAAGGCCGAAGCAGCCGAGAGCGAAGAGTCGGCCGGCTCCTCGGACCAGCCTCAGGAAGAGCGAACCGGACGCAAGCGCCGTCGTCGCCGTCGTGGCGGCAGACGCTCGAAGCGCGACCACGTGGCCGGCGACGAGTCGCCCGAGGGCCAGGTCGGCGAGACACGGGAATCGTCTGAATCGCCGTTCGAGTCGAGCGCCGATGACTTCGAGGCCACCGAGCGAGAAGAGTTTCATGCGCTGGACGACGTGCCGGCCGCCGAGGAGACGACTGGAGAAACTCCCCCGGACGATGATTCCGAGCGCAAGGGCCGACCTAAACGGCGGCGTCGCCGTGGATCGGGACGCGGCCGAGGCACTCGCGGCGAGCGCGGTTCGGAGGCTAAGAGCGAGGTCTCACGAGAGCCTGCCCGCGAGGCGGACGCCGAGGATGACGACGATCAACCCGAGGACGATCTGACCGCCCTGGAGAGCGACGAAGTTTTGGACGACGATGCGTTGGGCGACGACTCCTTGGACGACGATTCCCTGGACGACGGGGCCTTGGGAGAAGACGACGACGCGGCCGATGCGGTCGGCGATAAGAATAGCCATCGGGCGATTCCTGCCTGGGAAGAAGCGATCGGCTACATCGTTGCCGTGAATATGGAAACGCGCGCCAAGAACCCCAAGGCCAGTCAACCGCGAGGGCGGGGACGCGGGCGTTCTTCGGGCCGCGGCGCTCCGCGCGGCGGCAACGGCCGTCGCAATTAGCCGCTTTCCGCATTTTTTGGTCGCACGCGCGTATCGCTGAGCCGATGGCCTGGGTAGTCTGTCTAACCAGAGCCTCGATTCATCCGACGTTCGTTCACTGGGGACTCGCCGCATGCACCGCTACGTCCTGGTCCTGTGGGCGATCGCACTCGTGGCCGGCTGCAATCGGGCCGATTCCGGCGCCGCCGGAGCCGCGGGCGAAGGCAAAAAAGCCTTCAAGATCGCCGTGATACCCAAGGGCACGACACACGTGTTCTGGAAGTCGGTCCACGCCGGCGCTCTTAAGGCGGCGCGCGAACTCAACGAGCAAGGCATCGGCGTCGAGATTCAATGGAAAGGCGCGCTGCTCGAGAACGATCGCGAAGGCCAGATCAACGTGGTCCAGGATTTCGTGGCCCAGGGCGTTGACGGCATCGTGCTGGCGCCGTTGGATGCCATGGCGCTGATTCCCTCGGTTGTCCATGCCCGGCAGTCCGGCATTCCCACCGTGATCTTCGACAGCGGTCTGGCCGACGAATCCGTGACGGTCAGCTACGTGGCCACCGACAACTACAACGGCGGGGCGCTAGCGGCTCGCGAGATCGGCAAGCGCACCGGCGGCAAGGGCAACGTCATTCTGCTGCGCTACAATGTCGGCAGCGAGAGCACCGAGGCGCGAGAGCAAGGCTTCCTGGAAACCCTGAAGAAGGAATTTCCCGACATGGTCATGCTCTCCGACGACCAATACTCGGGCACGACCGCCATCCAGGCACAGAACAAGGCGCTCGAGCTGTGCAATCAGTTCGGCGACAAGGTGAATGCTTTCTTTGCCGTATGCGAGCCCGACACGATGGGCGTGCTGGCCGCGCTCGAGCAGGAGGGCCTGGCCGGCAAAGTGATCTTCATCGGTTTCGATCCGGGGCCGCAACTGGTTCAAGGCCTGGCAGATAAAAAGATCCACGGCCTGGTGCTGCAAGATCCCCTCGCGATGGGCTACCTCGGTGTGAAGACGTTGGTGGCCAGCTTGCGGGGCGAAAAAGTCGACCGGCGGATTCCGACTGGCGAGGTGATGGCCACGCCGGAAAACATGGCGGCGCCGGAAATTCAAAAACTGCTCAACCCCGAACAGGCGGATTAAGAAGCTGTTTCAAAACCGCCACGGAGAAGGTGACAGTCCCATTTTGCTCCGCGGACTGCGCAAAATCGGGACAGTCCCCGGCGGTTTTGAAACAGCTAATAAGGACGCTCGAATCGCATGCCAGGTGTGCTGTTGCGGATGTCCGATGTGAGCAAGAGCTTCGGGGCCACCCGCGCGCTCGGCGGTGTTTCGCTCGAAGCGCGCGGCGGCGAAGTGCTGGCCTTGATCGGCGAAAATGGCGCCGGCAAGAGCACGCTGATGAAGATTCTTTCCGGCGCCATCGCACCCGACGGCGGGCAGATGGAGTTGGCCGGCTTGCCGTACGCGCCCTCGGGTCCGCAAGCCGCCCGGCGGGCTGGCGTGGCCATGATCTATCAAGAATTGAATCTGGCCCCGCATTTGAGTGCCGTCGAGAACGTCATGCTGGGCGAGGAGCTGAGCAACTTTGGCGTAGTCCGCATAGGCGCCCAAAGGCAGCGCGTGCGCCAGGCGCTGGAGCTATTGGGCCGCCACGATCTGCCGATCGACATTCCGGTGGGCGATTTGTCGGTCGCCGACCAGCAGGTTGTCGAGATCGTCCGCGCGCTGGCCATCGAAGCCAAAGTGATCGTCTTCGACGAGCCGACCAGCTCGCTCACGCAGCACGACGTGGAATGCCTGTTCCGCGTGATCGAGAAACTCAAGCGGTCGGGGATCGCGATCATCTACATCAGCCACTTCCTCGAAGAAGTCCGGCGGATCGCCGATCGCTACACGGTGCTGCGCGACGGCTCGGCGGCCGGCAGCGGTGAGTTGGCCGGAGTGAGCGAGAGCCAGATCATAGCGCTCATGGTAGGCCGCAGTGTGGACGAGCTGTTTCCCAGCGTCGCGCACACGCCGGGCGAGGTCATCCTTTCTCTCGATGCCTTGACCGGCCCTGTCGCGCCCCGGGATGTCTCCTTCGAATTGCGACGCGGCGAGATCCTGGGTGTGGCCGGACTGGTGGGAGCGGGCCGTACCGAGCTGTTACGATGTCTGCTCGCGCTCGATCCGGTGCGCAGTGGCACCGTGCGCGTCGCTGGCACAATTCCACGGGCCACGCCGCGAGCGCGGATTCGCGCCGGGCTCGGCCTGGTCTCGGAAGATCGCAAGGGCGAAGGGCTCGCGCAGCGCGAATCGATCGCCGACAACGTCACCTACAGCCGGTTGGGTCCTTACAGCCGGCTCGGCTGGCTGAATCTGCGGCGGCGCCGCACGGCCGTTCAACATTGGATGAACCAACTGAGCGTGAAGGCACGCTCGCCCGAGCAACAGGTCGAGCACCTTTCGGGCGGGAATCAGCAAAAGGTGGCCCTGGCCCGCGTGCTGCACCAGGATGCCGACGTGCTGTTGCTCGACGAGCCGACGCGGGGCATCGACGTGGGCACCAAGGCTGAGATCTATCGGCTGATGGCGGCATTGGCGGCCGAAGGCAAAGCGATTATCTTCGTCAGTTCGTACTTTTCCGAATTGTTGAGCGTGTGCGATCGGGTGGCCGTGATGGCCCGCGGCCGCGTGCGCGAAATTCGACCGGCCGACCAGTGGACATCGTCGTCCATCTTGAGTTGTGCCTTGGGCGTGGAACCTGCGTTGTGATGGCATCCAACAACCTGCAACCGGCGTTGCCCTTGGCCCAGCGTGGCGGCGATTTGCTGCGCAACGTGCTGGGTCCGTTCCTGGCGCTAGTGTTCGTGGTGGGCGTGTTCACGATCGCCGACAACCTGCAAACCGACGGCGGCCGATTCGCGACGCTCAAGAATGCCCAAAACGTGCTGGTGCAGTCGGCCACCGTGGCCGTCGCCGCGCTGGGCATGACGATGATCATCATTTCCGCCGGCATCGATCTGTCGGCCGGCACGACCATGGCCCTGTGCGCCACGGTATTGGCTTGGTTCCTGCGAGAAAACTATTCGCCGGCCGTTTCCGTGGCGGCCGCCCTGGGCACGGGTTGCCTGGCCGGATTCTGCAACGGCACGCTGATCAGCCGCCTGCGCGTTGTGCCGTTTATCGTCACGCTGGGCACAATGACGATTTATCTGGGACTGGCCAAGATCATCGGCAACAACACGATGGTCCGGCCTTTTCCGGCCCAGGTTCCCGAGTGGATGCGCGAACTGCTCAGCCCGCGGGTGCAGCACGAGTGGATGCTGTTTGCCCCGGGCGTGTGGCTGGTGCTGCTGCTGGCCATCATTGTGTCGGCCGTGCTGCGATACACTGTTTTTGGGCGGCACGTATTTGCCATCGGATCGAACGAATCGACGGCCCGTTTGTGCGGCATCAATGTATGGGTCACGCGAATTGCCGTTTATACGATCGCCGGATTCTTCGTGGGCGTGGCCGGATTGTTTCAGTTCAGTCGCTTGACGGTGGGCGACCCGACTTCCGGCACGGGCAAAGAGCTGCCGATCATCGCCGCGGTGGTAATCGGCGGAGGCAGCTTGAGCGGCGGGCGCGGCTCGATTCTGGGCACGTTGACCGGCGCCCTGATCATGCAGGTGATCTCGAGCGGCTGTACGGCGCTCAGGCAACCCAATCCGATTCAGGAAATCATTATCGGTTCGATCATCATCGCGGCCGTCACGGTCGACCAGATTCGCCAACGCCGACAGACAGCCTGAGCGAGGTTCGCGGGTGCATTACCAGAAATTGCTTGAGTCGCTCCGCCAAGCCTTTCCGCAGCCGGTCTCGAATCCGGTTCACGACGGCTACGTCGTGTTTTCGATCCTCCGAGCGCTCGACCAGGTCGACGCGCTAAAATCGCAGGCGCCGATCTTGGGGCGCCCCACCGAGCCCAACTACTCCCTCGCTCGACAGGGCCAGGTCGACGAGCGGGGCCGGGTGCTCGAAGCGGTGATTCCCGAGTTGGTCGCCTACTTGCAAGGCATGTTCATCTGGGGGCATCCGCAAAGCCAGATCAACGTCGTGCCCAATCCGTCGATTGCCAGCGTGATCGGGGTGTTGTTGCCGCTGCTCTACAATCCGAATCTGTGCAGCGACGAAAGTGGCCGGCTGTTCTCCGAGGCCGAGGTGCGCGTGACCGCGATGGTCGCCGAGCTGGTGGGCTATGATCCTAAGCAAGCCGGCGGCGTGTTCACATTCGGCGGCACCGGCGGAATGTTGTATGGCGTCAAGATCGGGCTGGAAAAAGCCTCGCCCGGCTCACTTCGCGCCGGCTTGAACGAGCCGACCGTCATCCTGGCATCGGGCCAGAGTCATTACTCCTGCCTGACCGTGGCAAGCTGGCTGGGCATCGGACAGGACAACGTCATTTCGATTCCCACGCATCTGGACAACTCGATCGATCTGGCGGCGCTGGAGCAGGCGGCGCGGGCGGCGCTGGCCAGCGGCAAGAAGATCGCCGCGATCGTGGCCACGATGGGCTCGACCGATGCGTTCGGAGTCGACGATCTGCGCGAGATCGACGCGTTGCGGCGCCGCCTGGCTCAGGAATTCTCCCTGCCGTATTTGCCCCACGTACACGCCGACGCCGTGATCGGCTGGGCTTGGAGCGTGTTCAACGACTACAGCTTCCTGGAAAACCCCCTGGGCTTTCGGGGGCGGACCGTGCGGGCGCTGGCCGCCGTGCAGCACGAAATGGTTCATTTGCGGCTCGCCGATTCGATCGGCATCGACTTTCACAAGACCGGCTACACGCCCTATGTGTCGTCGCTGGTGCTGGTGCGCGACGCCGGCGAGTTCGATCTGATTGCCCGCGGGCATGAGGTTATGCCGTACTTGTACCAGTCGGGCGAGCACCATCCGGGCATGTACACGCTGGAAACGACGCGCAGCGGCATCGGGCCGATGGCGGCGCTGGCCAACTTGCTGTTGTTCGGCAAGGAGGGCTATCGCACGCTGTTGGGACACGCGGTCGAGATGGCCGAAGTGCTGCGCGAATTGATCGAGTCGCATCCGAATTTGACCGTGCTCAACGGCGAGAACCTGGGGCCGGTCACGCTGTTTCGAGCCTATCCCGACGGCGTTGACACGTTTCAGGTCAAAGACCTCGAACGTAGCGATCAGGGTTTTCGGCAGCAGCTCTTGGCGTACAACGAGTACAATCGCCGCATCTTTCGGCGCGTCCACGCCGAGGCCCTGGCCGGCAAAGGCGTGGCGATCTCGCTCACGAATTGTTACCGGCAGACGGATTTCGGCGACCCGATCGTGGCGCTCAAGTCGTATGTGCTCTCGCCGTTCGCCGACGAGCACCAGATGCAATCCATCGTCGCGCACGTGATCGCCGCTCGGCGGCAAGAAGACGAAGGTTCGATCTCGCGGGAAGAACGCTGATGCATCATGCCTTTGCATGACAGCCTATATTCATCAGTCGGGACGTGGCGACGGCCTCGTCATGCCAAGGCATGACCTACTGGACGGGCCAATTCCATCGAGACGAGAGGAAAGGGGACATCACTGATTTCCGTCCTGGCTCAACAATCAGAGATGTCCCCTTTTCCCCACCTTTCCCCACTTATCGCAAAATCCGTCGGGAAATCAAGCGTCTCTGGGGTCCGTTGACACAGAATTTGACACAAACGATTTGGCCCAGATTGTAGCCGCATGGCCCCGGCTTTCCAAGGCTGTCCGTGAGGTGATGGTTGCGTTAGTCCCTAAAAACTCTTGACATCAACATTAGCGGTGAGTAGCTTATCCGAGAGAGGGGCGGCGTACTCACTCCAAAAGGCAATACGAAGACCAGCTAGCTAATGTACCGACGCCGTAGCCTCGTCTAGTCCGGTACATACGGTCTTCACTCTTTCGCCCTTTGGAGGTTCCCCCTGTGGTTGTCCGCATATTGCTTCTGTGTGCGTTCCTGATTGCATTCCATACGCCGGGCCGGGCCGCTGTTGTCAGCGACTTCAATGCGGGTTTGGACGGATGGACGGCAATCGGTAGCGGCTCGCTTTCCCATTCAGCGGCTGGTGGGAATCCACTCGGTTTCGCCAGATTCGATGACATTCCAGGAGCGGGCGGCGATGGGTTCCTTGTGGCCCCGGCCACGTTTCTGGGGAACTGGTCCACACTGGACGGCATCGGTGTGCTCAAGTGGGACCACATCATCGTGAGCATGGGGGATGCCCCCGACATAGTGAACGCTAGTGCCACGATTGCGGGGCCGGGTGGCGGCGCTACCTACTTCGGCGCGCTTCACCAAACCAGTTGGACCACATTCTCAGCACCAATCAGTAGCGCTAACTGGTCGATAAATAGTGGGACTTGGAACGCGGTTTTGGCAAACGTCACGTCCCTGCAAATTCGCATTGAGGCCGTACACAATGACGGTCCCACCTTGGACGTTGACGGGATCGACAATGTTCAATTGGTTCCCGAGCCCGGAGCCCTGATTTTGTTCGGCGTTGGCGTTATCATCGTCTTCGCGCAACAAATCCGCCGTCATAGAGCGGGGCGGATAAAGGGGCGGATAAAGGGACATCACTGATTACGGCGAGAAGAAAAGGGGACATCACT
>JANNQN010000296.1:0-11147 GCA_031400775.1 Planctomycetia bacterium | reverse complement strand
CGCCAGGGCGCGGCGGTTCGATTGGCCGCGCGGGGAGATCGCCGCAGGTTATCCCGATAGCAGACCGAGCCCGGCTGCCATATCCACGGTAGAAAGCCAAGCTATAATGGCCCTAGCGGGTCGATTTTTGGGCGGCTTGGGGGTGGATTGGCCAAAGGGATCTCGGCATGTTGACTCAATTGTTCTTGAAGGTCGCGTTCGTTGGCAGCGAGTGGGTGCTGTGGGTGCTGCTGTTGATCAACTTCATCAGCGTGGCGACGATCGTCGAGCGGGTTTTGTACCTGCGGCGGACTAGGGTCGACGGCGACGACCTGTCGGCTCAACTGGACCAGTTTCTGCGGGCCGGCGACATTCGCGGCGCCTGGACGCTGGTCGCCGAGAGCGACGCGATTCAATGCGTCGTGGTCGCGGCGGGGCTGTCGGCCCTGGCACGGGGCGCCCAGGCCTGCGCCGAGGCCATGCTCAGCGCCAAAGCCCAGATGAAGCCCATGCTCGAGGCCCGGCTCAACATCCTGGCGACGATCGGCAGCAACGCCCCCTACGTCGGCCTCTTGGGCACGGTGCTGGGGATCATCAAGGCGGCCCACGACCTGACGGCCGACTCCGCCGGTGGTGCGAATCCCAACGCCGTGATGGGTGGCGTTTTCGAGGCCCTGATCGCCACGGCATTCGGTCTGTTCGTCGCCATTCCGGCCGTGGTCGCCTTCAATGTTCTGCAACGCAAAGTCCGCATGACTCTTTCCCAGGTCGATTCGCTCGCTCACCAGGTATTGGCCAGCCTGCGTTACGACAAGAAGCCTGGCAATCCTGCCACTCCCCAAGCGACTCACACTTAGGAAATTCCGATGGCAGGTTCCGCGTCGGCGTTCGACGAAGACGAAATCTCGACGCTTAGCGACATCAACGTCGTGCCGCTGGTCGACGTGGTGTTGGTGTTATTGATCGTATTCATGATCACGGTGCCGGCCATCGTCGGATCGGCCCCAATCAAGGTCGATCTGCCCGAGACCACCGACGCCGCGATGGGAACGACCGAGGACCTGCCGCTGCATTTGTTCTTGCGGCGCGAAGAGTCGGGCGAGGTGATACTCTATCTGAACGCCACGCCCACCAACGAAGCCAGCCTGCGCGCTTTTGTCAGCGGTTTGGGCAAAGGCAAAGACAAGCCCGAGACGTTCCTGGCCGCCGACAAGAGTATTCCCTACGGCGAAGTGGTCAAGGTCATCGACATGCTCGGCTCGCTAGGGCTGCACAAAATCGCGCTGGACACGAAGCACGTGGCGAGGCAGTGATTGGCTAGGCGGTGAGCGCCGGGGCGATGAATTGAAGAAATGGCCCGGGCGACTTGCGCCCCGTGGCCTATGATTCTTCCTTTTCGTCCTTCTTGTTCATGTCAAGCGGCTGGTCGAGCCGGCTGCTGGGGCGCATCACGGTCATCAGTCCCACGCCCACCAGCACGATGACGATGAAGTAGGGCATCGTATAGCTCTTGGTAGGCGCCGCTTCGACCGCCTTCTTCTTGGCGGCCAGCGCCACAGGCGAGGTAAGCAACCACAGATAGGCGGCCAGCACGACCGGCGCAAAGCGGTAAAACAAGTGCCGCCCCCGCGTCAAAATCGCCGTCAAAATCGCTCGCACGCTATTCATCGTTCACTCCTCGCCCAGGCACCATCTTCTCGCCCAGGCATATAGCCGGATCTTCCAGAAACTCGTCGATGCCCGCGGCCAACTGTCGAAAGTGATGCGTAGGAATCGCCAGCGTGTCCCAGCGTGCGGAAATCGGCCGGGCGTGCATGGCGTACTCGCGCAGCCGAATTCCCACAAAGCCGTACAACCCGCCGCGAAACTCGAACAGCGACTCGGCCGGCAGCGGAGCGCGATCGCCGATCACCTTATAGGCAAAAACAAACAGACCGCCAAACCGTTCGCCGAACAGCCGCTCCCACCGTGCCAAGCTCACCAGGTCATCGCGCGTTGACCAGTTTTTCCAGTATTGCCGCTGTTCGCCGGAAGGGAACCGCCGCCCCTTGACGTCGACCAGCCAGGAAACTTCGCCCGGGGGCGAGACGATGAAATCCAGGCTCTTGATCGTGCCGCCCGACCAGCGGCTGCGCTTGGTCTCGTCGACGGCGACGTAGGGCACCTGTCGGGCCCGCAAGTAACCCTCGAATGCGGCCTCGTAATGATTATCGCGCTTGGCCATCGTGCCGTAAGTTTACCCCAACCTGGAGGAAAATGGCAAATCGGGGGCTGGGGTTTGGCGGCTGGGGGTTGGAGGACGGCGGACACCTCCGTATATCGCCTGCCGGGGCTTCCCGGCCCGCCGGAGGCATCGTTCCCAATCCTCTGAAGAGCTGCTTATCTCTCCAACAGCATCTCGGCGATTGCCTGAGCGACCCCGGAGAGCGGCACGGTCGTGCTCTGGGCCATTCTCAAATCCTTGATTTGGCACGTGCCGGCGGCGAATTCGTTTTCGCCGGCGATCACGGCCAGCCGAAAGCCGCGGCGATCGGCGTATTTGAGCTGCTGGCCCA
The DNA here is from genome assembly GCA_031400775.1 of Planctomycetia bacterium. Taxonomy (GTDB): domain Bacteria; phylum Planctomycetota; class Planctomycetia; order Pirellulales; family PALSA-1355; genus PALSA-1355. The sequence continues at coordinate 8,613 of JANNQN010000296.1, read as the reverse complement.
ATTTTTTCGGTTCCGGATAGAACTCGACGCCCACGCCGGCGGCGCGAATTTTTGCCGCAAGCCGCAAGTAGTCGTGCAGGCGGGCCGCGTCAAAGTAGGCCACGAACACCGGCGCCGGCGTGCTCACTTTCTGCACCAACCCCAGTTCCTCCATCGCCGCCAGCAGCCGATCGAGACCCAGCGACGCGCCGATGCCCGGCAGTTCTTCCTTGGTGTACAAGCCCGCCAGGTTGTCGTATCGTCCGCCCGAGCAGACGCTGCCGATCCCCGGCAGCCGATCCAAAAAGGTCTCGAAAACCGTGCCCGTGTAATAGTCGAGTCCGCGGGCGATCGAGGGCGTGATCTGCACGCGTGCCGGCTCGACGCCGGCCGCCAGCACGGCCTGGTGCAGTTCGGTCAGCCGGGCCACGCCGTCCTGGCCGGCGGGGCTGTCGCCCACAAGTCGCTCCAGTTCCACCAGAACCTCCTCGTTCGTGCCGCCAATCTCGGAAAGCCGCAGCACGCTGTCGGCCTGCTCTCGGGTGGCGCCGGCCGACTCGGTCAATTCCAGCGCCACTTTGTCGCGGCCAACTTTGGCCAGCTTGTCCAACGCGCGGAGGATGGCCGTGGCTTTGTCGGCCAGGCCGAATCGCTCGAGCATCCCCGTGAGCACGAGGCGATTATTGACGCGGATCGTAAAATCGCCCACGCCCAGGGCCTGGAACAGGTCGTGGATGACGAGCGTCGTTTCGATGTCGGCCGCCGGGGCATGCGTGCCGATGGTGTCGAAATCGCATTGCATGAATTCGCGGTAGCGGCCGCGCTGCGTGTTTTCGCCCCGCCATACGCTGGCGATGTGATAGCGCTTGAACGGCGTGCCCAATTGGCCGATGTGCTGGGCAGCGAACCGAGCCAGCGGCACCGTCAGATCGAACCGCAGTCCCACCCACCGCTCGCCGTGATCCTGAAATTTGTAGAGCTGCTTGTCGGTCTCCTCGCTTCCCTTGCCGGTCAGGATCTCCAGATATTCCAGTGCCGGCGTGTCGATGGGGCTGAAGCCGTACGACCGATAAACGCGACGCGCCGTGTCGATCAGCCACTCGCGCGGGATCATCGCCTCGGGCAAGTAATCGCGAAAGCCCTTGAGCGTTCTCGGCTCGATACGCTTGATGTCGCTCACTGGAATCCAATTCTCCGCTCGCCGGGGCACGCTGGTCGCACGGGCATGTCAATCGCGCCGAGCGCGTGTGCGGGCAGCGCCTATACAGAATCAACGCGAGCCTACATGGCCAGCACGGGCAACAAGGGCGGTTTGCGGCTGCGGATGTCCTGGCCCTTCTCGCGAGGCAAAATCGCTTCGGCGTATTCGGCCGCCTGCTCGGCGGTTTCCAGATACCGATCGTACAGCCAATCGTCCTCGTACTCGCAGTCATTCGTAGAGTAGTCGCGACAAATCAAGGGGCGATCGTGATAGATTCCGCAGCGATTGTCGCTCTGCAGATGCTTGCACTCGGTATGCACCAACAAATACCAGTCGCCCTCCTCCATGAATACCGTGGCCGCGTCGTGCAGCAGGTACCAGCGGACAAACTCCCAGTCCTCGCGGACCGTTGGCTCTTCAATGGGTAGCGCGAAATAGCGGCAGCATTTGGCCGAACAATGATTGCACAGTACGTCTCCGGCCGGCAAATCCTCGCGGCGCATCTTCGTTGGAATGAGATCGGCCTTCACAAGCACCTGTCCTTCCGCCTCAATGTACGAAAAAAATGACAGCCGCTCAGCGTAGCAAACATGGCTCGAAAACGCCAGAACAGCAGGGCTCGGAAGAAGGGCCTTCGCTCAGCGATCTGGCGCCGTTGGACCGTCGATGGCGCGCAGCGTATACCGCCAGCGAACGGTCCGCGACAAATCGCTTTCGGCCGGGTCGTCAGCAACAATGCGAACTTCCCCCTCGACGACTTCAGCGCTCGCCCGCGGCGGCGCGTCGGGCGATGCCAACTCCAACGACTCATTCCCCTGCGGCGTCGCGCGAAACTCGATTTTACCGTCCCTCGTCTTCAGCGCCGAAACACCGGGCATCGCCCGATACGTACTGGCGAGTATCGGCTTGATCGCGCCGCGGACCCGGCAGGCGATGTCGAACCGCGCGCAGTTTCCCGTCGGATCGAGCTCGATGCTCGCCGACCAGTGACTTTTTCCCGCCATTCCAACCAGCAGCGCCGACGGATTGGCCATGCCAAGATGCTCGAAGTGCAGCGATTGCAGCGGCGGACTGGCCGGCCAATCTTCGCTGGGCGAACCCTCAACGCTGGCGAGAACTGCAATCCACTCGCCCCCAACGGCGAGCCATACTTGGTGCGCGTAGCGGTCTTTCCAAAACCAAAATCGCACCCGCAGGCGGTCGCTCTCCAGCAGTTGATCGCGGTTCGTGCCCAAGCTTTTTGCCGCTCCCGCCGGGTGCCACTGCTGGCGTACTCGTCCAGCAGTGCTTCTTTCCGGTAGTGTCCTAAGTTGATGGTTGATCCAAATTCGGCCGATCCTGGGGCGCACCACCAGTCCATTTCACGAACTCGTGGCATCCGGTGATGAAGCCAACTACTTCGGAACCATCCGGTTCGTGCGAGAACGGTTCTGCGGCAAGCACGCCAACTAGCGGCCAAGTTACGAGTTCCCCATTGTTGTTCGCGTACGAGCAAATCGGCTGCTCCTTTAGCCGCGCTTCTATTTTTTTTTCTGATTCCGCTTCGAAATAGCGGACCTGAATATCAATTGAATCATTCGGCGTGCCTGCGACTTCACACCGGTATGCAACAATAGCGAGCCAGCGTTCCATAAGAATAATCAAACCATCGTTCGTCTAAATTCAGCGACGATTGCTGCCCGCCGGGTGCCACTGCTGGCGTACTCGTCCAGCAGTGCTTCCCTTCGTCGCCCTTGCAGAATGAATCGTCAGTCAGTCGCTACATCGAACTGGTCGACGATTGCCAGCTCGCAACGAACAATCGCACATTGAGGCCTCACAGCAGGTCAACAAGGGAACACTGCTGGGCAAGCCAGCAGTGCCACCCGGCTCCTGCCCGAATAGCGCTCGCTAGGCGACGCGCCACCGCAAGTAGGCGTCCAGGAATCCATCGATGTTACCGTCCAGCACGCTCTGGAAGCTGCCCACGTAGTAACCCGTGCGAGTGTCCTTCACGCGTTGATCGGGATGCAGGAAATAGTTGCGAATCTGCGAACCAAAGCCGGTCTTGGCTTTTTCCTGGTACTTGGCGAACTGCGCGGCTTCGCGTTTCTCCTCTTCCATGCGGGCCAGGCGGGCCCGCAGCATCTTGAGCGCGGTAGCCCGATTCTTGTGTTGCGATCGCTCGTTTTGGCACTGCACGACGATATTCGTGGGCAGGTGCGTCAAGCGGATCGCGCTCGACGTCTTGTTGACGTGCTGCCCGCCGGCGCCGCTGGCGCGAAACACGTCCTCGCGAATGTCCTCGTCGCGCAGCTCGATATCCACCGTGTCGCTGATCTCGGGCGAGACATCGATCGCGGCGAAACTGGTCTGGCGTTTACCTTCGGCGTTGAAGGGACTGATCCGCACCAGGCGGTGCATGCCGGTTTCGCCCTTCAAGTAGCCGTAGGCCATCGGCCCGCGAATCGCCAAAGCCGCGCTCTGGATGCCGGCCACGATGTCGTCCTGACGATCGAGAATCTCGACCGTATAGTCATTCTTCTGGGCCCAATGGATGTACATCCGCAAGAGCATCTCGGCCCAGTCGTTGGCGTCGGTGCCGCCGTCGCGGGCGTTGATGGTCATAATGACCCCCTTGGCGTCGTAGGGACCGTTGAGCAGGCCCTTGAGTTCCAACTGGTTGACCAGCGACTCGAGCCGATCGAGCTCGACCCCGACTTCGCCCACCAGCGACGGATCCTCGTCGGCCATTTCGACCAGCGCTTGCAAATCGGCGGCGGCCGAGATGGCCTCGTCGAGCGGTTTGAGAATGGCGCCAAGCGACTTCAAGTCGGCGATCGTGGCCTGCGCGGTTTCCTGGATATTCCAAAAACCGGGCTCGGCCATCTTGCCCTCGATGGCCGCGGCTTGCGACTGTTTGCCCGCATGGTCAAAGAGAGTCTCGCAACTGAACAATCCGCCGCAAAATGGCCTCGGACCGATCGGTGAGTTCCTTGTCCATGATGGTGATCCTTTTTGCAGGGTCCGGGTGGGACGACAGCGAGACAAAGGGCCGAAACCGGGGCGGCCGACGATGGATTATATCGGGTCGGCGCGTCGCGGGGGAGGGACGATTGGCGGGCCACGGGCCCAGATAACGCGAGCGAGCGGCACGCAATTCGATTAAAACTGGTCGCGTCTGAGCACCTCGACGGTCTCGATGCAGGCCGTGACCGGGTGCTCGAGCGAAATCTCGCGGTGGATGTAGTCGAGAATCAACTCCGCGATCTCGGTCGGCACGACGACTTCGATCCGCACCCGCGAGTTGGTGGTTACGCCGCCCGGCTGCGTTGCTCGGCGGCCGGCGCCGCGGCAGGGGATCGAGGTATAGCCCGAGGCCCCCAGCTCGATGCAACGATCGGTCAATTCGCGCTCCAACTCGGTTTCGGCCACGATCGTGACGCGACGAATACGCGAAAGCCGGCGGCGCCGCGCGGAGTGCGGATGCGCGGAGAACTGTTGATGCGAATCCAGGCCTAGCACTTCGAATTGCAGCCCGGCCTGCTCGAAATCCATCTCCATCTCGTGCAGCCGTTCCATGACGCTGTGGTCGACCATCTTCGTGCCCGAAAAATCCAGCACGATGTTATTGTGCTCGATCAACCCCAACTGCTCGATCTGACGCTTGAAGGGGAGCCAATTGGTGAACACGGCCGATCCGCGGGCCGAGATCACGACCGTGTTGTCGTCGCGCGTTTCGACGTCGAGAAACGGCTTGAACAGCGACGCCAGCGGCACGCCGTTGAACATGTGTATCGCGAATTTGACAGTGATGCCTATGGCGATGCCGATCAACAGATCCGTGGCCAGCACGCCAACGATCGTGACCACGAAGATCACGAGTTGCTCGCGACCAATCTTGTAGACGTTGAGAAACTCCTTGGGCGAGGCCAGCCGAAATCCGGTATACACCAGCATCGCTGCCAGGGCCGCCAGGGGAATTCGGTGAATGAGCATCGGAACCAGGGCCACGAAGCCCAGTAGAAACACGCCGTGCCACATGTCGGCAAAGCGGGTACGAGCGCCGTTATCGATGTTGGCCTTGCTGCGGACGATCTCGGAAATCATCGGCAGTCCGCCCACCATCGCCGCCGCCGTGTTGGCCACGCCGACCGCGACCAGGTCGCGATTCAAGTTGGTTTTTCGCTTCCAAGGGTCGAGCATGTCGATCGCCTTGGCGCTCAGCAGCGACTCGAGCGATCCGATCAACGAGAACATCAGCACCCACTTCCATCCGGCCACCGTCGCCAGGGCGGAAAAGTCGGGAAATGCCATGGCCTGGAACATATTGCCGGGCACGTTCACCAGAAAGGCCTCGCCCAGGGCATAGGTGTGTCCGAACATCGAATAGGTGTGCTCGTGCGAGAGATCGAAATAGATCCCCAACGGCACGGCCACGATCAGCACGATCATCGGCGCCGGGATCATGCGAGCCCACCTGTTGCGAATTAGTGGCAGCCCGAACAGGATCAACAAGCTGACCGCGCCGATCAGGGCAATTTCCGGATTGGCCTGGGCCAGCATTCCCGGCAGTTGGCCGATGATCTCGAGCGGACCGCCCGTGGCGCTCTCACCCATCGCGACCGGCAATTGCTTGAGCATGATGATGATGCCGATCGACGCCAACATGCCGTGAACGACCGACGTGGGAAAGAAGTCCCCCAACATGCCGGCGCGCACCAGCCCAAAAGCAATCTGAATGACGCCCGCCGCAACGCCCACGGCCAACGCCATGCGATAGGCCTGCATGTCGGCCGCCGGATTCTGTCCGCCGGTGAAGCCGAATTCGGTCACGGTGCCCAGGGCGATCACGATCAGGCCCGCGGCAGGTCCCTTGATCGTCAATTCGGAATTGCTGAGAAACGACGTCAGGATGGAGCCGATGATCGCGGTAAACACGCCGGCAATGGCCGGAAAGCCGCAAGCCAGTGAAATCCCCAGGCACAGCGGCAACGCGATCAAGAAAACGAGGAATCCGGCCACGACGTCGTACTGGATGTACTTGCGGAATCCGGCCAGATTGCCGCGCGGGATCTCCTTCTCCGAGGAGAGCGATCCGCGGCCTTTTTGCGGCGGAATTCCAGGCGTCGATGCAACCATCAAGGTTCGCGAAACCATTTCAATTAACTCGGGGACTGCGGGAATTTCAGGTGACGCGAAACGGCGGCCTGGACCGGCGACCGTCGTGCCACTGCGTGAACGTTGCGCCGAACTGACGGGACGGGCGCCTGATGGGTGCGAGCGCCAGTGCCTTGCGCGCGAAGCATTCGAGCGGTCGGAATTGCCAAACCCACGCGCTCGGCGACTCTTCGCTTGCAGGGAATGCAAGCCGAGAGGTTCGCGCTACGTAAGCGAGATACGCGATTAGTTTCGAGAGGCGGCAAATAACGCAAGCGGAATCGTGCACATAACGAGTATAGAAGCGCTACCGGAGCACGAACACATCCGCCTGGATTACAAATCGGTAAGGTCGACGCGAGCCCCACGGATCTGCCTGGTCACCACGTTAATTTACCAGTCGATCCCTTGATGTGCCAGCCAATTCGAACATCTGGAGCGACGGTGGGCCGCCACCCACCCGGTGATGAGACCGCTAATGGATTATAATTGCATTTGCGCAAGCGAGCTCGGTGCGCATCGACGCGGCTCGCGATAAAGGACGACAAGTCATGGAACTGCTGGTTATCGAAGACGATCCGGTCATCGGAAAGGTCTTGCGCAAGGGATTGACCGAATCCGGACATGGCTGCATGTGGGCCAAAGAAGGCCCCCGCGGATTGGAACTGGCCTGCGGCCAGAAGTTCGACGCCATCGTGTTGGATCTCATGCTGCCCGGGATGAGCGGCTTGGAACTGATCGGCCAGTTGCGTGGAGCCGGCATTCGCACGCCGGTGATCGTGCTCACGGCACTGGGTTCGGTGGAGGAGCGCGTCTCGGGCTTGAATGCAGGCGCTGACGATTACCTGGTCAAGCCGTTTGCCCTGCTCGAACTGATGGCCCGGCTGGAAGCCGTTTGTCGCCGCACGTCGACGCGTCCGCCGGCGGTGATGCAAGCCGGCCAGCTCACGCTGGATCTGGCGGTACGCCGCGTGACGCGCGAGGGGCGTGAAGTCGAATTGACCCCCACCGAATTCAGCCTGCTCGAACTCTTGTTGCGCTATGCCGGGCAGGTCGTGACGCGCCGCATGCTTTGCGAGCACCTGTGGGAAAGCGACTGGGAGGGGACGACCAACGTCATCGAAGTGCACATCAACCGGCTGCGCGGTAAACTGGATAAAGGATTCGACGAATCCGTGATTCAGACGGTGCGGGGACGCGGTTATGCTCTTCGAGCGACTTGAGACGTTTTTCAGCTCGCTCCGCTTTCGCCTTAGCGCTTGGAATACCGCGGCCGTGCTATTGATCGTGATCGTGACGCTGCTGGCGCTGCGCGAGGCACTGCGATTCAGCCTGCTGCAGGAAAACGATCTGCTGCTGATGGACGACGCCTACGAAGTCGTCCTGGCGGTCGAGGGCTTGTATCCCAGCCTGGACCAGATCGAGAAGGAGATGGAGCGCAAGGCACTTGGCCACGTCGATCGCGAGCTGTTCGTGCAATTGCTCGACGCGAAGGGCAAGCTCATCGCCTCGCAGGGCAAGCCGCCCGATCTGACGAAAGTCGCACTTCCACGCGGCGACAAACCGCAATTGCTGGCCATCCGCCACTACCGGATGGTACAGCGGGAGATTATCAAGCCCGGACTGCCGCGGTACATCGTCCGCGTCGGAGCGTCGACGACGATGGTGACCAACGACATCGGCAAGCTGACGCGATTGATGGCCGGCGCCAGCGTGGTGATTCTGTTCGTGGCGCCGCTCAGCGGATATTTTCTGGCCGGCCGGGCCACGCGTCCCTTGGCCCGAATCCTGGCCACCGCCGCGCGTTTAGGGCCGCGCCACATGGAAGAGCGGTTGCCGATTCGCGGCACTCAGGACGAGCTCGATCAGCTCTCGCACACGATCAATCGCTTTCTCGACCTGCTGCGCGACTACTTGGACCGGAATCGCGAATTCGTGGCCAATGCGGCCCACGAGCTGCGTTCGCCCTTGGCGGCCATCCAAAGCTCCGTCGAGGTCACGCTGAATTCCGATCGCTCGGTCGACGAGTATCAAGACATGCTCGGCGAGGTGGCCGATCAGTGCGGCCATTTGCGAATCCTCGTCAATCAATTGCTGTTGCTGGCGGAGACCGACGCGGCCCGCTTTCCGATGGAAGCCAGCAGCGTGCGCTTCGACCACCTGGTGCGCAAGAGTGTGGAAATGTTCGCCGGCGTCGCGGAAGAGCAGGGCGTCGAGCTGTCTGTCGACGTAATCGAACCACTCACGGTAGAGGGCGATGGCGGGCGACTGCGGCAAGTGGTCAGCAACTTGAT